>CAINHP010000104.1 GCA_903848905.1 uncultured Pseudomonadota bacterium
AGCAATAATTTACCGATAAGGAATATTTATGACGATTATTAAAACAACTAAAGAACTCGGTACAGAAATGCGCAAAGCACGTAAACGTTTAGGTTTAACACAATCACAGCTGGCGCTTGCTGCTGATGTAGGTATTCGATTTATTGTTGATTTAGAATCTGGTAAACCAACACTCAGACTTGAACATGTGCTACGTGTGATTGACACTTTGGGCGGTCAAATCTCTCTGACAGGATTAGCAATAGAGAATGAGGTTTAATAATGCCATCAGTACTTGATGTCTGGTTGTTTAATTATCGGGTAGGAACGCTAAGATTAACTGAAGGTAGACTGAGTTTCTGTTACCTCGTTACATGGATAAATAATACTAATCCCACTGCCCTATCTTCTTCACTCCCCCTTCAATCTGAAATCTTTGATGATTACCAATTGCGACCCTTTTTTGGTAAATTATTACCTAAAGGCAATATGCGAAAGCCTACTTGCCAAGCAATTTCAAATTTCAATACAAAACGAATTTGCACTATTGGATCGACTAGACGGTGAAGAGCGCTCCATCATGACAAATCGCCGACTTCAATAACAAAAATATTGAAATTAACTATCTGATTAAATTCATTATTCATCATAGACGTCATCGTCGATTTCAACATCATCATCTCCATATTCATCTTCGTCATATTCATTACGATACGTCCCACCCATAAACTCGCGCTGACTTTGGGTGAGCTTTTTATCTTGTTCATCATCTTCAAGGGAATCGTCTGAAGCACTTCCATCTACCACGTTTTCAACAAACACAACCTCAATGGCATTTTTGATAATTTCTTCACTAATGTGTTCAACGTTTTCTGAAATGTGGTGGTAGATAAAAGTGAAATCTCTACTTTATACGTTTACCCTGCATTTCTTTCGCCTTAACAAGCAAATCACTCGTCTGAGCCCAATATTCTATGCATAAATCAATAAAATATTGCTTTTGAGAATTCATCGGCAATTGATTCAAATCCCCTATATCAACCAAATTATTAATCGTATTCTGATAATCAGATAAGGCTAATTTATATCTATATCGATCTTCTTGTGGTACGACGATTGGTGGTAAACCTGACTTTAAAACCGGTAAATTTGCTAATAGACGCGCCATACGACCATTACCATCAAAAAAAGGATGAATCGTCACAAAACTCAAATGTAAATCCGCATATACTCTCCCCACTTCTTTGTGATCGTGGACTATTTCAAGATTGTGATTTAGTCGCTCTAACCATTGCGACATCAAAAAATCAATTTTTTTCGGCGATGGATATTCGCGCCACTCTTGTTTATTATCTTTACTGGTATAGGTAGTGAAGTTGCTCTGCACTTTCCATTTACCAACAGGCGAATCGGTGTCAATGATACGCTCAGTCAACACCGTTTCATGTAATCGAAATAAGGCTTCTTTATCAATCGATTTTGCTGTATTCACTAAATCATAAATACGTTCAATCGCTCTTGCATGACCAAATACTTCATTATGATCTTTGAGAGGTTTACCTTGAATGGTTAAACCTTCCTCAAGAATAAAATCTGTCTCACCTAAAGTTAAACTATTTCCTTCAAGCGAAGTGGAATGATGCGTCCAGACATTTCGAATCTGTATCAACAGTATATTCTTAATGTCATCGTCAAGATGATCATAAAAAGATTTTTTAACTGACATGACACCCTTCCCTAAATGGTGAAAATTAAATACGATTGAAAAAAAACTACCACATTTTTCATTTACTTAATGATTTAGCTAATCCGAAATCATCCAAAGTCAATACAGACTTTCCTGTTAAGGTCACAAGTACTAGCAGTCAAATTGCCACTGTAGCCTGACCTATTTTCTGCGGTTTAATATATGTTTATCGAAATAGGTGATCCCCAAGGTAATTCCCAAATATTAAAACCCAGAAACAAACATCTCTTTCAATTCATCCAAGCTAGGATTATCGTTCAAATTCACAGAATCCTCCTTCAATGCCGTGTTGCCGCAACGTATTGATATAAACGATCAAAGGCTTCAACTAATTCTTTTTGAGTTTCACCGCGATAGTGCCAATAATCATCCCCTTCCCACATGAACATATCTTTATCAACGAATAAATGACCTTGAGTCTCTTCACGTTGTTTGTTGATAATCTGCTGATAAACAGCTAATTTTTTAATCCGCTTAATAATTTTAGCGTTGTTGTTTTTAGTAACTGTTAACGTAGCAGTGAGATGCGTGGTAGTCATAATGAAAGTAGATATTAAATAAATCCAAATAAACATAATTTCTAAGCAAGATTCTACACTATTGAATAAATCACTGCTAAATTCGATTATCGCTTTTGGACTTTATTTTTACTGTTTAATTTGGTCTCGCCCATGCTCTGCTATAAGCTCCATTTTCTCAACGTCACAAGCGCCACATCCTGAGCAAGCACCTGTTTGCCTAGAAATCAAATCCAATTCAATGATGCCTTGAACAATTAAAGCATTGATTTGCGCTTTGGTGGTTCCGCTGCAATAACAAATAACATCTTCTTTTAACTGGTTCATAGGATTTTAAAATTTTATTGCAAAGACTAATACATAATTAGCGATAGCAAACCGACTAACTCGGCTAGTTAAGATGGACAAAACATTACTGCACAGTTTCGCTAATCACCAAATTGATCAGACCCGAGTCAATCAATGTTGAAACTTGTTTTTTACCAATAGGCTCGCCTGATTGTGGCGACGCATTACCACTTTTGCTGACGCGTGCGCTGACTTGCACATTGGCAACCGATGAAATGGTCATGTTTGGCATCATGGCCATACTGTCGTCGAGTGTGATGTCGATCGGTAAATCCTTTACTTGTTTTTTTACCACCGCTAAAGGCATTTTTCCACCTTGCGTAGGTTGAGCATAAATAAAAACATAATCGTCTGCATTGACAATGGACTTGAATTTATCATCAAGTGAAACGGCCAAATGCAAACTTCTACCGCTTGTTGCCGCAGGAGAAGCAGTTTCTTTTACACTTTCAACTTTTTCACCTAAAGCCTCTCTAGCTTGATCAATGAGTTTTTGGACTTCATTGAAATCCGCCTCATTGGTTTTATAATGCGTTTGCAGTTTTTTCCAATAACCAATAGCTTCGCTAAATTTACCCTC
>CAINHP010000105.1 GCA_903848905.1 uncultured Pseudomonadota bacterium
TGCTTTGTAAATTATATGTTTGTAAGTTTCAAAAAATAAATATACCCCTTATTTTACCCCTGAATACTAAATGCAATTCCTGCTTTGATATTTTTTCACACTGAAGCTATAGCTAAAAATGCGTAAAGTAGAGCTTAAAAAAATATGATCAATTTTTGGTTAGTATATCCAAAAAGTGGGATATAAATTTCTTTGTCTCAGTTAATGCAACCTTAAATTATAGTAAAATTCAATTCATTTAAATTCAAATTTATTCCAATCATAGCCACAGGCGTAGTAACGCCTTTCCCGTTAGCATCAGAGTCATAATAAAGTATTCCAGAGCTAGCGTCATACTCTAAGAAGTTTGTAGATGTTTGAGGTGATACTGAGTTTTTAAACCAAATCTCGGAGAATTCAACTCCAGTGCCTATTTTTTTAAATATCGATCCCTTGAAAGCAATTTTATCTTCATTCACATCAAAATCCGTGATGATGTCAAAATTTGATTTTGCGTTGAGCGCAGTACTGAAAACAAAAGTATCTTTGCCTTCTCCACCAGTCAAAGTATCCTTACCCTCTAAACCATTAATGACATCGTTACCCACATTACCAACAATCAGATTGTTTGACTTATTGCCTGTTGCCATTGAAACACCACCACCATACATTCTTAAATTTTCAACATTCACTGGCAAGGTATAACTTACATTTGAATAGACAGTGTCTAACCCTTGATTACCAGATTCGGACATTAAGGTTGTGGCACTATTGATAATATATGAATCATCACCTTTACCACCCGAATACTTAATTTTTGAGTTTGCTCTAGCATCAAAAACATCATTACTAGTACTTCCTGAAATTGCACCTTTAACTGGCTGATTAGTTATAGTTGCTTTGGGTAATACATAAAATACATTTGCCGATGAAACAGATTCATTCGTGCCGTAGCCGTCAGTATAATTAGCCTTAACAGCTATATTTTCATTTGTGTCATTATCCGTTAGAAGATAATTCTTATCTGTTGCTTTGGAAATAATTGATCCAGACCGCATCCACTGATAACTTATTGCACCCAATCCATCTATATCTGCCAAAGTATTTGATGCCACCAAAGAATCACTATTTACGATCGAGATTGATACAGTTCCTGATGGCGTATCATTAATATTTGTGATTTTTGGAGTAGGTACACTGCTTATACTTCTGCCGTTCCAAAACTATCAACATAATTAGCAACTACCGTGATTGTTTTACTCACTTCTGATTGAGTCAATTTATAGGTACTTCCTGTGCCTATTGATACGTTCAAACCACTAACAAACCAGTTATACACAACATTTCCTATGCCATCAGCGTCAGTTAAATTATTAGTAGCTGTCAAAATTTGATTTTGTGCAGTTGTTCCATTAATTGTAACGTTACCTATTGGGGCATCATTCATTGCCGTGACATCAAATTTAATTGTGTTAGGGATCATGTCTAAATCTGTCCCCCCATTTAGAGTGCCTCCGTTATCACGCACTTGGAATGTCAATGAACTGTAGGATATTCCGTTACCATTAGTGGCGGGAAAATATGTTATTTTTCCTAAACTTATATCCGTCGCGCTTACTTCAAAACCAGTAGCAACTTGAGCAGAAGTTATTGAGGTGCCATTGTATTTAAGTTGACCTAAAAGAGGGAGTGTACTTATTTTTACTGCTGATAAACTATTGCCGTCTGTATCTGTAAAGCCAAAATCTGTTACTGCAAACGTATAACTACTGTCTTCATTTAATGTAACTGTTTTGTCTGTACCAGAAGGAGCATCATTCGAAAAAGCTAGTAGCGATAAATCAATGGCTTTATCAAAAAATTGAATATATTCCATGTTTTTGAGAATATCGACTCCTTCATTTTTAGTAGTTATTCTACAGAAGGTAGCACTTCGAGAAACAGTGCAATCCATACTGCTTTCTTTATAGAATGCGTAGTCCGTTCCTATTCCTCCATCCAAAGTATCATTTGAAATGCCACCTCGTAAATAATTGTTTAGGTCATTACCGATAAGCGATAGTCCATTAATATCACTATACGATGCTAATGCCTCAACATTAGGAGCTGACTTTAGAGAATAATTGAAATTAACCCATACCCAATCTGTCCCTTCATTCGAATTTTCAATAACTGAATCTTGAATGGAATCTAAAAAATAAGTATCGTCGCCTAGTCCACCGTAAAAAGTATCGTTACCACTTCTTTTATTGTCCCAGTCAAATCTGTCATTTCCATTGCCACCATACAAAATATCGTTACCATCTCCACCATTTAAATCATTATCTGAATCATTGCCGACAATGTAATCATTTCCTGAACCACCGATTGCATTTTCAATCACCGATCCAAAGTTGACAGTGATTTGACCAGATGCAGTTATGGTTGAAGCTTTTGTTGTCCCAACATACCCCCACTCGCCCGATGACAAATATAGTGTAATGGGCTGAGTTATATCAGAAGCGTCGATAGTGTCTGTTCCATTACCATCCCATATAAAGTTTGGTGTAGATGTACTAATTTTATAGTTATCGTTACCAATTCTGGCATTTTTACTCGGACCATAAATGTATTGAAGGGCAGCAATATCTAAAACTGGATATCTTAGATAATAATCCTCAACCGAACTGGAAGACATTAGTGTCCACTTTGATGTATTTTCTGTTGCCATTAAATAAGGAGGGTCACCTGCATCAACAGCAGAATGTTTTAATCCCAAAGCGTGACCTATTTCATGCATTAAAACTACCGTACTACGGGTGCCATCTTCAAGAGTTTTGTTGTCATCCCAGTTGCCCAGAAATACATCACTGCCCCAAAAAGAATCCGACGGACCATTTGCATAACCAGAACTATCAGTTTGTTGATTATAAGCAAACGTTAATGTATTTCTTTGGTTTGGATCTGATGTTTTTTCAAATTGAACATTTATTATGCTTGAAATGTGATTCAACGCTATTTCAGTTCGCGCTATTTGTTGCGAATTAAAAGATGTGAACCCCTTTGAATGATCTGGGTTATCGTAAGAAGGCAATTTACTTGGGAAACAATAATAAAACAAATTCGCGTTGCCAAGTAGCGTAACGTAAGAACCTGAGGCAATCGCACTAATCCAATAGGGAAGTTCTTTCACTCCGTCTTTATATATTACATTTTCGATACTGCTAGGTATTTTTGCATAATCAGCATAGACATAAGCGGTATCGTTACCACCTGAATCAGAAATGTAATCAGAAATGTTTCGGATATAGTAAATGTCATTACCATTACCGCCATACAGAGTATCGTTCCCTTGTCCACCGTCTAACGTATCGTCACCAGAGCCTCCGTCTAATTTGTCATTGCCCTCACCACCACTCAGAGTATCGTTACCATCATAACCACCTAGAGTATCGTTCCCTTGTCCACCGTCTAATAAATTATTTCCTAAGAAACCATAAAGTTCATCATTCCCACCTCCTCCGAACAATGAGTCGTTTCCAGTATCACCAATTAGCACGTCATCACCAAATTGACCATACATGGTTAAATTGCCAGTTGATCGGTAATACGAAAATGAATGACCTTCTTCTAAAACTGCATTTAACTCATCATTACCGTCACCGCCATATAAAATATCGTTTCCATTTCCGGGAATTAAACGATCATCTCCACTGCCACCAATAATCGTGTCAGCACCGTTATTACCATAAATCGTGTCATTATCGGAAGTACCAACTAAATTATCATTTCCATCAGTCCCATTAATTATTGCCATTTATTTAAACCTCTGTTTTAGATAAATTTGATTCGTTACTTATACTGAATTCAGCATTCTGCTTTAATTTAGATCGTTAATGAAATAAATATTGATTATGGCATATTTAATTAAAATTTCTAAAATCACAAATCTATACATTGCTGTAGAGTTTCGAGTTAATTTCGCCATCCATTCTTTATGTTTAAATTATTGAGCTTAAATAATTTTCTATGTCTTGAATTTCTTTTGTTAGGGTTTTAATCATTATGATTGTTTACCCCAAATTTAATGAATATTCGATATAGTAATGAACTCGTATCATTCCAATACGCATGAGAGTAGGATTTTTCACGGTTTACTAATTTTTCAAAAGTTTTCTGCTGCATATGTTTTGGCTTAGTGCCCTGTACACCAATCGGACCAAATTCCCAGCCTAACTTCCTGCGCATTTTCCATGCTTGTGTTACTGCTCTGTCGCTCTTAGGATCCAGTCAAAAATAACATCCCAAATTAGCAATGATTTAAAACGACACGATAATTCCATTTTGGAAGATGAGCATCAAAAGCAATGCCCGAGTTTTTAATGAAATCAATAGTACATTTCTTTCCGGTAAGATAAACGCCAGTGAGAATATCAACAGTCACTTTTAAGCCTTTGTTGGTTTTGGTGGTTTCCATAAACCACCAATGCGCAATGCTATCACAACAAAATTCACTGGTATCGTGACTTGTATTTAAATTCAAATGCCCTTCGTTTCTTGCGATATCATAGATGCCGTGTGGAA
>CAINHP010000106.1 GCA_903848905.1 uncultured Pseudomonadota bacterium
AAGGTTATTTTCCAACTCACAGCGCACTCCCCGAAATTAACAACGTCGCTTGACTAAACCAATCGCTCAAAAAATGCGGTATCGCAAGACCGAGCCACAATGCCAATCCTAAATGCACCATCACTGGAATTAAATTCGCTTTGATAGCCATTTTACCTTCTGGTTTGACGCCATAAACCATAGGTTGAACATGTCGAAATAATCCTGCAAAAGCAATACCGATTCCAAGTAATAAAAAGGGTGTTAACCATGGATACTCGTGCATGGTGGCCAGTAAAACTAAAAACTCACTGGTAAACACGCCAAATGGGGGGAAACCTGCAATCGCTAATGTTCCAATCAATAGCCCCCAGCCAACATTAGGCTGTGTTTTAATAAGACCGCGAATACCCGTCATTTTTTGAGTGCCTGAAATTTGCGACGCATGACCGACTGTCACGAAAATAGCCGATTTCACGAGCGAATGAACGGTCATGTGCAAAAGCCCTGCAAACGTGGCCAGTGAGCCACCGATTCCAAACGCAAATGTCATCAGTCCCATGTGTTCAATAGATGAATAACTAAACAAACGCTTGATATCTTTTTGACGATGCAAAAATAACGCCGCCACCAAAAAAGACACCAAACCAAAACCCATCATTAAGTAACCGGCAATATGACTTTGCGTGGCGCCATCAATAAGCATTTTATTGCGTATCACAGCATACAAAGCATCATTTAAAAGTAAACCGGATAATACAGCAGACATTGGTGTTGGCCCTTCAGAGTGCGCATCAGGCAGCCAATTATGGAGCGGTACTAGACCCATTTTTGTGCCATAACCAATAAGCAAAAACACAAATGCAATTTCTAAAATATCAGGATTAAGCTGGGTTGCGTGTTCATGAAGAACAGACCAAAGTAACGCATTTTCGCTATCCCCAATTTGTGACGCAGCGTAATAAAGTAAAATGGTTCCAAATAACGCCTGTGCAATCCCAACACCGCATAAAATAAAATATTTCCATGCGGCTTCAATGGACTCGGGCGTGCGATATAAACTGACCAGTAAAACCGTGGCTAAAGTTGCACCTTCCATCGCCACCCACATGATGCCCATGTTGTTTGTGGTAAGAACCAAATACATCGCCAGCATAAAACCCTGATACATAGAGTAATAGAGTTTCAATCGACTCTGTGTGAGCTTGCCAAGTTCAATTTCATGCGCCATGTAAGGCTCTGAAAACATGGAGGTCGTAAACCCAACAAAAGCGGTTAAGACAATCAAATAGACGTTAAACGAATCAATCAAAAACGCCTTACTACACGATAAAATCGTTCCTTGATTAAACACAGTGATAGCTAAAATAACGGTAATGAGTAAACTGACACCATTAATACGCGTATTGAATTTACCGATATTGTCTTTGTGTCCGCTCAAGGCAAAAAATACAATACCTGAAGCAGAAAGTAGCAATAAAGAATACACCGCAATCATTTATCCACCTCATGTAATTTATTCATTAAATCAACATCCAGTGAATCAATGCTGGTGCGAATATGCAAAAAGAAAATACCAAATAAAACCGCCGCCACCAGCACGTCAAACGCCACGCCAAGCTCCACAACCATGGGCATGCCGTTAGTCGACACAATCGCGGCAAAAAATAAACCGTTTTCAATCGACATAAAGCCGACTACGTGCGCAACCGCTTGACGATGTGAAATCATCAGCAGTAAGCCAAGCAGAACAACGGATAAACTCACCGCCAACGCATTGAGCATAATCATTGAGGACGTATGAATAATGGGCTGAAGCACGTAATAGCTAAACACCATTAAACTCGCGCCACCAAGCATCACGGAAGTATTGTTTTTAAGCGCCTCAACGTCTCGGTGCATATTCATTTCAAGCACCTGCTTTTGCAGCATCCATGGAATAAAAATCACTTTCAGTGAAAAGGTCAACACCGCTGAAATGTATAAATGCGGATTATCCAAACTGTATGCACAAAGCCCTGTTGTGAGCGTTAATAACAAACCTTGCAGTGCAAACACAAAAATCAATCTCAGTAAACGCCCTTGCCCAAGCATTAAAAATGACGTTAGTCCCACCAGCGCAGACATGGATAAAATCGCCTGCGTGTAAAAATCTTGTGATTCAATATTCATCGCGTTGACTCCAAAATGATATGACTAAGCATACCGAGAACGCCCAGAAGATAAGCAAAACCCAAATATTCCTGCACGCGAAATAAACGCATTTTAGCAACGGCGGTTTCAGCAAAGGCCAAGAAAATACAAAGCACAATAAGTTTGCTTGAAATAGCTAAAAACCCATAGCCCAGCGCAGATAAAGTAAAGCTTTCTGCGATTCCCCAAGGAAAGAAAATATTGGAAATCAATACACCATAAAGCATCAATTTCAGCGCACTCGCCCATTCAATTAACGCTAAATGACGACCGCTGTATTCCAAAATCATCGCTTCATGAATCATGGTAAGCTCTAAATGCGTGGTGGGATTATCAACAGGAATACGCCCCGTTTCAGCAATCGCGACTAAAATCAACGCAAATAACGCAAAGACAAATGACGGACGTAAAATAAGACCTTCCTGTATCACATGTTCAATAGCGCCAGATAGATTTGTCGTCGACGCTGTCATCGTCAACGTAAAAACCGCCATCAACATTGCTGGCTCTGCGAGTGACGAAATCGTCATCTCACGCGATGAGCCCATCCCACCAAACGCGGTACCAATATCCAGTCCAGCTAAAGCAAGAAAAAAACGTGCAAAGGCGAAAAAACCCACCAGCACAATCACATCGGCTTCCGCTGACGTTGGCAAATCAATTGCGATAAACGGAACCACCGACGCGGCTAAAATCATTGCGCTAAAAATAATATAAGGCGCCACGCAAAATAGCCATGATGCATCTTCAGATATAACCGGTTGTTTACGCGTCAATTTGAGTAAATCACGATATGGTTGTAGAAAGGAAGGGGCACTACGATTCTGCAGCAAGCATTTACAAAACTTTAGAAAACCCATCAAAAGTGGTGCAAGCGCCACAAATAAAGCCGTTTGAATAATTGCCATTAACCAATTCATCAGCTTACTACCCATAAAAGTAAAATTAACGTCGCCAGCGAATACCCTAAATACGTCCGAATATTACCGGTTTGAATACGCCCCACTTGTTTAGCAACGTGATTCACTCCGTGTTCAACGGGTTGATAAAGATGAATCCAGCTGTGATCTTGAATATGTAAGCTATAGCGAACCTGAGCAACATTCGTTTCTGTATTGTTGCGCATTGTTTTTTCAATGGTTTCTTCAATCAAAAAAGCTGGTGAAAAAATACGACGCAGCGGCATTGTGAACGCGCTTGAGGTGTACTGCATACGCGGTGTTAATCCACCAAAACCACAGTCCCATGTAGGCGCAATGCGAACAGACGTTTTCAAATTTCTATGCAAAACCCAAAAACACACACCTGCCGCCATTAACGCGCCAATGAGAACCAGAGGAGGTGAATAGGAAGCTTGTTGCGCTGATACTGGGGCAATTGAAAAGACTGACAGTACCGATTGAGGGGGTAAATTTGAGCCAATTAACTGCTTAGCAACGTTATCAATTAAATGCAGAATGGAACTGGGAAAAATACCAAAAAAGAAACACAATCCTGCAAGCATCGCAGGTGCCGCTAGCATACGTTTATCGGTAATTTCTTTTGCTTTCTCTGCATGACGTGAGCGTGGAACGCCCAGAAAAATTAATCCAAATACTTTCACAAAACATGCAGCCGCAAGAGCCGCCGTTAACGCTAATGCCGCAGCAGAAACGGGAATGATACTGCGAAGGACACCATCATCAAGGACATCAACACGAAGTGCTGTTTGAAACGCCAGCCACTCTGATACAAAGCCATTAAATAGTGGCAACGATGAAATACTCATGCAGCCAATTAAAAACAAAAAACTTGTTTTAGGCATACGTTTGATTAATCCACCCAGCATATCAATATTCAATTCATGCGTTTGATGGTGGATAATGCCCGCACCTAAAAATAATAAATTTTTAAATAACGCATGATTAAACGAGTGCAGCAAGGCAGCAAGTAAACCCAATGCCGCAAATTCCGGATAATGATTAGCAAGGAAAATCATGCTAAGCCCTAGCACCATGACTATGATGCCAATATTTTCAACGGAACTATAGGCCAGTAAACGCTTTAAATTTTGTTGCATCATGGCATATAAAATACCGCTGACCGCCGAGATTGTGCCAATAACGAGCAGCACCACGCCCCATTCCCAATGAACTTCGGGAAGCAAATCAAAACAAAACCGAATCAAACCATAAATCGCCACTTTGAGCATCACGCCACTCATTAACGCGGAAATATGCGAAGGAGCGACAGGATGTGCCTCGGGTAGCCAAACGTGAATTGGCACAAGACCCGCTTTCATGCCAAAACCAATCAACGCAAGGATAAACGCAACACTCATCCACATCGTTGATAAATGAGAAACTCGCATTGCATCAAACGTGAAATCCTCGGCAAAACTGGCCATCACGCCAAAGGCTAAAATAATAAATAACGCACCCACTTCAGCCATCAGTAAATACAGAAACGCAGCACGGCGGTTAGCTGAATTTTCGTGATCAAACGCGACAAGAAAATAACTCGCTACCGACATCAATTCCCATGCAATCATAAACATAAAAGCATCATCAGCCAGCAAAACAAGTAACATGCCGCCAATAAATAACCCAGTGAATAAACTTAGCACCGCAAAACTTTGAGGGTCTTTTTGTGTGACATGCGTGTAATGTGGTGCGTAAAAACTAATCGAAAAAACCGCAATGCCAATAATGAGATAAAACAACGCAGATAAACTATCAAAATGAACATGCCAAGGTAGCCAAGGCAAACCCATATTGAGTGTATCTAAATAAATTTGAGACGTTATAAGTCCACCCACCCCCGCAATAATAGCCGCCAATCCTGATAAACCAAGTAACCAAAATACCCATTGTTTATTTACCTCAGGCTTAAACAAATGCACTAGCGCAATGCTACCTGAGGCAAAACTGAATATGACCGCGCTATAGGCGAGGAATAAAATCATTAGTTTGCCTCAATGATTTTAAGGCGACGTGCTGCAAGAGGATGATCAGAAAATGCCTCATGCTGATCTAAACCACTCAGTTCACAAGTTCCACCTTGAGATTCATAATCATGCTGGAATTCGTGGAAGAACTCCATGACGCTATGATCAATTAAGGTGACACCACTGCACTCAAAAATAATCTTTTTCCCTTTTTCCATAGCCGCTAATGTTTCTTTAAGGGAAAGGAAATTTGAAAAAATAGCGGCACCTTGAATTTTAATTAAAACAGCGCCATCTGATTGACGTATTTGAGTGAAATGTATTTTGAATAAATTACTTAATTTCGCGCCATGTAAAACGTGTATTAATAACTTAACTAAAATACCAATCGCCACACCAATGAGCAAGTCTGTGGCAATAACACTAATAATCGTCACAATAAAAATAAATAATTGCTCTTTACCAATTCCCATCACATTGGCAAATTCACGAGGTGACGCAAGACGAAAGCCCGTAAAAACAAGCAGTGAAGCGAGTGCTGCCAACGGAATACTATGAATTAGGCGAGGGAAGAAAACGACGAATAATAATAAGAACGCGCCATGAAAAAAATTGGCCCAACTGGTTTTGGC
The DNA here is from genome assembly GCA_903848905.1 of uncultured Pseudomonadota bacterium. Classification (GTDB taxonomy): domain Bacteria; phylum Pseudomonadota; class Gammaproteobacteria; order Methylococcales; family Methylomonadaceae; genus UBA10906. The sequence goes on from CAINHP010000106.1 coordinate 5,731, forward strand.
GCCGTTATTCACATTCGCGCTACTCCGCACAATTTCAGCAATCATAGGCAAGCCACCAATCGATCCTGCCACTAAATTCCCCACGCCAACAGCAGTTAAATCTTTATTCAAATTACTGTGCCGTTGATATGGATCCAATTTATCAACCGCCATTGCACTCAGTAAACTTTCTAAACTACCCACTAACGCAATCGCAATCACCGCTTCCCAAAATTCACTTGTCGCTACTTTTGAAAAGTCTGGGTAATTAAAACTAGATGCAAAATTATCTGAAATTGCCACTAAAAATTTAGGACCTATCGTTGCTTCATGATGAGCAAGAAAATGCGCATCAGGTAAAAATAAATATAAATGCTCGTGGTTTAAATCAAAAAAAGAACCTAATCCAATACCGACTAATACAACAATTAAAGGCGCTGGAATCATTTTTAGGAATTTATTTTTAAGTAGCGACCAAATGATTAAAATGGTCAACCCCATTCCACCAATAATGGCTATTTCGGGATTCAAATTCATAAAGCTGCTTGGAATTTGCCCGATAGTGGAAAATAAACTGCCTTTTTCAGGCGTCACGCCCAGTACAACGTGAATTTGCTTTGCCATGATGATAATACCAATTGCAGCAAGCATTCCGTGTACAACCGCTGCAGGGAAGAAAGAACTCAATCGCCCTGCTTTAAAGACACCCATCAAAATTTGAATCACACTAGCAACAACAATTGCCGCTAGCGTATAGCGATAACCTGCCATTGCATCACCTTCCCCCAGTGATTGCACGGCATCTAAAACCACGACAATCAAACCCGCTGCGGGGCCATTAATCGTAATAAACGAGCCACTGCAACGCGAGACAACGATTCCACCAATAATGGCGGTAATAATCCCCGCTGAAGGAGGAAAACCCGATGCCATCGAAATCCCAAGGCAAAGTGGCAAAGCAATTAAAAACACTAAAAAACCGGATAACAAGTCACTGCGCCAGTGATTTACTAGTCCTGCTAGACCTGTTTTAGGAACCGCTATCGTCATGTCATTTATCATAAAAATCTCACGTCCAAAATAAACTTAATTTACTTACCTAGTGCTATTGACGTGCCATATATAAAAAACAGTTATAATTCATTAAGTAATCTACTTTTTAACCACTTATCCGCTAAAAATTTCATTCGAAAACGGGTGCAAAACACCCACTGACGGTGGTTTTGCACCAAACTAAAAATAGACAACCTATACAAAATACTAAATGACGACTGACAAACTGGTTAATTATCTCAATACGCTCCAATCAAAAGGGTTGTATCGCACACGAAAAAATACACATAATCAAAAAAACGCGCGCATCTCTTTTCGCGATAAAACACTCATCAATTTTTGCAGCAACGATTATTTAGGTTTATCAGTCAATGAAACGGTCATTCGCGCATTGCAAAAAGGCGCAGAAGAGTTCGGAGCAGGAAGTGGCAGTGCGCATTTAATTTGTGGGCATTCACATGCACATCATGCACTTGAAGAAGAGTTAGCGGATTTTACTGGGCGTGAGCGGAGTTTACTTTTTTCAACGGGTTATATGGCCAATTTAGGGACTATCACCGCTTTATGCAAACATGGCGACCATATTTTTGAAGATAAATTAAATCATGCCTCACTGCTTGATGGCGGCTTATTCTCAGGCGCAAAATTCAAACGTTATCCACATAACGACTCAGTGCGACTGTCACAATTAGTCAGTGCGGCAACAGAAGGTGAAAAATTAATTGTCACCGATGGCGTATTTAGTATGGATGGTGACGTAGCGGATCTAAAAGCACTCAGTGATATTGCACAAAAAAATGCAGCATGGTTGATGGTTGACGATGCGCATGGACTGGGCGTTTTAGGTAAAACAGGGGGCGGACTCGTTGAAGCATTGGATTTAACCACCGATGACGTGCCCATTTTGATGGGAACGCTCGGTAAAGCCTTTGGCACGTTTGGCGCATTTATCGCAGGATCGGATACACTTATTGAAACCCTCATACAATCTGCACGCACGTATATTTACACTACAGCACTACCACCTGCTATCGCGCAGGCCACAAGAGCCAGCTTAAAAATTGTCATTGAAGAAACGTGGCGTAGAGAAAAATTACAAGCACTAATCGCACAATTTAAAACAGGCGCCGCGCAATTACATTTACCGCTGATGCCATCGGACTCACCAATTCAACCGTTGTTAGTCGGCGACAGCTTTCACGCGTCGCAAATGAGTGACCAGCTTATTGAAGCAGGATTTTTAGTGAGTGCTATTCGCCCACCCACCGTTCCGCAAGGAAAATCACGTCTTCGCATTACGCTATCCGCTCTTCATCAAGTCGACGATATCAATCGACTATTAGATGCGCTAGATACTATCCACCAGTCATATTCATATAACGCAAAATAACAGGTTGTTCTTTCACATTAAATTCGTGTTTTTCAGGTTTAATTTCCATTGAATCAATAATGACTTGTTTAATGGTGTCAGAAGTGACATTGGGGGCACGAATAATTTCTTTTAAATCAATTGAGTGCTCATTACCAAGGCACAAAAGCAAACGCCCTTCAACAGTTAAACGTACCCGATTACAGGTACTGCAAAAATTGTGACTATGCGGTGAAATAAATCCGACCCGCGTCTTCGTATTTGGAATAACATAATAATCAGAAGGTCCTCCCGTTTTTTGCGTACTTTGAATCAGCGTAAAACGTTTTGCTAAATCGACTCGAATCAAATCGCTTGAATAATACGCGTCGGCGCGATCATGCTTATCAACAATGCCAAGCGGCATTTCTTCAATAAAACTGATATCGATTTCTTTTTCAATCGCAAATTGCACTAAATCGCCCACTTCATCATGATTGCGATTTTTTAAAATCACTGCGTTTAATTTAATTCGATCGAAACCAACATTTATTGCCGCGTCAATACCATTAAGCACTTGTTGCAAATCGCCTGTGCGCGTTATGGCTTTAAACTTTTGTGGGTCAAGCGTATCCAAACTAATGTTAATACGCTTAACGTTAGCCGCTTTTAAAATAGGCGCAGCTGTGAGCAATTGTGAACCATTGGTCGTCATCACTAACTCCTGCAAACCCGCTAACGCACCAATGTTTTGCAACAAATCTAACGCGCCTTTGCGAACGAGAGGTTCACCACCCGTAATACGAATTTTGGTGACGCCCAGTTCAACAAAGGTTTTAGCGAGTAGATAAATTTCTTCAAGACTAAGTATTTGGTCACGCGGCAAAAAAGTCATCTCTTCAGCCATGCAATACACACACCGAAAATCACATCTATCTGTAATAGAAATACGCAGATAATCTACTTTGCGCCCAAATCGATCAATAAGGCTTGTTGGAAATGTTGTTGTCATCAAGAAACGCTTACTCCACTAAAAATTCACGCATCATGCCCATATCTTCATGCTCTAAATTATGGCAATGATATAAATATAAGCCTTTAAAATCTTGGAACGGTTTAATCACTTTAATGCGCTCCATAGGCATTACAAGTACCGTATCTTTTAAACCGCTATCAATAAAACCTTCACGTACGGTATCATAATCGGTTGTGTCACCTGAAATACTGCGGCTCATTATTTCAAACTGCTGACCGTGTAGATGAATCGGATGCGGCATAGTCATATTCATACCCCCCATTCCACCGCCCATTCCCATATTACTCTGTGCATGGAAAATTTCCAGAAGCACAATACTGCCCATTTTAACGCGCTCAGAAGGTAGCGGATGATTAAATTCATAAGCACGGCCATTGAGTAGCATTGACATGGGCGATTCTGAAATACTAATAGGTAGCGGGTTATTGGGATTGGCTGTTTCATGAATCCCATAGCGATGAATCTTAGCAAGTTTTGTCGGTAATTTGTGACTGTCACTCACTTTACGCGTTACCTTAATTGTGCAAATAGGATATTCACTACCAACGGCTAAACTACCGCGATTCATTCCCATCCCCATTTTTGGCATCACACCTGAAAAGGCTAAACTTTTAAGTGTTAATTGTGATCCTTCGTTGCGAGCACTAAAATCTGCCCAAACATCAAGGCGCTCACCAGGTGCAAGCATGACATAAGGTTTAACTTCAGGTTGCTCAAGTAAACCACCATCAACACCGATAATCGTCATTGGCATGCCATCATCCCATGCCAGTTTATAAATACGCGAAGTTGAGCCATTCATTACACGCAAACGATAAGCGCGACTCTCCACTTCTAAATGAAAATTGGCTTGTCCATTAACAAGAATAGTATCGCCAGTCACTCCTGTCATGCGCTGATGGCTATTTGGCGAATAGACTAATTGGTTTTCACTATCAAACTGTTTATCTTGGATAACGAGCGGAATTTCATATTCACCAGAGGGTAAATCTAATGCGGCTTCTTCATCGTCATTAACGATTACGGCACCTGCGAGTCCCAAATAGACTTGTTTTGCCGTCGCGCCATGAGGATGAGGATGATACATATTCATATTCGCGCTATTTACCACCTCAAATTCATAAACCAGCGTTTCACCGCTTTCAATGGCATATTGTGGATGGCCATC
>CAINHP010000107.1 GCA_903848905.1 uncultured Pseudomonadota bacterium
AATTCGCTGAGTGCCTCGTCGATGGGATAACACCACTGCAACGCGACATTGGAGAAAATAGCGTTGACACTTTGCGCTTTTAGCGGCAACTTTTCAGCATCCGCGCAAACATAATGCGACTTTACCCCAACTTTTTCACGGCAACGCTCAAGCATCATTTGCGATAAATCAAGCGCAATTAATGTTGCATGATGGCAATGTTGTGCAAGCTCTTGTGTTAAAAAACCTGTTCCACAACCTAAATCAAGCACGACACCCTGCAAATGCGCAACGGTGTCAATATTAAGCAGTTCTCGCCCGATTTGACGCTGTAAACTCGCCACACTATCATACGTTTTCGCGGCATCCGAAAAAGAGTGCTTAATTTTAGTTTTTTCTAATACCATCAATAAACGCACAAATAATATTAACGCAAACCTCTGTTTGAATCACAAAAGGAATATGCCCTGCTTTTTCAATAATATGCAGTTGCAGATTAGGCTGTAGCATTTGCATTGCCTGCCCGATAGTCACAGGCACTAACGCATCGTTGTCACTCAAAATAGCCACTACGGGACACGTTAAACTGGCCAACATATCACGCAAATCAACCTTTTCAAGCAACGCTAAGTTTTGCATTAAATCATTTAATGGCAACATTTCTTTTGATGCAAAACGTGCTTTCAACGTATTTAAGAGTTCATCGCCATTCGCAACACCTTGACATTGCAGCGCCAGAAAATGTTGCAACGTTGCGGCCGCATTTAAATGTACTTGCTGTGTAAATGCGCGAAACATCGCTAAAGGCATACCAGTCCATGTTTCATTGGCTACAAAACAAGGATTTGCGGCAAGTAAAATCACACCTTTCACACGCGATGGATAACGCTGCGCCATATTTAACGCCACACTGCCACCTAACGACCAACCAAGCAAATAAAACGGTTCATCATCAAGCAACTCGACAATGCCATCACCCACCGCATCAATATTACCCAGTGAAGGCAGATGATCTATTAACGTCAACGTAAAATATTGTGAAAGTTGCGTGGCAAAATCTCCCCACACACCGCTGTGCATCCCCCAACCAGGCAATAAAACAAGTCGCTCTTTCATACTGTATTATTTATTTAGCCTGACTTTCCAGATAATCTTCGTAATTACCATTAAAATCAATAATTCTATCCGCTTTAATTTCAATGACGTGCGTGGCTAATGAAGATACAAATTCACGATCATGACTCACAAAAATAAGCGTTCCAGGATAATGTTCAAGCGCTGTATTTAAAGACTCAATCGATTCCATGTCCAAGTGATTGGTAGGCTCATCGAGTATTAATACATTTTGTTTCTGTAGCATCAATTTACCAAACAACATTCGACCTTTCTCACCACCTGAAAGTACCTTAATGGATTTATTAATTTCATCTTGTGAAAATAACAAACGCCCCAGTGTGGCACGAATAGCTTGATCATCATCAGATTCTTTTCGCCACTGCGTCATCCATTCAACAAGCGTCATATCCTCAGCAAAATCAGTAGCGTGATCCTGTCCAAAATAGCCAACTTCAGCATTTTCCGCCCATTTAACTAAACCCGTATCAGGCGCTAATTCACCCACTAATGTTTTCAGTAATGTCGATTTACCAATACCGTTTGCACCTATAACGGCAACTCGCTCACCAGCGCCAATCATTAAATTGATTTTTTTAAACAGTGGCTCCGCGCTATAGCCTTTGCTAATATCTTCCAGCTCAACCGCAAGACGGTGTAATTTTTTCGTTTCATCAAATCGAATGAATGGATTTACACGACTGGACGGTTTTACTTCATCGAGTTTAATTTTTTCAAGTTGTTTTGCGCGTGACGTTGCTTGCTTAGCTTTTGACGCGTTAGCTGAGAACCGACGCACGAACGCTTGGAGCTCGACAATTTGAGTTTTCTTCTTCGCATTACCCGCAAGTAAACGCGCTTTTACTTCCGAGGCAGCAACCATGTAATCGTCATAATTTCCGGGATACACTCGCAATTCGCCATAATCCATATCAGCAATATGCGTACACACACTGTTTAAAAAATGACGGTCATGGGAAATAATGACCATCGTACAACCGCGATCGTTTAACACATCCTCAAGCCAGCGAATGGTATTAATATCAAGGTTATTTGTCGGCTCATCAAGAAGCATAATATCTGGATTTGCAAACAGTGCTTGCGCAAGCAGCACACGCAGTTTCCATCCGGGAGCAACCGCACTCATTAAACCAAAATGTTGCTCAACGGGAATATCTAGACCGAGTAAAAGCTCACCCGCGCGAGATTCTGCCGTATAGCCATCCATTTCAGCAAAGTGAACCTCTAAATCCGCAACACTCATTCCCTCGTCTTCGCTCATTTCAGGCAGCGAATAAATCCGATCACGCTCTTTTTTGATTTCCCAGAGTTCTTTATGCCCCATAATCACCGTATCAATAACGGTAAATTCTTCAAAAGCAAATTGATCTTGACGCAAATTACCTAAACGCTCATTAGGCGACAAACTGACATTTCCGCCTGAAGGATCTAAATCACCACTTAGAATTTTCATAAATGTGGATTTACCACAGCCGTTTGCGCCTATTAAACCATAGCGATTTCCGTCACCAAACTTGACGGAAATATTCTCAAATAATGGCTTTGCGCCAAATTGCATGGTGATGTTTGCTGTGGAGATCAAAATGGTTACCCTAAAAATATAAGTGAAAAATAATAATGAGATATAGCGATATATCGTGTTTTACCTGTGTTACGAAAAATAGTCATAACACAGGCAAATTTTAAGCGGAGATTATTGCAGCGAAAAGACGAAATTAATTCAAGAATGAACAAATATAATCAGTGCCTTGATGAACACGTACTGTAAATTGCGCATTCTCGGGCACATTGAAAATTTGTCCACCTACTACTGAAAGCCAGTCATCGCCTGGCAATAACACATCAAGCTCTCCAGAAAGAATTTCCATAATTTCTGCAGCAGCGGTATTGAAAACATATTCTCCAGGCAACATGAAACCCAGTGTTTTTGTCGTACCGTCTGCAAATTTAAGTGTGCGACTTGTTACATTACCTTCAAAATAGACGTTTGCTTTTTTGACAACAGTAACCTGACTAAAATCTGACATGGTTTATTTCCTTTTTCTCTATTTTGTATTTGTAAAATTATGCTTTTTCGGCTGGGACATAAATGATTTTTTGTCCACGATAATTGGAACGAATCTGCTCAAGCCGGTGTTCAGTTAACTCAGCACCTTGACTCACTAGAATGGTGCCGTATTGATCACATAAATCGCCTTGTTCTAGAATCCCTGGTATCAAATAAACTACTTTATAAAGTCGCAAATCATTATCTTCGACAGGTAAATAAAACACCGGATTACGCTCAAGTAAGCCTAAAAATACATCGACCAATTCGGGATCAAGATCATTCCCACTAGCCGTATTTTTCAAATAATTCACGACATCAGAGGGAACAGAGCGCTCATCGCCATACATATCACCAACCATCATCGCATCATATAAATCAGCAATGGCTAAAATACGCGCAGCAAGCGGAATATCGTCACCTTTCAGCTGATCTGGGTACCCCTTACCATTAAATTTTTCATGATGATGGCGAATGATATCGATAATGCCTTTATCAGCAATCACTTTTGCAAGGAGATTCTCGCCTTCTGTGATGTGTTGCTGAATAAATTCTGCATCTTTTTGTAGCGGCAAATGCAATGACGTTTTTGATAAATCAATATCCAGCTTCAAAAAACCAAAATCGTGAATTAATCCTGCTAAATAAATTCTTTTTTTAAATTCAGCAGATTGATTCAGTTCTTTGGCAAGTTCAAAGGCATAACACGCAACGCGTTTGCTATGCAGACCCAACTTAATATCTGCCTTATGTTGCGCTAAAAGTAAAATTTCAAGTAATCCGCTATTTATCATGCTCATAATTCGTCACACATAATTTTGTTAGTAGGTTATAGTTGCCATTTTAGTGGCAGCGCGATATAGATTCAATGCCTGCACAATACTAACTTATCGACGAACAAACGTATGATTATGACAAGTTGGGCATGGTGGAATATGACTGGTGGTTTTAAATGAAATCTCTTTACCACAGTCATCACACTCGAATGTGCCTGCAATGGTAATACTACCACTTTCATATTTCTGATGTGTTTGCGCATCATGTTTGAGTTTTGCAAGTTCAATGCGGGTTTTATCAGCGACGCTTAAAAAAGCATCCCAAGTTAAATTTTCAATTAACTTAATATCAAATTTCAACCACTCGCTAAGTGAATTGTTATCGTGCGCAGCTAAGTTTTTTGCAGCATGTTCAATATCACGTTTAACATGGCCTGACACCTGCTCTAATTCGTCATGCGTTAAATCAGATGATTCACGCGTTTTTTCTTTCGATGTTTCAAATGCGTCTGTAAAAGAATCTAATGTTTCTTCCATGGCTTCATGCAAATGATGCATAAACTGGCTGTACGCAGCAATCAATTTGGGTGTATTCATAAAATCCTCTAAAAAGCTAATTAAGACTAAGACATGGCTATTCTAACCGGTTTGCACCAAAAAGAATAAAACCATCAATAAAAATTCATTTAAAAAAATATAATGACAAAAACCTGCGTTATTTTGTTATTCCCTTAAAACAGATTATTATCACAATACACCATTCACACTCAATACGAACAAGAATGTCATTGATCAAAAAAATAGCCACGTATTTTCCTCATTCACTTAAAACACGTTTAATGGGGGTTACTTTGTTATTTTTACTTCTACCAACCGGTATTTTGGGCTATCTTGGCTATGACTATTTAGCAGGCAATATCAAAAAAACACAGATTCGTGCCGTCGCAAATGTGGCTGACATGCGATTTGATCAACTAGTTGAGCTTTTTAAAACAAGTAATACTCGGGCAATACATTTTTTAAATCACCTTTCATCTGAATGTAAACGCAATGACGAGACCAAAAATGATCAGGATGATTGTCTAAAGAGCACTTTAACGAATTTCATTGATGAAGAAGGAGCACTCAGTGCGACTTTAACGCATTCAACTGGTGAAGAACTAACCGTTGGCCATCCAACTAGTTTACAAATAAAACCCTTTCAAGAAAAACAACTTGTCGGCTTTAGCAAAGCCAGTAGCAATACTTCACATCAGTACTACATCAAAATATGTAATGAAAGCTCACTCGATTGCCTTTTAGTCATTTATCCAATTAAAACCATACAACATATTTTTATGGCCAATTCGGGACTGGGTGTTTCAGGTGATGTATTTTTACTTGATGCAAATAGCGCTTTTATCACCCGTCCGCATTTACTCACTCGCCAATCAAATAGTGAATCACCCGAAGACCATGCCACGCAGCATTGCTTAACGCGCAAAAATGCTGAAATACTTGATACTGACAGACGCAATATTGATATTATTCATAGCTTTCGTTTTGTGCCTGAAATGGGTGGCGGATGTATCATGGCGCATTTAGATCAAAAAGAAGCCTTCGCTACTCTCAACATTATGCAGTGGCGGGTAGCCTTAATTGCGATGACATTAATTGGTTTTGCACTTTATATTGCATTATTAGTCGGCAGAAACATAGTACGTCCTATCGATAAACTCTGCGAAGTGACCCATGAAATTATCAATGGGAACTACACGGTATCCGCTGTCGTAGTTGGTGATGATGAAATTTCAGCACTAGCCAATGCATTTAATTTAATGACAAAGCGCTTAGAAAGTGCGTTTGAAGAACTACACGGACAGCATACTCAACTCGAGTATGAAGTGCAAAAACGCACACAAGAATTGTTTTTTGCTAAAAATCAAGCTGAAGAAGCATTAGCACTACTACAGGAAACGCAACAAAGCCTTGTGCAAGCAGAAAAAATGGCTGTTTTGGGTGGCTTAGTCGCTGGCGTTGCCCATGAAATCAATACACCTTTAGGCATTACACTCACCTCTGCGTCATTTTTAAGTGATGAAACACGAAAAACATCCACGCGCTACAAAGACGGTGATTTAAGTGGTGATGAGTTAGAAGCCTATTTTGAAGTTGCAACGCAATCCACGCAACTTAGCGTCATTAACTGTCATCGCGCAGCAGATTTAATTCATAGCTTCAAGCAAGTCGCTGTTGACCAAACAAGTAATAATCAACGCGAATTTAATTTAAAAATTTATCTTGAGGAGGTTTTATTTAGTCTTCGCCCCGCACTTAAAAAAACCAATATAAAAGTGCAACTTAGCTGCCCAACCAATTTATGGCTGATTAATTACCCTGGCGCAATTTCTCAAATTATTACGAATTTCGTGATGAATTCATTACTTCATGCGTATGAACCCAATCAATGCGGTACAATTCGTTTGAATATTATTGAATCAATTAATGATAGAATTGAATTACATTACAGCGATGATGGAAAAGGAATTCCCCTTGATATTCAAAGTAAGATTTTTGATCCATTTTTCACCACTAAACGCAGCAATGGCGGAAGTGGTTTGGGATTACATTTAGTCTATAATATTGTTCATCAAAAATTAAAAGGAACCTTAACACTACAAAGTATTGAAGGTGAAGGCACAACGTTTATTCTCAATTTTGCACGACAGCTCTAAACCGCTGTTGACACTTTTATTAACGCCAAATAAAACATAAATATCATGATTGAAAAAAACACTCTAAATCTTAAAGAAAATACACAAGCCGCGCCTAAATCAAACTCAACCCTAATTGCCCAACCATGGCGTATTTTAGTAGTTGATGACGACGCTGACATTCAATCAGTCACACGCCTTATTTTAGCCAATATTGTTTTTAAAAATCGTCCAATTGAACTCATTAGTGCTTATAGCGCCGCTGAAGCACGCGATATTTTAAGCACGCAAAAAAATATTGCTGTGGCACTGCTTGATGTGGTCATGGAAACGGATGATGCAGGCCTAGAATTAGTTAAAATCATTCGCAATGAATTACATAATAATGTAATTCGTATTATTCTGCGCACAGGTCAACCCGGTCATGCGCCTGAAGAAAGCGTTATCATTGATTATGATATTAACGACTACAAATCCAAAAATGAATTAACCGCGCAAAAATTATTTACCGCTGTTGTCGCCGCACTTCGTGCTTATGAAACCATTGTATCGCTTAATAAAACGCGCAACGGCCTTGAAAAAATACTACTGAGTTCAGATTCACTCTTTAAAATTCAATCCATGCACGAATTTTCATCCGGCATTTTAACGCAACTGAGTTCTTTTTTAGACTGCAAACCGCAAGGCATTATCTGTATTGAAGAAAATACAGCTCAAAAATGCCCACCGGCAAATGCCTTAGCGGAAAACATGAAAATTACCGCGGTAACCGATGAATTTGAATGTTGCCTAAAATGCAACCTAGACGGCTCATGTGGGCATAGCGAACTCGCGCAACTAATTCAACTTGCCTCATCTAAACGTGAACATCAATTCGCTGGCAATTACAGCGCATTTTATTTAGAAACCAGTGCAGTAAAAGCAACTATTGCGCTGGTTTGTAGTGAACATGTTATTGATTCAAGTGATCAAACATTGCTCGAAGTCTTTACCTCAAAAATATCAATTGCCCTCGAAAATGCCGTTCATTATCAAAAAATGGTCTCTCTTGAAAAAGCGGCTGTCACTGACTTTCTGACGGGTCTTTATAATCGTCGCCAGTTGCTGCGCCTTGGAATTCCTCTACTTGCAGAGGCCAATCGAAATAACCCACTTGCCGTTTCTATTATAAATATTGATTTTTTCAAACTAATTAATGAAAAATATGGGCATGATTTAGGTGACGTTGTACTAAAACAAGTCGGTCAATTGATGCTGAGTCACTTTCGTGAAGAAGACCTTGTCTCACGCTATGGTGGCAAAGAGTTTTGCATTATCGCCCCTTCCTTGCCGGCTAATAAAGCTTTTGTTTTATTTGATAATTTTCGACAATTACTCGAAAATACGGAAATTGAAATTCTGCCAAATGAGAAAATAAAAGTCACAGTCAGTATTGGCATCACAACGGATTTATGTCCCAATTTGGATGATATGATCGCCGCAGCAGAAAGTTTACTTTATCAAGCAAAAAGTGCTGGGCGTAATTGTGTCTTTGTTAGATAGTTATTGTTAGTGGAAATGGTTTTGATATGGTAATCCTGTGGACGGATGCACTGATTTTTGGTTTACTTAGTTTTGTCTTCTTTATCGCTTATTATTTGCATGATAAAGAGCATATAAAACGTCCATTAATCTCAATTAAACAAAGTCACATGGGGATGGCGTCGCTTGTTGTATTGTTATTTTTTATGGCAATTGGCATACTCGATTCGTTGCATTTTAAACAAAATGGAGATACACCAGCTCACAACGACATAATTAGCGTACTGGATTACATAGCCACCCCACTGCGTGAACATAGCGAGAAAACGTATTCGTCGCCATTGGCAACGACGCTATACAACAAAGAAATGATCCAAATTGACGCAAGCAATATGCGTTGGGATTACCCGCCACTTAAGTTTGGTGGTCAGCATTTAAATGATGTCACTTTACAAAAAAATAACGATATTTTACAAAAAGCAGGCATTGGTTTTCTTCAAGGCATGGGGATTTTTGTCCTCGTGGTGCTCGCTTTGCGTATTGAAGTCAAACTAACGCCACCTTTTTGGACTTTTTTTGCGTTGATGACAATAAGTGGTTCACTCATTCATTTATCAGCTTATTATCACGTTTTTGGAACAGATAAAGTGGGTGAAGATGTTTTTTATCAAACGATTAAAAGCATTCGAACAGGACTTATTTTAGGCACACTGACTACATTGATTTTATTACCACTCTCTGTCGTTTTAGGGATTTTATCGGGATTCTTTCGTGGTTGGCTTGATGATGCCATTCAATTTTTATACACCACCATCAATTCCATTCCAAGTGTACTTTTGATTGGGGCATCGGTATTGATGGTTCAAGTGTATATGGCTAACCATGAAAGTGAATTTACAAGTTTGTCAGTGCGTGCCGATATGCGCCTTTTGTTTTTGTGCATTATTTTGGGCATGACAAGTTGGACGGGGCTTTGTCGCTTGCTACGTGCGGAAACACTAAAACTGCGTGAAATGGAATATGTGCAAGCTGCCGTATCATTAGGTGTTAAACAACACACGATTTTACTTCGGCATATTTTGCCTAATGTAATGCACATTGTGCTTATTTCCATTGTGCTCGACTTTAGCTCACTTGTACTGGCCGAAGCGGCGCTTTCGTATATTAATATCGGTGTGGATTCAAGCACCTATAGCTGGGGAAACATGATTAATGGTGCACGTTTAGAAATGGCGCGTGAACCCATTGTATGGTGGTCACTTACAGCCGCATTTCTTTTTATGTTCGCTTTAGTATTAGCCGCAAATCTCTTTGCGCAAACCGTGCAAACTGCCTTTGATCCAAGACGCAGTCAGTAAATCGCTGATTCGTGTATAATCAGCCGCATTTTGTTTTACGTTGATATCAATTTTATGTGGCATTATGACTTTTGAAAAATCTACTATTCGCCGTCGCGGCATTTATTTACTTCCCAATTTATTCACCACAGGTGCTTTATTTTCGGGTTTTTACGCCATCACCTCTGCCATGAATGCGCATTATGACATTTCGGTTGTCGCCATTTTTGTGGCCATGATTTTAGACGGTTTAGATGGTCGTGTTGCTCGATTAACTAACACTCAAAGTGAATTTGGGGCGCAATACGACAGTTTATCAGACATGCTATCCTTTGCCGTAGCGCCTGCACTAGTCATGTATTTATGGGCATTTTCGACACTTGGAAAAGTCGGTTTATTTGCCGCGTTTGTCCATACGGCAGGCGGCGCACTGCGTTTAGCACGCTTTAATACGCAACTTACTTCAGCAGATAAACGTTATTTTCAAGGCTTGCCTAGCCCTGCTGCAGCTGCTATTTTAGCGGGTTTTATTTGGCTTTGCCTCGAACATGACTGGAGCATTGAATACGTAAAATACACAGCGCTAATTTTAACGATTACCACTGGACTTTTAATGGTCAGTAATTTTCGTTATTCCAGCTTTAAAGAAATTGATTTAAAGGGCAAAGTCCCTTTCTTTGTTGCTATTTCAGTGATGCTAGGCATTGCGTTTGTCATGGCTCAACCTCAAAACATGCTATTTTTACTTTTTTTAGGCTATGCCATCTCAGGCCCTGTGGTCACGTTGATTGTACGTCGAAAAAGACTGCAAAGTCGCAAAGTCTAAATCTATACCTCATTTTAAATTGGAATTATTATGAAAGATCAATTGATTATATTTGACACGACACTTCGCGACGGTGAACAAAGTCCAGGTGCGTCAATGACAAAAGACGAAAAAATCCGAATAGCTCGCGCGCTTGAGCGATTAAAAGTTAACATCATTGAAGCAGGTTTTCCCGCGGCAAGTATCGGTGATTTTGAATCGGTGCAGGCGGTTGCTAATATAATTAAAGAAAGTACCGTTTGTGGTCTTGCACGCGCACTCGATAAAGATATTGACCGTGCTGGTGAAGCACTTAAAGGGGCGCAACAATCACGAATTCATACGTTTATTGCAACGTCACCTATTCACATGAAAATGAAGCTCAACATGACCCAAGAACAAGTCATCGAGCATGCCGTAAAAGCGGTGAAACGCGCACGACAATATACCGATGACGTTGAATTTTCACCTGAGGATGCAGGGCGTTCTGAAGAAGATTTTTTATGTCGTATTTTGGAAGCGGTTATTGATGCTGGTGCTCGCACACTCAATATCCCCGACACCGTTGGCTACAGCATACCGCAACAATTTGGCGCGACCATTAAAAGTTTGATTGAACGCATTCCCAATTCAGATAAAGCTGTTTTCTCTGTGCATTGTCATAATGATTTAGGTTTAGCGGTGGCCAACTCGCTTTCTGCCGTCATGAACGGTGCGCGTCAAGTGGAATGTACAATCAATGGTTTGGGTGAGCGTGCAGGCAATGCATCACTAGAAGAAATTGTCATGGCCGTCAAAACACGACATGATATATTCGATTGCCAAACCCGCATTGATACACGCGAAATTTTGACCTGCTCAAAGCTGGTATCCTCTATTACCGGATTCCCTGTTCAGCCAAATAAAGCCATTGTGGGCGCGAATGCCTTTGCGCATGAGGCAGGCATTCATCAAGACGGCATTTTAAAAAGCCGTGAAACCTATGAAATCATGCGAGCTGAAGATGTGGGTTGGTCCGCAAATCGTATGGTTTTGGGTAAACATTCTGGACGAAATGCCTTTAAAAGTCGCATTAACGAGCTAGGATTTGAATTTGAAAGTGAAGCAGAATTAAACGATGCTTTCGCGCGTTTCAAACAATTAGCCGACAAAAAACATGAAATCTTCGATGAAGATTTGCAAACATTGATTTCTGAAACGTCCATTGATGCTGAAGATGAGCATATCAAATTAGTGTCGCTCAAAGTTTGCTCTGAAACAGGTGAAATCCCCAATGCAATAGTGACTCTTCGCGTCAATAACCAAGAAGTCACTGGACATTCAAAAGGCGGTGGTGTTGTAGATGCCACGCTGAAAGCTATTGAAAATCTAGTCAAATCTGACGCATTACTTGAATTATATTCTGTAAACAATGTCACTAACGGCACGGATGCACAAGGCGAAGTCACCGTGCGTCTTGAAAAGGCAGGACGAATCGTCAACGGTTTAGGCGCAGATACGGATATTGTGACCGCATCAGCTAAAGCGTATATTAATGCACTCAATAAATTGCTTAATGCTAATACGCGCCAGCATCCGCAAAAATCGGAAGTCTAATTCATTTAAATAATTCAAAGGGTATGGCGGAAAAAAACGCTCTACCCTTTTTTGTATTTGAATCATATCCGCCATTTTAAAAAAACAGAAGGTTTAACCAGTATGACATCAGTACGTCAAAAACAATCGGGTTTTACATTATTAGAATTACTTGTCGTTTTAGGTATCATTGCGATGCTTGCAGGGATTGTAGGCCCTCAAGTGATGAAACATTTGGGTGAATCCAAAACGAAAGCAGCAAAAGTACAAGTAGAAGATTTTTCTGCCGCACTGGATATGTACAAACTTGATATGGGAAAATATCCTACCAGTGATCAAGGTCTGCAAGCCTTAATTGAAGCCCCAGAAGGCTCAAAACGCTGGAACGGACCCTATTTGCGCAAAGCAAAAACGCCACTCGATCCTTGGCAAAATGAATATCATTATGTATCACCAGGAATACACGGAAAATTTGATTTATTCACTTACGGCGCAGACGATAAAGAAGGCGGTGAAGGTGAGGATCAAGACATTAACAACTGGGAATAAATGCGCTTAAACGCAGGTTTTACGCTGCTTGAATTATTGATTGTATTGAGCATTATGGT
>CAINHP010000108.1 GCA_903848905.1 uncultured Pseudomonadota bacterium
ACTGGCACACTGATAATCGTGGCCAAAATGGCAATAAAATGGGCTGAAATTAACTTTTTTTTATGCTGTTTTACAACAGAAAGAATATAGCGCCAAGTGTATATTTGCGAATTTGGCGCTTTCATTAGGATTGATTGCTTAACCCTTCTACCGCTTGCTGCGCATCGAGTTTTTTGCGTTTATCACATTTTTCAATACAAACACAAGCAGCTTTGTCCATGCCACCGCCACAAGAACCTTTAATTGCCCGGCGTCCAAAAATAACACCTACCGCCATAATGGCAATGACAACAAGCATGATGACAAAAGTCATTAAAAACATCATCTCTTTTTCTCCAAATTCAACGTTAATATATAGGTTTTATAGTGCCATTAAAACGTGCGGATGATCCACTAAATCTTGATATATGGCATCAAGTTGCTTCTTACTTGAGGCCTCAATGGTCACTGTCACGGACAGATAATTTCCATCTTTACTAGTTTTTGCATTCACTTCATGATTCTGCGTATCGGGGGCATGACGATTCACAATGTCAACAACAACCAACTCCAAATCACCGCTATTTTTTCCCATTGCTTTGATAGGGAATCGACAAGGGAATTCAAATAAGGTTTCTTCCGTTATCTGCTCGCTCATGAGTTTTTATGTTCCTCTGCATAAGCAATTTTGTAATTTTGAAACAAACCATTCATCGCCTGCCAAAGCCTCCCAACTCTACCACCGGCTACGAGATCACCATCAAGCTCAATGACTGGCAGAATTTCACGCGTTGAACTCGCCAACCATATTTCACTGGCCGTTTTAAGCGCATCGAGTGAAAGAATGTCTTCTGCATAAGGAATGCGATTCGCTTTTGCAAGTTCTAAAATAACGTCACGCGTAATTCCACCTAGAATGGCATTATTTTTAGGTGGCGTGATTAAAATCCCATCAACAACAGCGAATACGTTACTTGCTGCTCCCTCAGTAACATATCCTTCACGCACTAAGATAGCTTCCGCGCAATTATTCTCGACAGCTTGTTGGCGCAATAGAATATTACCTAATAATGCGATCGCTTTTATATTACATAAACTCCATCGATTATCCTCAACACTCACCGCTTTAACACCGACATTTTTCGCTTCAAATGGCAGGATATCATTACACATCATAAAAACACTTGGCTTAACGCCAATAGGAAACGCATGATCACGTTTCTCAGCAGCGCCACGTGTAATTTGCATATAGATATATTGATCTTTTGTATTATCAATCAGTGGCATAATTAACTCACGCCACTGCTCGCGAGAATATGGATTTCCAATCTGCGTTAACGCTAAACTATTTTCTAACCTTTCAAAATGTCCATCAAGGCGAAATAGACTGCCGGTATAAACAGGGATCACTTCATAAACACCATCACCAAATAAAAAACCGCGATCCATAACTGAAATCGTTGCTTGTTCAATCGGCAAATATACGCCGTTTAAGAATACCGTTTTACTTTTTGTCACTTGATTTCTCCCTCATCATCATAATGCTATCGTAGAGGCGCTGAAAAATATTACCTTGTTCAACAGATTGCAAAGCGACTAAATCAGCAGTGATTATTGCCTCATTTTTCAACGTTACTTTTACAATACCGAGCTTTTGCCCTTCCGCAATGGGAGCACTAATCTTTTTATCAACGACAATTTCTGCTTTTAAATCAGCGTAATGGCGACGTGGAATTGTCAAATTTAAATCATTAGCCAACCCAATTGACACATTTTTACTTGCCCCTTTCCAAACACGCACTTCACTTAAGGCTTTTTTAGCTTCATAGAGTTTATGGCCTTCATAAAAACGGAAGCCATAATTTAGCAGGTTTTGATTTTCATTAGCACGGGCATTTGCGCTACTCGTCCCCATAACCACAGAAATAAGGCGCATATTTTCTCGCAATGCTGAGGCAACCAGGCAATAGCCGGCATCATCTGTGAAACCCGTTTTTACGCCATCAACTGTTTCATCTCGGGATAAAAGTTGATTGCGATTATGTTGGGTGATTTTATTATAGGTAAATTCTTTTTGAGAAAACCAAGGATAATATTGAGGAAACTCATCAATTAACGCTTTGGTTAAGATAGCTAGATCACGCGCGGTGGTATAATGATTTTCAATTGGCAATCCGTTACTGTCTTCAAAATGGCTATTAAGCATGCCTAAACGTGCAGCATGTTGATTCATTATTTCAGCAAACGTGGATTCACTGCCTGCAACGTGCTCAGCCAATGTGACACTCGCATCGTTTCCTGATTGAATAATAACGCCTTTTAATAAATCTTCAATGCGAACTTTATCACCCACTTCAACAAACATCCGTGACCCTGCTGTTTGCCATGCATTCTGGCTAACATTAGCAACATCATTAAGATGTAAATGCCCTCCACTCACCTCACGCAACACGACATAAACTGTCATTATTTTGGTTAAACTGGCTGGAGCGAGTTTAATATCTGCATTATTTTCAGCCAGCACTTTTCCCGTAGAATAATCCATTAGGATATAACTACTCGCTGCAATTTTGGGCGCGGCAGGTGTTAGAATTTCCATTTCTTGCGCATTTACGTGCAATGCGTTGAGAAATAGAGTACAAAAAAAGATAAATCGAAAAATTGAATTAAAGACGTTCATAGGCTCAGTGAATAAAAAAACACAATAAAACTGAGCGCTATTATACCATGACAATTGCTTTATTTAATTGGTTTCTGTCACAAATTGTGTTTCAGTTATCCCTAATTTAGCTAATTTATGACTGAGTTCATATACGTTATGTGAAGCATCAATGGGAAGCTGAACTTTGTATAAAGTTGCGCCTTTATGACTTGATGAAGCAATTTTTGCATCAGGCAATTGATGTTTGCTAATATTTTGCTGTAGAGCTTGGGCAAGTTTTCTATTATTAAAACTGCCTACCTGCAAATAAACAGGTTGATTTTGCTTTTGCAATTGTATGAGTGCTTGCTCAGGTTCAATTGTTTGAATCGCAACTTCACTAGTGCCCGATACATCCATACCTAATTGCTTAGCTGCAGAATACGATAAATCTAAAATACGGTGATCATAGAAAGGCCCTCGATCATTTACGCGAACAATAACCGTGCGATGATTGGACACATTCGTAATTTGTGCATAAGAGGGAATGGGCAAACTATTGTGAGCGGCTGTCATACCGTACATATCAAATAATTCACCTGTGGCGGTTTTTTTGCCGTGAAATCCTTCTCCATACCAAGATGCAACACCATGCCTTCCGTGTATTTTAGTTGAAATGGAATGCGATACTTTTTTTATAGCATTAATTTCGTTTGTTTTTTTAGCGACTTCTTTTGCAGTCTCTGAAGGTTTTTCACTCGACTGTTGCGTTGCGACAATATTATTTTCAGTCAGTGCAACAGGGGTATTCACAGTTGTTGTATTAGCACAACTACCAAATGCCAAAAGCGATAAAACAGGAATCAATTTTTTCATAAAGTGGTCTATTCGTTGGTTTCAATAAGCCAAACCCAAAATAGCGGGGCTTAACGTTATGAAGTGCCTTTGAATTTTTTCATTTAAGATCAAAGAACTTCACCACCTTCTCATATATATGGCATTAGAATAAGAAGATTTTTAACTTTAATGGTAAAAATGTAGCATTTGTTGTTAAGTTGTCGTAATTTTAACTTAACAAGTATTAAATCCACCTTAAGCGCAACTTTTTATTTATGTTTTACATCATCAAAGAATATTATCTATTGTTTTTTGCCATTTTCCGATAAAATAAGTAGGAAATTATTGATTGAAAAATGGCTTATATTGACGATAATTTTCAGTACAAAAACAGCATTATTAACTTAGAATAAAAACAATAATTAGGAACCGACAAAATGAGTAACTCAAATTTATATACCCGCTTAGGCGGCGAAGAATCTATTAGTAAAATAGTTGACAGCTTCTATGAAAAGATGACGGATGACTACCGTGTTAGCCGTTTTTTTAACGACGATGATAAAAAAACGCAACGCAGCAGCTTAAAAGCATTGGTTAACGCCATTTTAAATAATCACAACACCCACTCCCCAGAATTCAAAAATTTATTGACGAAATTCTTTATGTCTGCCTTTGCGCGATTCAAAGATAAAGAAAGACTTCCTGAAACGGGTTTTGCTTATTTAGGATATATCATTGGACAAAATCATCTTAGTTCAAAATATCTATGCGATAGTCACAGTCATTTGTTAAAATTCATGCCTGAAGATTTACATTACGATATAGTGATTGCTCATTTAAAAGAAACTTTGCAATCATTAAATGTTGACCATGCGCTTCTATCTGAAGTAATTACACTTGCTGAAAGAGGGCGCAACGGCCTATTGGGTAAATAACTACTCTAGTAGTTTGACTAGGAATGGATTTAGCATGACTGAAGAAAAAGACCTGTTTTCAACTGATGACGTTTCAATTTCCATTGACTCAAATCACGCACACTTGCAACGTCGATTTAATTTAGAGCGCCGAGAAAATACGAAAAAAGCAGCTATATTAGAGTTAGACTTGGATTTGGATGATTTCAATGCGATGAATACCAATTCATTTAGTGACAGCGAGGAATTATTGCGACAAATTGGGGAGAGATTAAGACTTCGATTGCGTGATAACGATGTGGTTTTACCTGTCACCAACAATAAGTTCATGGTGCTTTTAGAAGATATTCAGTCACCAGATAATGCGGATAATGTTGCTAACGAACTGTTAAATCTCCTAACTCGCCCTTATGAATTAACACAAAATAACGATGTTAAAATTGGAACAAAGATTGGAATTAGTTTCTTCTCTAACCCAGATGAACAAGAAGAAGAAACTAATACTCCCCACAATTGATTAATGTACTTCTATTTGATTGCTTGAGCCCGCTGACTTTAAGCCCAAGCGATCAAATAAAGCCAAGTCGTGATTTGTCATTGGATTATCGGTGGTAAGTAATTTATCACCATAAAATATTGAATTAGCGCCGGCAAAGAAACACAATGCCTGCATTTCATCGCTCATCGTATTGCGACCTGCCGACAAACGAATGCGTGACCTAGGCATCATGACTTTAGCTACTGCAATCGTGCGAATAAACATAAGTGGATCAAGTTGCTCTGTGCCCATAAGCGGTGTTCCTTCTACTTGAACGAGCATATTGACAGGCACACTCTCTGGATGTTTAGGCATATTGGCAAGCTGTATTAAGAGATTGGCGCGATCTAAATCACTTTCTCCCATACCCACAATTCCTCCACAACATACATTAATTCCTGAATTACGGACGCGCTCAAGCGTATCTAAGCGATCTTGGTAGGTGCGAGTGGTAATCACTTCAGCGTAATATTCCTCTGACGTATCTAAATTATGATTGTAATAATCAAGACCCCCTTCTTTTAATCGTGTCGTTTGAGTATCCGTTAACATTCCAAGTGTTACACAGGTCTCCATTCCAAGGGATTTAACGCCCTGCACCATTTCAACGACACGTTCAATATCGCTATCTTTAGGCTTACGCCAAGCAGCGCCCATACAAAATCGAGTTGCGCCTTGAGATTGCGCAAGTTGCGCCGCCTTTAATACCTCATCAACGGGCATAAGTGCTTCAGATTTAACACCTGAATCATAACGTGCACTTTGTGGGCAATAGCCACAGTCTTCAGAACATGATCCTGTTTTAATACTAAGTAAACTGCTAATTTGCACTTCATTAGGATTAAAATTTGCGCGATGAATAGATTGTGCCTTAAATAACAAATCGTTAAATGGCAGCGCATACAACGCTAAAACCTCATCAATTTGCCAATCGTGACGAATCTGAGTTGCGGTTGAATCTAACATTAAAATAAAACTCCTAAATAAAATCGATATTATTATTATTCTTCGTTACGCACAAGTCGCACACTATTACTGCCATATTTTCCGTTTGTACCATACCCTTTTCCAACGCCTGTTGAAACATACCACGCGTAACTATTGAAACCTTCACTTGGAGAGGATGTCCAAAACCAATTGGATACTGTATTTGGAAAATAGACTGTATTGATGGTGGGTTGTTTAACTTTAGTCTGACCCGCATTGCTAGGGCAAATAAAGCCTCCATCACCTGTATTTTGAATGGACTCATAGATATCATCTGAACAATAAATAAGGCTAGCCAATTCTTCTTTTGTTGGAAGTCGCCAATTAGAAGCACCACACATCGTTTTTTTATTCGTTAATTCAATGTAGGCATAAGTATCACATTCACTGCCAATACATTCACCACCATTCTTTGAACCCGGATACCCAGAATTTTGACTCTTATCAGGTTCATACCACGTATAAGTCCAATCTTTATCGCGTAAACCTTTATAATCGTTTTTGATTTCCCAAATCAATTTGGTTTTATTATCGCGTGTACAACCCCATTGATTTAAATTGGTCCCTAAAACTGGATCTGCTGCGCACGCACCTTTCCCAGCCAGTTGACCACTGTTACAGACTTTTGTGTATGTCTCATTAATTTGAACTGGCACCTCTTCAGACCATGCATTTGCCGAGCCCAGTAAAAATAAAACGGAAAAAGAAATAACTGCTTTATGTTTCATGCTAAATACTCACGAGTTAACGTATACTTTTAGGAATGCTATTTTAAAATTCCATTAATCAAAAATAGCTCAATTTTCTATTTTTTAACATTATTTATGAAAATAAACCAAAATTATTTTAATTATCTACTTCCACCCACCTGTATTTTATGTGGTGATAAAGGCGAAAAAAATAACGATTTATGCGCTGCATGCTATGGCGATTTAATACCTAATTCTCCAAGATGCTATCGCTGTGCCAGTGATTTTGAAGCGCCTGGTTTAGCTACAGGACTTTGCCCTGTGTGTACACTCAATCCACCTGCATTTGATGAAACATTTGCTCCCTTTGCGCATTCACAAGCTATTCGACACTTAATTCTGAATCTTAAATTCCGTCATCACTCTCCTAGTGCGCGTTTACTAGGATCGCTTCTCGCAAATTACGTCAAAAAGGCAGCGGAACTCCCAGATTGCATTATTCCCATCCCACTTCATAAAAATCGCTATCGAGAACGTGGGTTTAACCAATCCATTGAAATTGCAAAAATAGTATCTAAATTACTTAATATTCCTCTTGATACAACAAGTTGCGTTCGCGAACGTGACACAGAACATCAAGTTGGATTAAGTGGGTATGCACGATCTGAAAATATAAAAAATGCGTTTTCAGTTCGCGCCACACTTCAAGCAAAACATATTGCTATCATTGATGATGTGATGACTACGGGCTCAACGGTTCAAGAGTTATCGATGGCTCTGAAAAAAGCTGGCTGTCATCGGGTTCAAGTATGGGTGTGCTCAAAGGCTCATTAAATTTTTCAGGCACTGACGCCGCAATAAACGCGCTATCTGGTGCATCCCCCACTTTATCTAGTGCCGTTAATAATGGCGCATCATAACCGTAAATATCATCATAAAAAGCCAATACATCCTTTTTTTCATAAAAAGCAGTACTGTAGAAAAATAATACCGGAATGACTGTTTTTAAACTCGTTTGATGATGCACACTACTATCCAAGTTATTTGCAATACGCTCTTGCGTCCATCCCTCTTGCATCCCGAGTACAAACCGTGCTAGTTCATCAGGATGTTGAACACGAACACACCCGTGACTAAAATCACGTCTTGAACGACTAAACAGGGATTTTGATGGCGTATCATGTAAATAAACACCATAAGGATTCGGGAAAATAAATTTCAGTTTTCCCAGTGCATTTTTACCACCAGGACGCTGACGGATACGCATTTTGCCATTTTTAAGCGCAACCACTTCCATGTTCTGACCCACTAAATAATTTGGATTAGCAGATAATTTAGGCCAAATTTCTTTTTGAAAAATACTCGGCGGAACATTCCAATAAGGCATAAATTCAATATAGCGCATTTCCGCCATCAACACAGGGGTTTGATTTTTTTGCGCTTTGCCAACCACTACTTTCAAATTAACGGATTGATTATTATCACTATCTACCCCCCATAATTGAAAAGCCGGGATATTAACAATAATCGATTTTCCTGAATTCATTTCAGGTAACCAACGTAGTCGCTCCATGGCTAACGAGATTTTTATAATCCGGTTCTGCAAAGTGTATAGTTTATTTTTTTTATCATGCCCAGTTTGTGTATTTACCACTAATTCACGATAGGTTGCTAAAGCTGAGCGTAGTTGCTGATATTGTTGTAACTTAGGTTCTGAATTTGAAACAAGTTGTAAAATACTTCCCGTCGTTATTGCTGATTTAATCATATCAGGCAAATTCAGTGTTTTTTGTGTGCGTAGTTTGATACTAAAATTTAAACTATGCGGTGCAACGCGTCCATAATGAACATCATGTAAAAAACGTACTAATGAAATAGTGACCGCTGTATCGTATGCCGCCAAATCCGAAGGTGAATCTTGTTGATGCAACAGAATCAGTGGAAATTTTTGTTTTAATAGACTTAGTGAATAATCTTCAGGATTTAATCCTTCTGCAGCCGCATTCGATAAAATAGCAAAGACCTCCCCTACATTTTTTTCAGTTTGCGCATTATTTAACCAAAGCAGTTCATTATTGTTATTTTTATAGAGCGATTCAACGTCTTCGGCACGATATTCAAAATTAGAGCGTATAAGTAAAGGATTCTTTTTTGTCGTGAGAATAGTATTGATTTCTTGATTAACAGTGGACGCGGAAAAAAAAATATCTTCTGCATGCGCTACCAAATTAAAGGATACGCCAGCAGAAAAAATATAACTCAATAAAATAGGTTTCAAGAAAAAGCGCGTAACAAGAAAATGTGACATCTATTAAAAGGCTCGTATTAATATCAAAATCGACAAAAATTTGTCAATAAAATTGATCGGTATCTTACCATTAGTCTATTCATTTCATTGACTGGAATTTTCAGAATTCCGCCATTCATAGATTTCAACCAGCGTACTGTCGCATTTACAACACCCCGTACCACATTCGTTCGTTGCGGATTTTTTAGCCACTTTACCTTTATCAACTAAAAGGGAAAGCATGCCGCGCAACGCATCCGCATCTACGTCAAAACGGATCATTAAATCACGCAGCGTTACGCTACGATGAATTTTTATATGTTGCCGAACATCAGAGAGAATCATGCCATTTGCGCCTCATGCCGCCCTTTTTGCCACAAAATTAAAATTACCAACAGGAAAATGCCTCCTAGCGTTAAAACCCATAATAGGGTGTTTTCGGGATGAGATTCAAACGTGGCAATTTGATAAAAAAGTGTCGCTGTGAAATACGCTAAGCTGGTTGTCCAAATAGCCGTAAATGTAGCCCATCCGGCTGAAGTTTCTCTATAAATCGCTGCCGTTGCGGCAACACATGGCGAGTAAAGTAAAATAAATAATAAATAGGCAAATGCCCCTGCCTGACCATCAAAACTATGCTGCATGGCCCTAAAAGTTGCAGTGTTGACATTTTGTTTGCTTGCCGAAGTTTGCTCGTCATTTAATGCGCCAATATTTAACCCGAGTGGATCTAAAAGTCGATTGGTCACATCACTTAAATTTTGGGGAATCGTTAACGCCGCTTGTTTTAAACTCTCCTCTAAATCGAAAGGCGGTTTTTCAACTACTTCCAAGGGCATGTCTAACTGGCCATAAAGCGCATCAAGCGTCCCAACTACAGCCTCTTTTGCCAAAACACCTGTAAAAATTCCCACAGTTGCCACCCAATTATCTTCACGAATCCCCATCGGCTCAAATACAAACGTTAAACTGCGTCCTATGTGACTCAATACGGATTGATTGGTATTTTCACGCCCAAAACTGCCATCCGTCCCTAGCGCGTTAAGAAAATTTAAAATAAGTACCATCGGGACAATGACTCTGCCTGCGTTTAAAATGAACGATTTTAGGCGATCTCCTGTGCGAATAAATATCCCTTGCAGCGTGGGCAAATGATACGTAGGTAATTCCATAATAAAAGGCGTCGTTTCACCTTTAAAAAGTGTGTGCCTCATAATTAGCCCAGTTAAAACAGCCACGCCAATTCCAAGAAGATACAGTCCAAAAACAATGTTTTGACCGTTAATGGGGAAAAATGCGGCAGCAAACAAAGCATACACAGGTAAACGTGCACCACACGACATAAACGGATTCATTAAATTGGTTAAAATGCGGTCACGTGGATTTTCAAGTGTACGCGTCGCCATAATCGCCGGCACATTACATCCAAAGCCCACAATCATGGGCACAAACGCTTTACCGGGCAGCCCTAAAAAACGCATAAAACGATCCATGACAAAAGCCGCACGCGCCATATATCCGGAATCTTCAAGCATAGAAAGAAATAAAAATAAAAATCCAACTATAGGAATGAAGGTCGCCACAACTTGCATACCGCTACCAATGCCTTGCGTGAGCACAACATTTAGCCAACTTGGACAATTAACCGCATTTAGCCAAGCACCTAAACCATCAATGAGAAACGCACCCACCACTTGCTCAAAAAAATCAACAAAAGCACTACCAATGTTAATCGTAAATAAAAACATGACATACATCACAAGTAAAAAAATCGGTATGCCTAAAAAACGATTCAGTACAATCCGATCTATCTTTTCACTGGTATGGCGACTCACTTCATTGAGTTTACAAACGACTTGTTTGACCAATTGATTGACAAATTCATAACGCCCGTCAGCGACAAGAATATCAATTTCATCATCGGTTTCATCTTCAATTTGTTGTTGAAACTGCGTAGCAAGCTTGCAAAATTCAACGCCTGCTATACGTTGCGCAAGCGTATCATTTTCAAGCAAACGTAGCGTTAGCCAACGTGCATCACAGGGATATTGTTGCGCAATTACATTTAATTTGGGTTGCAGCTGTGCGATAGTATTTTCGAGCTGCACAATATAGGGAATCGTAATAGTTGGAATAACTTGATGAACAGCAGATTGATTAATCGCTGTTTTTAGCGTAGAAATACCTTGCTTTGTTGCTGCTGAAATCGCAATGACAGGACAGCCTAATTGTGCTGACATAGCATCAATGTCAATTTTGATACCCCGTCGTTTAACGGCATCCATCATATTTAACACAAGTATCATCGGAACGCGCATTTCAATGAGCTGCGAAGTTAAATATAAATTCCGCTCAATATTGGATGCGTCAACAATATTGATAATTAAATCGGCTTCGCGTGTCGCAACATAATCACGGGCAATTTTTTCATCCAATGATACTTGATCGTCTGACGATTCAAGCGAATAGGTTCCTGGTAAATCAACGCACTGAACTTGTTTGCCTCCAAACGTATATTCACCCGTTTTTTTCTCAACCGTCACACCTGCCCAATTACCAACATATTGCTTTGAGCCAGTCAGTACGTTAAATAACGTCGTTTTTCCACAATTAGGATTGCCTACAATACCGACGACAAACGTATTTTTCATTGCACTAATTCCGTTAAGACAAACGCCGCCTCATCTTTGCGCAATGTGAGCGAAAAACCACGTAATTTAATTTCAATAGGATCACCTAATGGTGCAAACCGCGTAATTTTAAATTCTGTTCCCCGGGTGAGCCCCATCGCAAGCAATCGTTTACGATAAGCTTTGCCTGCTGTATCAAAACCCACAATAATTCCCGTATCACCAACAGCAAGATTTTTTAAACTTGTGGACATGAATTCACCTATAAAAAGCTAATTACATCAAGAATTGATTTTCTAATTAATAATCATTCTCATTACGATGTACTATAACATATTTATTTAATGTTGTTCACTGAGAAATAGTAATTTATAAACCAATAGTCATAGCATCACCATAACTAAAGAATCGATACTGTTTTTCGATGGCGTGTTGATAAGCACTCATCACATCATCATATGTTGAGAAAGCGGATACAAGCATCAGTAAAGTAGATTCGGGTAAATGAAAGTTCGTCAACATGGCGTCGACCGATTTAAATTCATAGCCAGGTACAATAAATAAATTCGTGTCGCCACAACTTGCTTGAAGGGTTCCTGAGCGAGAAGCTGATTCCAGTGCACGAACCGCTGTTGTCCCAATAGCAATGACGCGACCTCCTCGTTTTCGCGTTGCATTCACCGCATCAACGATTTCTTGCGAAACAGAAAAATACTCTTTGTGCATTAAATGCTCAGACAGATTCTCAACACGAACGGGTTGAAAAGTCCCGCTCCCTACATGTAGCGTCACAAATACACGCTCGATACCTTTGGCCGCGATTTTATCCAACATTTCTTCATCGAAATGCAAACCCGCCGTTGGCGCGGCAACTGCGCCCGATTGCATGGCAAAAACAGTTTGATAGCGCGTTAAATCACTTTCGTCATCTCCTCGTTTTATATAAGGTGGTAGTGGCATATGCCCAATCTCTGCAAGAATATCCAGTACTGAATTTTCACCATTAAACGATAAATAAAACAAATTCTCTTCTCTTCGAAGCACTTCACAAGAGTAATCTTTATCTAAAGCGATAATTGCACCCGCTTTAGGTGATTTGCTTGACCGAATATGCGCTAGTGCTTGTTTATCATTTAACACTCGCTCAATTAATATTTCGATTTTACCGCCTGTTGATTTTGCACCGAATAATCTCGCGGCAATCACCTTTGTATTATTAAAAACCAATAAATCATTGGGTAAAATTAAATCAATAAAATCTGTAAATTGACCATCTCTGATATCCCCTGTTTGACGATTCAGCATAAGCAAACGACTCGCCGTTCGTTGCGGCAGTGGCGCTTGTGCAATCAAATTTTCAGGTAAAAAATAATTAAAATCACTTTTTTTCATGTTGTAAAAATAAAAAATCCCCTTTTATGGGGAATAAATAAGAAAATGAGAAACTGTTTATTGAATATTTAAACACGCTGGAAATTCAAGCGGCTCTTTTATGGCTACCCGTTTATCACGGCCGCTTTCACCAGTTAGTAGTGAACAGGCTGATTGCTTTACACCAAATTCACCAGCAATAAACTTAAGTAAATATTGATTCGCTTTACCATCAATGGGCGGGGCTTTAATCCGCAATTTTAATCGCTCACCATGAAGCCCCGCCCATTCATCTTTACTGGCTTTGGGTTGAACGTGCAAACTTAAAATAAGCACATTTCCCGATTCCTGCCACTGATAACCTGTCCTCATTAACCAATCAAACTGGCCAATTGATAAAGTGGTGGCAAAAGTAACATTTCAGCCAGTTGCAAACCCATTAACGCTAAAACGATCGATAAATCCAGTCCGCCTAAATTGGGTAGCATCGCGCGAAAAATGCGCAACATCGGCTCGGTTAAACTGTAAAGCAGGCGCGAAATATCATTGTATCCGCCTTGATCAAACCAACTTAAGAGAGCGCGTGCAAAAACAGCGTAAAAAAGCACATCCAAAAGTAAGGCAATCAACTGTGCAAATACAGTTAAGATTAGACCGCCAATATTAAATGCACTAAATGACATAGTCCCTTGCACATAACCTAATGTCACATCAGCGAGCAACTGCAATACAAAAACTAAAACCAAAGAAGCTGTATCAATATTGCCAATCGCAGGTATAAAACGACGTAGTATTTTTAATGGCGGATGCGTGATTGTAATTAAAAACTTTGAAATTGGATTGCGAAAATCCGCACGACACCATTGCAGTAAAAATCGCAAAAATACAGCAATAATGTAAAACGAGAAAACACTGTCTAAAATAAAAACGACTGGATTGGTAAAGTAATTCATTCCCATACTATTCACACTTCTTGTTTTGAAAGTTCAACCGAGCGATCACGCGCGGCATGGAGTGCTTTTGACACAAGCGCTTCAAAACCTCCCTCTTGGAAAGTTTCGATGGCTTTTTGCGTGGTGCCATTAGGCGATGTAACACGTTGTCGCAATGTTTGTGGTGACTCTTGCGATTCGAGTGCGATTTTTGCTGCACCAAGTGCTGTTTGTTGAACTAATAACTGCGCCGTTTCGGCATTGAGTCCTAATTCGATAGCTGTTTTTTCCATTACTTCCATAAGGAGAAAAAAATACGCTGGACCGCTTCCAGAAACTGCTGTTACTGCATCAAGTTCGCTTTCGGTCTGTACCCATAAAGCAATTCCCACTGCACGTAAAATATTTTCAGCCAGATCACGCTGTGGATCCGATACATTCATATTGGCATGAAGACCAGTTGCCCCAGTAAGCACTAATGCAGGGGTATTTGGCATGCAACGAACAATGGCAATATTCTCACCTAACCATACGCTTAAACTGGCTTGTGACACACCTGCTGCGATAGAAACCACTAATGGTCTACGTTCTTCAATGGTCTCTGCAATATGTTTAGAGACACCTTTTAAAATTTGCGGCTTAACGGCTAATACAACAACATCGACTAAGCGAGCAAGCTCATTATTATCGCTAGACGTATTGACACCAAATTGCTGAGATAGGAACGCAAGCGTATCAGGATTGGTATCTGAAACCCAAATTAGTTTAGGTGGATGGCCACTGGCAATTAAGCCGTTAAGTAAGCTACTTGCCATATTACCGCCACCAATAAAGCCAATTTTTTGTGTATTCATAATGCTTTTATCACCGCTTTAATCAAAATTTAATTAAGAATATCTATATAAGACGACATTTTACGCGTCTAATTCAAACAATAAAATCTGTAAATCTGCTACGTTTGTCCCAGTTGCACCCGTTAATAGTAAATCTCCTGCTGCTTTAAGTGCACAATAGGAATTATTATCTTTAAGTAAATCCTCCGGACTTAACTGCATTGTGCGGATACGTAAAAGTGTCTTAGCATCAACTATTCCACCTGCAGCAGGACTTGTGCCGTCAATACCATCACTGCCACCGCTAAGAAAAATCCATTTTCCATCCAATTTTTGTTCTTCTGCTGAGATGGCAAAAGCCAGTGCCATTTCTTGATTACGTCCACCACGGCCACTACCACGCAAAGTCACGGTCGTCTCACCACCGGTTAAAAACGCAATCCGTTTTACAGATGAATATTCTACATAATGAAGCATTTCATTTTTCAACCAATGCACCCACTGCTCTGCAATATCACGTGCTTCACCACATAAAGGATGTTGATACAAAATGACTTGATACTTAAGTGATTGCGCAGCCTCTTGCATGGCGTTGACACTCACCATATTACTCCCTATTAAGTAATTAGTGACGTCATCAAAAATAGGGTCATTTATCTTAGGTGTTTCCGCAATGACACCTTGCTCGCCCTTCGTTAAATGCAATTTGACTGATTCAGGGAGTAAATGCCAAATGTCTTTACTTTTTAAAACACGGATTGCATCTGCAAATGTCGTGTTATCGCCCACTGTTGTTCCGCTTGCAATCACGCTTAAATCATCGTCTAGCACATCCGATAAAATTAAAGTGTAACCAGTTGCTGGGGCAAGAAAATTAACTAATCCCCCACCCTTAATTTGCGATAAATGCTTGCGAACACAATTCATTTCGTGAATGGTTGCGCCACAAGACAATAACAAATTGGTAGTGATTATTTTTTCCTCAAGGGTGATACCTTCGACTGGATACGGTATTAACGCTGATCCACCGCCACTGATCAATACGAGTACTAATTCATCCCTTTTGGCATTTTCTGCCAAAGCAAGAATCCTTCTTGCCGCTTCAAAGCCTTGCTTATCTGGCAATGGATGTGACGCGCCAATCACTTCAACATTTTTTACTGCGCTTACATTTTCGTAATTCGTCACCGCAAGCGCATCGCCAAGCAATGCTGCTGGAATAATTTCTTGCGCCGCATTGGCCATAGCACATGCCGCTTTACCAAAAGCAATGATGTGTATTTTATGATAATTTGAAAACGACATAGGTGACGTTTCAAAATGGCGTTTAACCGCTAAATAGGGATTAGCTGCCGCGATGCCTGCTTGAAAAATACCCAGCGCGTGTTGACGCAACTCAGCGTTATTCATGCCATTTTTTTCGCTAAATCAAAAATATTTTCAGCATCAAAAACCTGCTTATTATCCTCAAATAATTGCGTAATACAGGCGCGGTGCAAAGCTAGTTTCAACGCACCAAAACCAATCGCACCCCATACAATTTTACCATGACGCAACTCACCTTTATCCATCATATCAATGCCGCCAATTCCCAATGGAGGGGTTGCATTCGCGTCAGCGAGTAATTCTAAATGTGAGTTATGTTGCCAATGCTCAGGTTTTAAAAGCTCAACACCTGTAGCACCTGTGGCAACAACAATATTGGCTTCTTCAATAGCATTAGCACGCGCATCTAAATCAGCCGCCGCTTTTGCGTGAATAGTGACATTGAATCGATGTTGCATAGCTTCACAGACTTTTTCCGCAGCCCATAATTGGCGTGAAGTAATCGTCACCTCAGCACCCTCTAACGCAAGCATGGCAGCCGCACGTTGTCCAACAGGGCCTGTACCAGCTAAAACAACTGCCTTTTTATCTTTAAGCGTGCCACTTGATGCTAATTTTGCCACGCAGGCCGCTGCAGTTGTATTACTCCCATTACTATCGAGCATGACCGAAACTTGAAATCCAGGAAAAAAATGTTTTCTCACTGCGGCAAATAAAGCTTCACCTGCGGCCATATCACTTCCACCTACAAAAATAGCGGTATTTTTTTTATCTTTAGGGGCTCGAGTGAAAATTGTGCCGTCAACAAGCGCGGCAACCGTATCTGGCGTTAATCCGGCGTAACTGATCACATGATCTGCGCCGCCATCGTAAGCGACAACAACATCAAAAGCAGAAGGATGCGCATCCGTGTCGAATTGAAATAACAATTTTTTCATGAAAGACTCGTTTTGATTAGATTTAAAGATGGGTATTCGCTTCATTATAACCGAAAAAACATGGCAAACTGTCATGTTGAACCTGTTTTTACAAGCTTATGAATGGTACGATGGTAGAAATAAAATGCGATTTTTTAGATTCGCTCATAAATTCACTATTTTTTAGATAGCACCCGTTGCGTTGTTTCAAAGGAAAGATAAAAAAATGAAAGCACCTCTTCATATTGCTGTCACTGGAGCAGCTGGACAAATAAGTTATTCGCTACTGTTTCGTTTAGCGGCTGGGCATTCTTTTGGTAAGGATCAGCCTATTGTCTTGCATTTACTTGAAGTACCCAGTGCCATGCCTGCGTTAGAGGGTGTTGTCATGGAATTAAACGATTGCGCAAGTCCAATTGTGCGCGACATTATAATGACCGATGATCCTTTTGTTGCCTTCAAAAATATTGATCATGCCTTTTTAATTGGTGCCCGCCCCCGAACACTAGGCATGGCAAGAAAAGACTTACTCAAAGTAAATGCTGAAATTTTTTCAACGCAAGGCAAAGCGCTTAATGCCGTTGCAAATCGTAATGTCAAAGTCTTAGTGACAGGTAATCCTGCGAACACAAACGCACTGATTGCTCTAAAAAATGCGCCTAATTTATCGCCAACTAATTTTTCATCAATGAGTCGTCTAGACCATAATCGCGCGATTAGCCAACTAGCTGAAAAATGCGGCGTACTCACAACAGATATTAAAAACATGACCGTATGGGGTAATCATTCTGGTACACAGTATCCTGATCTGCATTATGCAACCGTTCGTGGACAAGATGCGCTCTCGCTTGTAGATGATAATTGGTTTGTAAATAATTTCATCCCAACTGTTCAAGAGCGCGGTGAAGCAGTGATTAAAGCACGTGGTCAATCCAGCGCAGGCTCTGCGGCAAATGCGGCGCTCGATCAAATGCGAGCGTGGGCACTTGGAACACCAGATAATGACTGGGTAAGTATGGGCGTTTTCTCAGATGGTAGTTATGACATTGAAAAAGGCCTCATGTATTCTTTTCCCGTTACCGTTGAAGACGGCGAAATTCAAATTGTTCAAGGCTTAAATATCAATGAATTTAGTCGTCATCGTATGCGCGTCACTGAAGATGAGCTAAAACAAGAACGTGACGCCGTTAAACATTTGTTTTAAAACGTGATAAAATAAGTATGCCTAAAATTTTAATTTATACTGCACACCGCTGCGGTTATTGCGTCATGGCAAAACGATTACTGGACAGTAAAAATGTCACCTATACTGAAATCAATGTCGATGAACAAGCCGGAATGCGTGAGGAAATGATGACAAGAACTCGCCGTCGCACCGTACCACAAATTTATATTGGCGACTTTCACGTTGGTGGCTTTGACGATTTAAATGCGCTTAATCAAGCGGGTAAATTAAACGTATTACTACAAAATGAAAACAATCAGACTTAAAATTTAAGCCTATTTCTTAAAATATCCACAATCAAACCATCTTGAAATAAAGACGTCATCAACGCCATATAGAATGTATTAAATATGTTTTTTGCCCTTCAACTGGCAAAACAAACACCGTTTATAAAATTCTAGGAAAGCGTTATGCACGTATTTACCCATCATCGTTTAAAACTATTAAATACCGTTTTAATTATGTCAGTCACTCTTTATGTGATTTCAATTTTATTAATTCGTTATCAATCCATACAGTATATGTGGGCCTTCACTGACAAAGGTTTTGCACATGAAATAACCCCCGAAACACTAAAAGTTCCAGTTCAAATTAATTCGAAAGCAACTTGTTCAAGTGGCGATTTAAAAGTACTTACCTACAACGTGGAATATGGCTCCCAATTAATTGAAGAAATGGCCGCACGTTTTAATCATAAAAGTACGGGAGGCGCTCTGCCATGGTCAATTCGCGCACCAGAAATTCGTGAACGAATAACAGACTATTCGCCAGATTTAATTGGATTTCAAGAAACACATACAGACAATGATATTTCAACGATTCTTTCAAGCGAAAACTATAGCTTAGTCACCTATCACATGGGTGGTTTTCAATATGGTGATGCAGCGCTCGCTTTTAATAAGCATAAGTTTGATTTAATTGATAAAGGGCAACTATGGTTAAGCACCAAACCCAATTTACCAATGAGTTTTGGATTTCGTACTTTGTCAGTATTTCGTTACGTAAATTGGGCAATCTTAAAAGAAAAATCTACTAATTTTAGCTTTATTTTTGTGAATACGCATTTTGATAACTCAGGCGTCAATAAAGATCCAAGCGCTTTATTATTCAATGAGCGCATTGCTGCTTTAGCAAAAGATATTCCAATGGTTGTTACTGGCGATTTCAATACGACTGCTCTAGATAAGCGTTACCGTCACTTAGTAGGTGACGATAAAAACATACCCTATTTACAAAATACCTTTGATTTAATCAACCATGAAACAGTTGACATTCAATCACATCCAAATAGTTTATCTGACCACATTTTTACTGGTGGTCCTTGCAAAGCTCATGCCGATAATTGGTTCATAGATCACCGCCCACTTAAAAATGGGCAACGCATGTCAGATCATCTTCCTATACTCGCTAAGATTCATTTTGCAGCGTAGTCGATAGATAACTCCCATCTTGAATATGTTCACACCACATAAGATTATCTAAATACCATTGAACGGTTTTACGTAACCCCGTTTCAAATGTTTCAAGTGGTGTCCATTGCAATTCGCGGGCAATTTTGCTCGCGTCAATGGCATAGCGTAAATCATGTCCAGGGCGATCTGTTACATACGTGATTAAATCAGCATAATGCACTACATCCTTAGGCTTTTCAGATTTTAACTCATCAAGAATAGCGCAAATTGTCTGAACGACTGTCAGATTTGTTTTTTCATTATGTCCGCCAATATTGTAGGTTTCACCAATCGCACCACGCTCTAATACAGTGAGTAATGCACGAGCATGGTCGTCAACATAAAGCCAGTCACGAATTTGCTGTCCATTGCCATATACAGGTAAAGGTTTCCCTGCAATCGCGTTTAAAATCACCACGGGAATTAATTTTTCAGGGAACTGATAATGACCATAATTATTTGAGCAATTCGTGACAATCACAGGCAACCCAAAAGTACGCTGCCATGCACGAACAAGGTGATCTGAACTCGCTTTTGATGCAGAATACGGTGAACTTGGCGCATAAGACGTCGTTTCAGTGAACAAATCCGATGTGCCATGTAAATCACCAAATACTTCATCCGTTGAAATATGATGAAACCGAAAAGCTTGTTTTTTATCACCTTCAAGTTGCGACCAATATTGCCGCGCCGCCTCAAGCAATGTGTATGTTCCAACAATGTTAGTTTCAATAAATGCTGCAGGTTTATCAATAGAGCGATCCACATGCGACTCCGCAGCTAAGTGCATCACCGCATCAGGAGAATGTATGTTAAAAAGGTGCGTTAGCGCCTGTGCATCACAAATATCGACTCGCTCAAACACATAACGCGAATTATCTGAAATAGATGCAAGCGATTCTAAATTTCCTGCGTAAGTTAACTTATCAACATTGACTACACTATGCGAGGTTTCGTTGATTAAATAGCGAATCAATGCCGAACCAATAAAACCTGCTCCACCGGTAATAAAAATTTTCAAAACAATTCTTCCATACAAAGTTTAAGAGACGTTTCCCACGTGGGCATGACTATGCCAAAACGCTGTGTTAATTTGTCCGTGCAAAGACGCGAGTTTAAAGGCCTTTTTGCAGGTGTTGGATACTGTGACGTTGGAATAGGTGAGATAACGTGTGTTTTGAGCTGGCAATGTGGCGATGCCAATTCAACAATTTTTTGAGCAAATCCATGCCATGATGTGTCACCTGCACTAGTGAGATGAAACACACCTGAAACAAATAGTTTATTCTCACGCTCTTGTTTCACTTGCTGGACAATATGCGCTGTTGTTTGCGCAATCACCCGCGCCCATGTGGGTGCACCTATTTGATCAGCAACAATATTTAACGTATCTCGCTCTGCAGCAAGACGCAATATACTTTTCAAGAAATTCTGCCCTCGTGCCGCAAATACCCACGTTGTACGCAAAATCAAATAATCCACGCCACTGGCAATAATAGCGTTTTCTCCCGCCAGTTTACTTT
This sequence comes from uncultured Pseudomonadota bacterium, assembly GCA_903848905.1. GTDB lineage: Bacteria > Pseudomonadota > Gammaproteobacteria > Methylococcales > Methylomonadaceae > UBA10906. Next base: position 21,081 of record CAINHP010000108.1, read on the forward strand.
TGCCGTAAACATTCAAAGGATTGACTGCATCATCTTCAAGATAAGATGCGTTTTTAGTACCATCAAAAATATAGTCAGTGGAATAATGAATTAGCAAAGCACCTATTTTTTTAGCTTCTTGCGCAATGGCATCAACGGCTGTGGCATTGCATAAAAATGTATTTTCTTGTTCACTTTCCGCTTTATCAACCGCTGTATAAGCAGCCGCATTGACAATTAAATCGGGATGAATAGCATGAATCGTCAGGCGCAATGCTTCAAGATTGACAAAATCCATTTGCTGGCGATCAAGGGCAATGACCTCACCTAACAGCAACAAAGCCCGCGCTAACTCCCAGCCAACTTGCCCATTTTTGCCCAGTAATAAGATTTTCATTCAAATGCCTGCGCATCTTGTAAAGAAAGACCTTGCTGATCTTTTGGAGATAAAACAGGCTCGCCTTCAAAAGGCCATATAATGCCGATTTCACTGTCATCAAAGCGAACACATCGTTCAAATTCAGGGGCGTAATAATCGGTGGTTTTGTAGATAAAATCAGCCGTTTCAGACAAGACTAAAAATCCATGTGCAAAACCCGCTGGCACCCAAAATTGACGATGATTTTCACCGCTTAACTCAACGCCATGCCATTGACCAAAAGTTGGAGACTTGCGACGCATATCAACCGCTACATCAAACACACGTCCGCTGGTAACTCGAACTAATTTCCCTTGTGGTTGCTGAATTTGATAATGCAAACCACGTAAAACATTCTGACTTGAGCGAGAATGATTATCTTGAACAAATGTCACATCTAAACCCGTTAAATTCTGAAATGTTTTTTGATTAAAACTTTCCATAAAAAAACCGCGTGAATCCCCAAATACGTTGGGCTCAAAAATCAATAGATCAGCAATAGGCGTTTTAATTAAATTCATAAAAATTAATAGAGTTTTGTTATTAAAATAAGTTAGATTACACGTTTGATCGCATAAATACTCAACGAGCTCACCACTGCACTAGGCAATAAGACAATGATTAATGGATTGATATCGTAAATTAAACCCAAGTGTCCAAAAATATGATCGACAATATTAAAACTCATGCCGATTACAATCCCAATCATCATGCGTCCTCCTACATCAATTCCTCGCCTAATTCCTATCACAAAAGGGGTCGCCACCATTAACATGACAAAAATAACCAACGGATTAAAGACGCGTTCCCAAAAAGCCAATTGAAATTTCTGTGCCTTCTGTTGATTATTTTTCAAAAAATCAATGTAATGAGATAAATCAATGAGTGATAAATTGTCAGGATTGACTACCGCTATTTGCATGAAATCGGGTGCAATGTTGGTTTGCCACATTTTCTGATCTTGCTTATCTGCCAGCATTTGCGTTGTTGAGATGGTCGATTGCATAATATCATTTAGACGCCATTCATTCGATTTAACATACACGGCATTTTGCGCATGCGTAACAGACTTTAAATGAGGCTGGTCTTGCAAGAATGTTGAATCGTAAATACTAATATCAGCAAGTTCCCCATTTTCTTTTACGTGACGAATATTGATAAATTGCTCACCTTCACGCAACCAAAGTCCGTATTTTGCATGCATCACAAGCGGTTTATGTTGCGCAACTGCTCTTAGCATTTGCGCCTGCGCTTCAGTTGTTGGGGCAATCAACTCACTGATGCAAAAGGCGAAAATCGCCAAAATAATCCCAGCGACTAAAGTCGATTTTACAATCCCTAAAATGGATACTCCGGCTGCGCGCATAGCAACTAATTCACGATTATTCCCCATTGAACCTAATACAAATAAACTCCCGAGCAATGCCGAAGAAGGAACTAATTCATAACAAACATGTGGAGAGGTCAACGCAAGATAAGTAAAAATATCTGATAAATTGTAACTTCCCTTCCCTAAATTTTTGAGTTCATCGGTTAATGTAAATAAATTAAATAATGTCAAAAGCAAAATTAATGCAATAAAAGAACCTTTGAGAATTTCTTTTACAATATAGCGAGTTAACACATTCATACAGATTTACCACGTTTTCCAAATGCTTGTTTCAACCATTTCCAACCATAAAAACGTGCTAACAAAAGACAGCCAAGCACAAGCAACAAACCATTTACGCTCGCCAAACCCATCCACGCCGGAATCGCCTGTTTTAATACCCAGCTCTGTGAAACGCTTAGCAGATTTCCATAACTAAAATAAATGATAAATCCAATAAGCATATTTCCATAAACCCCCCCACGCGGGGAAAGTTCGGCTAGTGGTACAGCAATAAATCCAAGCAATAAAATACCCAAAGGAATCGCAAATCGACGTTGTATTTCAGCTATATCAACACTTGCGGAAGATTGCCAAAGGCCGCTAAATGCCGCGGCCTGTTTTCCACTCACTAAGGGCGAAACTTTCGTGTCAATACGAACTGCATATTCATCAAACTTCTCAATCGCGTAATTCAAATCCCCCACTTTGCCTTGCACACGCTCGCCTTGTTTTAAAATAATGTATTGCCCGTCTTCTAAGTTAGCTAAATAGCCAGAATGTGCATTAATAATAGCTACGCTGTCATTTTGTCTATGCTGTACAAAAATATGCTCTAATTGTTTATCTGCCGTTATTTTTTCAACATAAAAAACGATATCGCCATGACTATATTCGCTGAATTTGCCTGCGACTAAGCCGCGTATATCGGCGGACTCTTGATCATGATGCGTTCGCAATTCAATTTGATTTTCAGCCCAAGGTGCCACATTCATTGACAAGTAACCCGCTCCAATACTTAATGGAAAAAGAACCAGAAAAATGGCGCGGTAAATGGTAAATACACCACCACCCGCAGATGAAATGGCCGCCATTTCATTATCTCGATACATTCGCCCAAGCACCATCAGCAGAGCCATAAAAGTTGCTGCGGGCAGAAACGTCACGCAGGCTATTAACATCTTTAGGCCCAAAATAACTAGTAAAGTATCACTTGCAATTTGCCCTTCAATCACTTGATCAAGCACACGAATAAATTTTCGACTCACAATAATTACCACAAGCACGGAGAGAACAGCCGATAAAGTTTTCACCAAATCGCGCATAATCATTTTATTTAAAACACCAATCAAAAAAACATACTCCTCAAAATATTACGCGCTAACAGATAACTTTTCACAACGCCAAAGCCACGCCACTAAAAAAACAGCTGGCAATCCAATCAATGATGCATACACAAAAAAGTCAATATACCCAAAACGATCCACAATCAGCCCCGAAAAACCGCCTAATAATTGCGCAGGAAAGGTCATCAGCGAACTAAATAGCGCATATTGCGTAGCCGTGTGGCCACTACTCGTTAAACCTGATAAATAAGCAATAAAAACTGCTGTTGCAAAACCACCGCTTAAATTATCTGCGCTAATGACCGATGCGAGTATCGTCAAACTGGGTGGTGTATTTGCCATGAATGCAAACAATAAATTCGTACTAGCCGTGGCAATCGCACCAAAAAACAATGGTCGCATCACGCCGTATCGCGCCACAAAAACGCCACCCAGCGCAGCTCCCGCAATCGTCATAAAAAAACCGAATACTTTACCAATTTCCGCAATGTCTTTTTTATTAAAACCCAAATCTAAATAAAACGGATTTGCCATAACGCCCATAGTCACGTCACTCATTTTGTAAATGGCAATCAACAGTAAAATTAACCACGCCAAACTCCCCTGACGCGAGAAAAAATCAGTAAAAGGATGAATGACAGCGTCGCGCAGTTGATTTATAAATGATGCTTTCGAGATCTCGACAACTGATTGTTCAACAATCGGTGCAGGCAAACATAGCGTAGTGATAACACCTAAGCTCATCAGTGCAGCCATCACATAATAGGAAATGTGCCAGTTATAAAATTCTGCAATATAAAATGAGCCTGCGCCTGCTACCAATAGTGCTAATCGATAACCTAACACATACGTTGCCGCCATCGCACCTTGATAATTCAGTTGAGTGGATTCAATACGAAATGCATCAATACTCACATCCTGTGTTGCTGAGCAAAAAGCAACCAGTACCGCACAAGCGGCAATCATCGTTAATTGCGTATGCGAATCTGTACTCGCCATACCAATTAAACCAGCCATAATTCCGAGCTGAGCTACCAGCATCCAACTTCGGCGCTGTCCTAATAATGTGGTTAAAAACGGTAGCCGTACTTTATCCACAACAGGCGACCAAAGGATTTTGACCGAATAAGTCACACTGACCCAACTAAAAAAACCAATGACAGAGCGTTCAACGCCCTCATCACGCAGCCACGCAGAAAGCGTTGAAAAAACGAGCAAATAAGGAAGTCCAGCAGAAAATCCCAGCGCAATCATACTAAGCACACGCGACTGCATATAAACGGCAAAGGCGTTGCGCCAAGTTTTGGGTTTATTATTTTTCAAATTCATCTCGTAATTTCATCGCGCGTTTTTTTCTATTGTAGCCAATGGAGAAATCATGCGTCGCATCTCGAATACGACGCAAAAGTAACATCATACGCGTATTCTGGTTAAAAATAAGAGGATCTGATTTCAATGGAAAGTAAATTTCTTCTTGTTTTTTTGCTAGTCCAATGAGCGGAATGGATAAATCTAACGCATTGAGTGCATGAAACGCCGCATTCACTTGTCCAAGTCCCCCATCAATCACAATCAAATTGGGCAATGACTTTTCTTCTTCAATCAGTCGCGTATATCGACGCGTCACCACTTCTCGCATACTGGCAAAATCGTCTGCATGCGTGACTGTTTTGAGTTCAAAATGGCGAAAACCATTTTTATTGGCTTTCATATCAATAAATTGGGTCATGCCCGATACGATATGCTCATTACCTAAATTGGAAATATCAAAACATTCAATCACACGCGGTAATGTTTCTAAGTTCAATGCCCGTTGCAGATCAAAAAGCGCGCTGTCGTGATCAATATTGCTTTCACTATTTTTTTCCGCTAATTTCACCAGTGCCAGTTTATTCCCCCGCAGTGGCAGCGTAAACACCACCTTTCCTCCACGCAATTGCGACAAGACAGTTTCCAAACTCTCTTTTTCTGCTTCATCCCCCCAAATGGGTTGATTGACAATAATTTCATGAGGCAGCGTATTCGTTTGATAAAACGCCATTACAAACGCTTGTTTGATGCGTGTTTCGTAATCTACACAAAAATTTTGCTTAGTGGATAATACACCACGTTTGATCCCAAATCGCACAATGTGCATTTGCTCACCTTGTCGCTCAAACGCAATCACATCTTGATTTTGCGTATTTTGAGCGTCAATAATCTGTTTTTGCTCAAGATTTTGTAGTCGATTGAGTTGATTTCGAATTTCAAGCGCGCGCTCAAACTTTTGCTCATCGGAAGCTCGTTGCATTTCACTTGTTAAAAATTTCAGTGTTTCTTTTAAATTCCCATTTAATAATTGCCTCGCGCGATCTACCTGCTTTGCGTATTCGATTTGACTGACATTACCAATACACGGCGCAGTACAGCGATGAATATGGAAATTTAAACACGCCTTTTTCGGAAGCGTTTTGCAATCACGCAATTTAAAAATCTGAATCACCATTCTCTGCAATTCAGCTCGCAGGTGACCGTCCGTATAAGCACCGAAAACCTCCATTTTAGCGGTCGGTTTGCGTGTCGTAAAAATGCGAGGATATGCATCTTTACTCAATGCAATATAGGCAAACGTTTTAGCATCTTTGAGCGCGATGTTATATTTAGGCTGATACTGCTTGATTAAACGATTTTCCAGCATCAACGCTTCAACTTCGTTATCAACAATAATCCAGTCAATTTGCCGAATCTGCACCACCAGGCGCCGCGTTTTAATAGGCAACAAATGCTGACTAGAAAAATAACTTTTTACGCGAGCGCGTAAATTTTTCGCTTTTCCACAATACAGCACATCGCCTTCGGCATTTTTGTATAAATACACACCCGTTTTGCTTGGAACGTCTGCCGACTTAAAATCGCGAATCGCATTAATAAAAATCATAACAAAATCAAAGCAAACGTTTCAGAAACTCGCCTGTGTAAGAATGGGCTATTTTTGCGACTTCTTCGGGTGTACCTTGCGCAATAATTTCACCGCCACCATTACCGCCTTCATAGCCCAAATCAATGAGATAATCACAGCTTTTGATGACATCCAAATTATGTTCAATCACAAAAATAGAATGCCCTTTATCCACTAAACTATTGAGAACGCCAATTAAGCGTTTTGTATCATCAAAATGTAACCCCGTTGTCGGCTCATCAAGCATATAGACAACGTGGCCGCGCTTGCTTTTACTGAGTTCTTTGGTGATTTTAATGCGTTGACTTTCACCACCAGAAAGCGTGGTCGAACTTTGCCCAAGTTTAATATAGCCAAGTCCTACAGCAAGCAAAGTTTGCAGTTTTTTATTGATAGATGGAATCGCTTGGAAAAAAACAGCCGCTTCTTCGACTTCCATATTGAGCACTTCGGCAATATTTTTGCCTTTATAAAACACACTTAATGTTTCTTTATTATAGCGTTTTCCATGGCAATCACTGCACTCCACATATACATCGGGCAAAAAATTCATCTCAATTTTCAGCAAGCCGTCACCTTGACACGTTTCGCAGCGTCCTCCTTTAACGTTGAACGAAAACCGCCCTTTTTCGTATCCACGCATTTTAGCTTCTTGCGTTTGGGCAAATAAATCACGGATTTCATCAAATAATTTTGTATACGTCGCGGGGTTACTGCGTGGGGTTTTACCAATGGGATCTTGATTGATAATAATCACATTATTGATACAACTTGGCAACGTAATCGATTCGAACTCCCCAATACTGCCCTCAATTTGTTCACCGAACGTTTGACGCAAATAGGGCATCACCGTTTGATTGATTAACGTACTTTTACCCGAACCCGAAACCCCCGTAATGCCACATAAAACACCAAGCGGTAATTTCACATTCACATTTTTTAGATTATTTTCTTTTGCACCAATCACTTCAATAAAATCGGTAGCAACACGTCTTTTTTCAGGCACCACAATACGAAGTTCACCGTTTAAATAGCGCCCTGTTAAACTGTTGGGATTGGCCATGATTTGCGCAGGCGTTCCTTTTGCCGTGATATGACCACCATAAATTCCCGCGCCTGGGCCAATATCAATCACATAATCTGCGGCTAGGATGGTATCTTCATCGTGCTCGACGACAATTAGCGTATTTCCTAAATCACGCAACCGATGAAGTGTTTCAATCAACTTCACATTATCGCGCTGATGCAAACCAATACTCGGCTCATCTAAAATATACAGCACGCCCATTAAATTACTACCAATTTGCGTGGCTAACCGAATACGCTGTGCTTCACCACCCGAAAGTGTTTTTGCACTGCGTGAAAGCGTCAAATACCCAAGGCCGACATTATTCAAAAAACCTAAACGCTCGTTAATTTCTTTTAACACCTGCTTTGCAATGAATAAATCTTTGCTATTGAGTTTCTCTGGTAGCGCTAAAAAGAATTTGGCCGCATTTTCAATGCTCATATCCGTTGCATCAATAATACTTTTATTGTCAATTTGTACGGCAAGCACGACAGGTTGAAGGCGTTTTCCTGCGCAACTCAAACAGGGTTTGTATTGCATATATTTTTCAATTTCTTTTTTACGCCAATCACTTTCTGTTTGCTTATAAAGTCTTAACGTTTGCGGGATAATGCCCTCATAACCGTCATCGAGTTTCATCGACTCACCGTTTGACCATCTACCCGCTAAAGGCTCAATCGTCCCGTAAAGCAGCGCATTTAATTGCGTCGGACTAAATTCACCTAATGGCGTCCATACATCAAAACCAAATTCGCGTCCCACCACACTAATTTGTTGCGCTCGCCACGCCAAATCCATTTTATTGTAAATGGCAAGACCACCTTCCATAATGGATTTTGTTTTATCGGGAATCAGCAAATCGACCGATAACTGGGTAATTTCGCCCAAACCATGACATTCACTACACGCGCCAAAGGGACTATTAAACGAAAACATACGCGGCTCTAAGCTTTCAAACACCAATTTAGGGTGTTTCACGCACGCGCCAAAGGTGCTGTAAACTGTCTCACTGGCAGCGCGTTGCAATTCTTTTTTCTTTTCACCAGTTGCATTTTTATCAATGATAATCATGCGCTCTTTGCCTAGCGATAGCGCTTGCTCCACCGCGTCATTGATACGTGAACGCTCATCTTCATCGATGGTCACGGTATCAATCACCGCTTCAATCCAATGTTTTTCGTAACGCTCAAGCGTTAAATCATCCTTAATTGTATCTGCATCATAGATAATTTGATCCACGCGAATTTTACTAAAACCTTGTTTGCGCAAATCATCAATCACTTGTTCGTGCGTGCCTTTTTGACCATTAATCATGGGGGCGAGAAAAATCAATGTTTCGCCTTGTTGCGCCATAATTAAGCGTGTAATATTTTCAGCACTTTGCGGTTTCACTTCGCTATGGCATTTAGGGCAATGATGGACGCCAATTCGAGCAAATAATAAACGCAGATAATCGTAAATTTCCGTCACGGTGCCGACAGTGGAGCGCGGATTTTTACTGGTGGTTTTTTGCTCAATGCTAATAGCGGGCGATAAACCTTCGATGCTATCAACATCGGGCTTATCCATTAAACCAAGAAATTGACGCGCATACGCAGATAAACTTTCGACATAACGCCGCTGACCTTCAGCGTAGAGGGTATCAAAAGCGAGTGTGGATTTTCCCGATCCCGAAAGTCCTGTAATGACAATTAACTTATTGCGTGGAAATTCAACATCAATATTTTTTAAATTATGTTCGCGCGCGCCTTTAACAATGATACTGTCTTTCATAATCCAATAGCCTGAAGGGAAATTTAAATGAAATCGAAGAAAAAAATAAACGGTGGTTTAAACATGATTGTGCAACGTTTTTTCAAAAATTAATAGCCATGTATTTTACACTTAACGCGCCCTATTCGCCTTCTGTTAGCCAAGAAGAAGCCATTGATACGTTAACAAAAAACTTTCATTGCGCAAAAAAGCAAACTTTACTCGGAATCACAGGCAGCGGTAAAACGTTTGTCATGGCCAATATGATTGTCGCATTGCAAAAACCAACACTTATTATTGCGCACAACAAAACGCTCGCCGCACAGTTATTTACCGAACTAAAAGAATTATTCCCTCAAAATCGCGTTGAATATTTCGTGTCATTTTACGACTATTATCAACCCGAATCCTATCTGCCGACCACCGATACTTACATTGAAAAGGATTCTAGCGTTAACGTGGCTATTGAAAAAATGCGACTACATGCTGTATCGAGTTTAGTAAGTCGCAACGATACGATTATTGTGGCCAGTATTAGCTGTATTTACAGTTTAGGCAATCCGAACGACTTTCGCTCAATGGCCGTGCCTCTTAAAACGGGAAAACCACTTAAACGCTCGGACTTACTCAAATCGTTACTCACGATTCAATATGAACGCAATGACAGCGCCATTGCCCCGGGAAAGTTTCGTGTACGCGGGGACGTGGTTGATATTATTCCCGCGTATGAAAGTAATATTTTGCGTGTGACACTTGAAGATAATTGCATTGCATCAGTGAAAGAAATGGATCCACTTACGGGGGATTTAATCACTAAAATCGATGAAACTGTCCTGTATCCAGCTAAGCAATATGTCATTCCAGAAGAAAAAAAACAACGCGCACTTACCACCATTCGAGAAGAATTAATAAGCCATCTTCCAACACTGCCTCCCCTTGAAGCACAGCGTTTAAAACAACGAATTGAATATGACTTAGAAATGATAGCTGAAATTGGCTATTGCTCAGGCATTGAAAATTACAGCCGCAATTTTGAAGATAGACAGCCAGGCGAGCCACCCTATACGCTAATGGATTATTTTGATGGCGACTATTTTTTAATTATCGATGAAAGTCATCAAACGCTGCCCCAATCACGCGCCATGTTTAACGGCGATTATGCGCGTAAAAAGAATTTAGTCGATTATGGCTTTCGTCTACCTAGCGCATTTGATAATCGCCCCCTCAAATTTGTTGAATTTGAAAGTAAAATGGCCACGACGCTTTTTGTGTCAGCCACGCCAGCCGATTATGAAATTGCCAAAAGCGACCATGTTGTCGAATTAATTACGCGCCCAACGGGACTGCTTGATCCTGTCATTATTGTGCATCCAATAACGGGACAAATGACACATTTAATTGAGCAAGCTAAGCTAGCCATTGCGCAAAATACGCGTGTACTCATTACCACATTAACCAAACGAATGGCAGAGGATTTAACCAATTTTCTCGCAAAAGAAATGCTCAAAGTGCGCTATATTCACAGCGACGTGGATAATTTAGAGCGTATAGAATTAATTCGTCAATTGCGAGTAGGGGAATATGATATTTTGATTGGCATCAATTTACTCCGCGAAGGATTAGATCTGCCCGAAGTGAGTTTAGTGGCCATTTTAGACGCAGATAAAGAAGGTTTTCTGCGAGATGAACGTAGTTTAATTCAAACTATCGGTCGCGCGGCAAGAAATAGTGAAGGCAAAGTGATTTTTTATGCAGACAGCATCACAAAATCCATGCAAAATGCCATGACACTCACGGAAAATCGACGTGAACAACAAATTCTTCACAATCAAAAATATAACATTACACCGCAAACCATTATAAAATCAGTTAATGAACAAAAGAGTAAAATCAAAGGAACCAAACACTTAAGTAAAATTGATATTGAACGCCAGCTGATTGAACTTGATGCTCAAATGCGTGTTTGTGCGGCGCAACTTGATTTTGAAAAAGCCATTGAATTGCGCGATAGAATTGAACAATTAAAGAAAGCACAATAAATTAATATTTCGCTAAAGGCATTTTATGACGCTTTCTGATCCGCCTCATTTTTTTCGACAATACGCGCCGATTCTGGGCGTAATAGTTTTAGTCTGGCTAAGTTTTTGCGTATTACAGCAATTTCTTATCACACTAATATGGGCATTAATTATTGCTTATGTTACGTATCCCCTTTATGAAAAAATATTAGATTTTTTCAATGGGAAGGCTATATTAAGTGCAGCAACATTGACCAGCGCTGTATCGGCTATTGTCATTTTGGTGTGTTATAACTTACTTAATATGCTGCAAGAAGAACTATGGAACACCTACACACAACAGATTACCACGTTTGGAACACATTCTTTTCAACTCCCCGAAAGTATTCGACATATTCCCTATTTGGGAGAATATTTAGAAAACCGGCTCAATCATTTGTTAACTAATCGTGCGGCATTAAATGAACATCTTATTGCATGGGCAAAATACAGTTTACAGCTTTTTGGTGAAACTTTGCGTCATTTAGGCCAGTTGATTATTGAATTATGTTTTGTGTTAATTACAGTGTTTTTCTGTTTCCGTGATGGCAAAACATGGCTTAATCAAGTCCAAACAGCAATGGGTTACTTTTTTGATGATGAGCAAGGCTATTATCTACAAACAATTGGGCATACCACACGCGCTGTCTGTTACGGATTAGTTTTGGCTGCATTAGGTCAAGGCATTATTGCTGGCATTGGCTATGCGGTAGCAGGCATGAGCGCACCATTACTGCTTGGTGCTTTTACCGCGTTAATGGCACTTATTCCCATGGGTGCAACATTAGTTTGGATTCCGACTGGATTATTATTACTCGCAAACGAGAATATTTGGGCAGGACTTGGGCTACTTGCATGGGGATTTCTAGTGGTCAGTACGGTGGATAATGTAATTAGGCCACTTATTATTTGTGGTGCGAGTCGAGTCCCTTTTTTAGTGGTTTTATTTGGTGTATTTGGTGGCTTGACAGCTTTTGGTGCCATAGGCTTATTTTTAGGACCCATAATTCTTGCGTTACTTCTTGCCGTCTGGCAGATTAATATAACCAAAATTCAACTCAACAATGCGCAGTAATCACATTTAAACAATCATATTAACAGAGAAAGAAATGAGCGAAACAATTACATGGAAAGGCATTATTTTAGCCGGTGGTGCAGGTACACGACTTCACCCCATAACGAAAGCTGTATCAAAACAACTTTTGCCTGTTTATGATAAACCGATGATTTATTATCCTTTATCGGTGCTTATGCTCGCCGGCATTCAAGATATTCTCATTATTACGACACCTGAAGATCAACAAAATTTTAAAAACTTACTTGGTGATGGCACTGAATTTGGAATTAACATTCAGTATGCTATGCAACCCAAACCCGAAGGTTTAGCGCAAGCGTTTTTAATTGGTGAAGAATTTATTGGTGATAGCCATACCTGTCTTGTTTTGGGTGATAATATTTTCTTTGGGCAAGGTTTTTCGGGCAGCATAAAACAAGCATTAGCGTGTAAAAAAGGGGCAACTGTATTTGGTTATCAAGTTAAAGATGCCGAGCGTTTTGGCGTCGTGGAATTTGATGAAAATAATAAAGCCATTTCTATCGAAGAAAAACCCACCAAACCAAAATCCCATTTTGCGGTAACAGGACTTTATTTTTACGATAATCGCGTCGTAGAAATTGCTAAAAATATAAAACCCTCCACGCGTGGTGAACTTGAAATTACCGAAGTGAATCAAACCTATTTAAATGCAGGTGAATTGAATGTTGAAATTTTTGGTCGCGGCTTTGCATGGCTCGATACAGGAACACATGACAGTTTGCTTGAAGCGGGGCAATTTGTGCAAACCATTGAACATCGTCAAGGTTTAAAAGTCGCTTGTTTAGAGGAAATTGCCTTCCACAATGGTTGGCTTAGTGTTGAAAATTTGCAAAAAAGTGCTGCTGCATTGTCAAAAACAGCTTATGGCGCATATTTGCTAGAATTGAGTAAAACCGCAAAATGAACGCATTTCAGCCGCTTGCCGAGCGAATGCGGCCAAGTGACTTAGCCAATTATAGTGGGCAAGTGCATATTTTATCGCTCGGCAAACCACTTTACAGTGCGTTAACGTCTGGCAATTTGCACTCAATGATTTTCTGGGGAGCATCGGGCACGGGTAAAACAACGCTTGCCCGTTTAATTGCTAAACAATCAAATGCTGAATTTATAGCCATTTCAGCTGTACTTGCAGGGGTAAAAGAAATCCGCGAAGCGATTGAACACGCGAAAACCATTCAAAAATTCGAAAAACGCCGTACGATTTTATTCGTCGATGAAGTACATCGATTCAATAAAGCACAACAAGATGCGTTTTTGCCGCATGTTGAAGATGGAACAGTCTATTTTATTGGTGCAACAACTGAAAATCCCTCTTTTGCGCTCAATAATGCACTGCTTTCAAGAGCTCGGGTGTATGTCTTAAATCCACTAACACCATCCGAATTACAAGCTATTTTGACGCATGCGCTTGAAAATAGTGTAAATGGCTTAGGTGATTTAAAGCTGGAAATGTCCGATGAGATTAAGCTTCAATTTGCCCAGGCGGCAGATGGCGATGCACGGCGCCTGCTGAATTTACTCGAATTAGCAGCTGAAGTCGCCTCAGCACAGTCAACGTCCATCATTGATGAATTTATCGCACAAGGTGTATTAAGTGGAGGTGTGCGTCGTTTTGATTCCCACGGTGAAGAATTTCATAATCAAATTTCAGCGCTTCATAAATCCGTTCGGGGTAGCTCAACAGATGGCGCACTTTACTGGCTTTGTCGCATGATAGATGGTGGTTGTGACTTGTCGTATTTGGCGCGACGTATTGTGCGTATTGCCTCAGAAGATATTGGCAATGCGGATCCCCGCGCACTGCAACTCGCGCTCAATGCGTGGGATGCACAAGTGCGTTTAGGCACACCCGAGGGCGAATTATCCCTTGCTCAAGCCGTACTTTATATGGCGAGTGCACCTAAAAGCAATGCCGTCTATCAAGCTTATAACGCGGCAATGGCGCACGTTAAACAAACCGGATCACTCGAAGTACCGCTACATTTGCGCAATGCACCCACCACGCTCATGAAAAAACTCGATTACGGCAAAGCTTACCGCTACGCACACAACGAACCCGATGCTTATGCAGCAGGTGAAAATTATTTCCCACCAGAACTATCTAAAACCCAGTATTACTATCCCGTTGAGCGAGGGCTTGAAATTAAAATTAAGGAAAAATTGGCTAGATTGCGAGAATTAGACGCAGTCTTTTTAGAAACAAATGGTAATTAACCATCATAGCTAAAGCCACCTTCGTCTTTTTGCCTTATAATTGTCATTATATTTTCATTTTATAACACCACTTTTTAAAAAATAAGAACATGGACTTAAAATTTCTCGATTTTGAACAACCCATCGCTGTACTAGAAGCGAAAATTGAAGAACTACGCAACGTGGAGTTTGATAATAAAATCAATATCTCCGATGCACTCAAACAATTAGAAGACAGAAGCGAAGCCTTAACCGAATCTATTTTTGCCAATTTGACAGATTGGCAAATTTCACAAATGTCTCGCCATCCAGGACGACCTTATACACTCGATTATATCGATTTAATGTTTACTGATTTCCATGAACTTCATGGTGATCGGGCCTATGCAGACGATCCTGCCATAATTTGCGGTCTTGCCAAACTTAACGGCAAACCCATTGCGATAATTGGCCATCAAAAAGGTCGCGATACCAAAGAAAAAATTCACCGAAATTTCGGTATGCCACGCCCTGAAGGTTATCGTAAGGCGTTGCGCGTGATGAAATTAGCAGAGCGTTTTAATCTGCCGCTGATTTGCTTAATTGACACGCCGGGGGCTTATCCGGGTATTGACGCAGAGGAACGTGGACAAAGTGAAGCCATTGCACGAAACTTGTTTGAAATGGCGCAACTTAAAACGCCTATTATATGTACCATTATTGGTGAAGGCGGCTCAGGTGGCGCGCTCGCCATTGGTGTTGGCGATCGTTTAATTATGCTTGAATACAGCACCTATTCTGTCATCTCACCTGAAGGATGCGCGGCTATTTTATGGAAAAGTCCTGATAAACTTCAACTTGCCGCTGAAGCAATGGGAATCACCGCAGACCGAATTCGCGAACAAGGCTTTTTAGATGAAGTGGTTCGAGAACCATTAGGTGGCGCGCATCGAGACTTCAAAACAATGGGCGAGAATTTAAAAGAAACCCTAATACGTCATTTAGACTCTATTCAGCAACAAGACATGCAAACCATTTTAGCTACGCGCTATCA
>CAINHP010000109.1 GCA_903848905.1 uncultured Pseudomonadota bacterium
AACCAAATGCAAAAAGTGGAAAGCCTGAGTCGCTTAACGTCAGGTATTGCCCACGATTTTAACAATATACTATGTGCGATTATCGGCTATAACCAATTGAATAGATTTTCTGCCGAGGATTGCATAGATGGTAAATTGAAAGACGAAATATTGTTTAACACTGAGCAAGTGAACTTGGCAAGTGAGCGGGCAGTTAGATTGATTAAAAAAATGATGTCTTATTCACGTCAAAATACAGCTAATAAAGAAATGGAAGTTAAACCGACGCACGAAGTTATTGATGAAGTGCTTAAAATGGTTCGTCCAGCGCTCACCAGTATTTTTCAACTTAACGCTGAAGTAGATAGTGACTTAACTGTCCAAATTGACTCAACTGAACTTCATCAAATTTTAACCAATTTAATTGTGAATGCACGTGACGCTATGAAACAAGGTGGTATTATTACCGTTTACTTAAAGAAAATTAGCACACAGGATTTAATTTGTAATGCGTGTATACAAAAGTTGGAGCGTAAATTTATAGAGTTAAGTATATCTGATAGTGGCACTGGCATAGAAGAAAGTATCCTAAGTCATGTTTTTGATCCATTTTTTACAACTAAACCAGTTGGTGAGGGTACTGGACTTGGACTATCGACGGTTAGCGGAATGATGCATGAAGCAGATGGTCATATTATTATTGATTCGAATACGACAATGCCAAATAGGGGTACAACGTTCCGATTATTATTTCCTATAATCTAAATAAAATTATGATAGAAAAAAACATAAAGCTATTAGTTGTTGATGACAATATATTGATTCGTACGTTAATTAGATTATCGTTTAAACGTCAACCTAAAGTTGATGTATTCGAAGCAGAACATGGCGCTGAAGGGTTTATTCAATTTCAAACATTACATCCTGATATTGTAATAACTGATGTGATGATGCCAGGCGAAATGGATGGGTTGGGATTTTGTCGTCAAATCAAAGCATCAGCTAATCCGTGTTATGTCGTTATGATTTCTGGTAAAGGTCAACAAAGCGATATTGATTTAGGGATGCAAGCGGGTGCAGACCTTTATAAAGTTAAACCAATTAGCCCAACTGAATTAATAAGCATAGTTGAAAAATATGCCGCTTAAATAAGTCCTATCGACGTTCAAAAGGAAT
The DNA here is from genome assembly GCA_903848905.1 of uncultured Pseudomonadota bacterium. Classification (GTDB taxonomy): domain Bacteria; phylum Pseudomonadota; class Gammaproteobacteria; order Methylococcales; family Methylomonadaceae; genus UBA10906. The sequence continues at coordinate 1,156 of CAINHP010000109.1, forward strand.
TTAGTATGTTAAAGATATTAGTAATCGAAGATGAAAATTTATTAAGTGACTTGTTGAAAAAATTTTTAACTCGTGACGGCCATCAAGTTTTAATAGCGAATGACGGAGTAGAGGGCATAAAAAGCTATTATCAATTCAGGCCCGATCTAATTATCACAGACATAATTATGCCTGAAAAGGATGGAATTGAGGTGATTGTGGAAGTACTTAAAGACAATCCAGAGTTACCAATTATTGCTATTTCAGGTGGTCGTCGCGCAGTCACAGCAAACTTTAATTTAGATTCAGCAGAAATGTTGGGTGTGAAGGGCATTTTGCAAAAACCGTTTACACATGAACAACTGCAGGAATTGATTGAGTCGGTCTTAGTTGTCTAATGCGCTACCCCAAGCTATCTCTTAACAATCTCACTATTTTATCCAAACGTTAAACACCTAATTAAAGCATTTGTATATTGTGGACAAGAGCAGAGTAGTCGGTTGACTATGATTTAAGGTTTTTGGAGTATTTTTGTTCAAAATATTGCTGAGACTCATAAATATGGCAACAGATATGAAAAAATATAATTAATATATTGTACTTGTTCAATTAAACTAAAATGTCGCATTAACGAAAATAATTATTCAAATTATTTCAATTTATGTCGATAGTTCGATATTAGTTTCATTGTGTTCGTTATTTCGAATTATTGGTACTAGTACTCTTGGTGCAAAAAAGTATAAAAACTTGGCATTTTTTTTATTTTAATTAAACAGGCAATTACTATGGCTCTCATCAAAAAAACATCGAACGCTTCTAGTGTTGCTAAAGATAACAGCGCTCGCACAGATTCTGTCACCGCCTCGCACAACATTGAAGTGCAACGTAAAAGAGCGCGTACTTTAGCAAAACAACAGCAAGCGGCCGAAAGAATTGCCG
>CAINHP010000110.1 GCA_903848905.1 uncultured Pseudomonadota bacterium
CACTCTCATGCATGATGATAGCTGGCTTGCCTATCTGCAATACGGTGATGGGCAACTGCAATTACAAGGAGAATCACCAGCGGCATCGAATTTGCTTGCAGATTTGGAAGCATCCGATTATTTTGCAAAAGTGAACTTTGCATCCCCCGTCACGCAAGACAAAGCCAGTGGCGTTGAGCGATTTCAAATTTCAGCTGAACTTACCAAGCCAGCAACGTCAAAGACAGATGCGACACCTAGCGATGATTCTACTCAAGAAACGCAATCAAACAGCGAACCTTTAGACGAATCGCCAGCCAATAATGAGATGATTAGCGACGTTTCGAATGAAAATGGCACAACAAATTAATCAACAACGCGATCGTGGACTGGCTTTAGGATTACTCGCAGCAGTAATCGGCTTTATTGTTTTCGTCATTATTTTGCCGTTAATTAATCAAGGCTTAGCGCTCCACGAAGAAAAAATGGCCCTTGCCTTTCGCCTGCAGCAATATGAGCGTATTTTGGGGCGTAAACAAGCCGTCATCGATGAAATAGAAGCTCTAAAAGCGCAATATGCAGAGCAAAATTATTTAAGTACACAAAACACCAGTGCACTGGCTTCTGCTGAATTACAAGAAATGATTAAACAAGCTATCGTGGAAGCCGGTGGCCAGCTCAGTAGTACACAAGGATTACCTGTTATTACAAAAAATAATTTTGAACATATACCCATTAATGTCCGAATGACAGGTAATAGTGAAGTCCTGCGGGATGTTTTATATAAAATTGAAACTGCTACACCACTAGTTGTCATAGACCAAATTGATATTCGCCCAATGCGTGGTATACGCAACCATTTAACACATCACATTGACTCAAGTAATGAGTTGAGTGTTAATTTCCAAGCCATGAGTTTTATGAAAAAGCCTCCCGCATGAATCGTCCCACTCTTTATTGTTTAGGCGCGTTGAATTTCTTTTTTGTTGGTGTGTTAGCCATTGAAGCCTATTTAACAACGCAACCCATTGACGCTGCGGCGCTAACTGTTCAGAAAAAAAATGTCACCGCACTGCAAGAAGAAGCAACAGACCTTAATTTATCTGACCCTAGCGAAAACAGCTATAGTGACTTAGTTGATCGTCCCATGTTTATTAAGGGACGCAAACCCGTTGAAGAACCTATTCCTGAGGAAATGGCTCTAGCTACGGCACAAAAAACAGAAAATGTGAATTGGGAGTTGATTGGAATTTATAGCACACCCATCGGCACGACAGCTTTTTTTAGTCGCAGCAATGGACGATTACCCAAAGATAATTTTCGCAAATGCAAACTCGGCGATGCGCTTGATGGTTGGCAATTATCTGAAATTAATGAAAACGGGGTGAACTTAACACAAGGCATCGAAACAAAAAATTTGCCACTGCGTAAAATGAAACCCAAAAATTCAACCCCAACACCCGTATCGCCCACTAATGCATCGCCAGTACCGGTACCTGCACCTCAAAATATAGATGCAACAAATTTAACAGTTCAACCTACGACGACCGATAATCAAGTACCGTCGTCTGAACCAGAAGACCAATCAAATCAATAAGGTTTGATTTTTAACTTAATTGGAAAAGAATGCACACCGCAATGAAAATACCTTATAAATTAAAAACTATTAACTGCGCTATCCTAGCAAGTTTACTTCTTTCTGGTTGTGAAGTATTAAACCCGCACTCACCCAAATTATTACTCAACACACAAAGCACATTGCCCTCTGTTGAGCCAATAGCGCAGCTACAAAACAAACCCATCATAACCGAAGCCAATAAACCCAAAAACGAACTTTATCCTTCAGCGGATTTTGGTTCAAATCTGCCTGTTTCAGCAGAACAAAATACACAAAATGCCGTGCCTCGCGGAAAAGGTGAATTTAGTTTAAATTTTGATGATGCAGATTTAGGTGAGGTAGCCAAAGTTATTTTGAGTGACATTTTGGGTCAAAATTATGTGTTAAGTCCAAAAGTGGTCGGCAAAGTTACACTACAAACCACACACGCCCTGAGCAAAGAAGAATTACTGCCAACGCTTGAAATGGTTCTGAGCATGAATAACGCTGCACTGGTGCGAGATGGCGCTATTTATCATATTGAGCCGTTAAACGAGGCACTCTATAGCGCAAATTTTTCATCGAGTCGTCAAGGAAAATTTGGGTATCAAGTACGCGTCATTCCCGTCAGAAATGTGGCGGTCGATAATGTCGCCGATTTAATTAAACCTCTTTTACATGAAAAAACACTGTTAAGTATCGATAAGCAACGTAATTTAATCGTCGTTTCAGGTGCTGCCGATGAATTAGCGCGTATTGTCGACATGGTCAATACGTTTGATATTGATATTTTAAAAGGCCGTTCATTTGGTTTATTTCCCCTCGCGCATGTCGATGCAGAAACACTGATTAAAGAACTAGAAGAAGTTTTTTATAAAAAAGCAAAAGGCGAAGAAGGTGAATTTTTCCGATTCATTCCCATTGAGCGTTTAAACGCTATTTTGGCTATTTCACATCAGTCGCGTTATTTAAAAGATATTGAGCAGTGGATTATGCGTCTTGATCGCGCAAACTCGGCCAATGGCGGTGGAGTGAATGTTTACAAAGTACAGCATGTTGATGCGGTTGAACTTGCCAACACGTTAAACGATATTTTTGGCAATGGTAGCGGCAGTAGCCAATCTTCATCTCGTCGTGACAAATCACCCAAGCTGGCTAATGATAAAAAAGCAGGCGAATTATCCAATAAATCCACCGACAGCAAATCGTCTTTTGACACAAAGAAAAGTACGCCACAACGTAGCGTATCGAGTGGAAATAGTGACGCAAAAGTGGCAAATGTGGGCGATGTGCGTATTGTTGCCGACGAAGCCAATAATTCGTTAATTATCGTGGCAACAGCGCAAGAATATGAAATTATTCGCCCGATTGTGAATCAACTTGATGTCATGCCGCTGCAAGTCTTAGTCGATGCAACCATTGTGGAAGTCACACTTACCGATAATTTGAAATACGGTATTCAATGGTATTTCAATCACAGCAATGGAGGCCAAAATATTATTGAAAGTAATGATCTGGGTGCACTCGCAGCCGGCGCTGCAACCGGTGGATTTGGCTATTCTTTTTTGAGCAAATCAGGCGATATTAAAGCGGTATTAAATGCAGAGGCCTCAAACAATAACGTCAATGTCATTTCCTCCCCCTCACTCATGGTTTTAAATAATCAAGAAGCTAGCATTCAAGTCGGTAAAGAAATTTCATTAATGACCGGATCGCTTGGTTCGCTAAACAATACAAATACCACAGGCAGCCCATCAAACAACGTCTTTAGTCAACAACAGCAACGAAAAACCGGTGTCAAACTAAAAATTAAACCTCGTGTTAACGCTAATGGACTTGTGACGATGGAAGTGACGCAAAGCGTGGAAGATCCAGGAGCCATTCCTGCGAATGGAACGAATCCGTCAATTTTAACGCGCGAGATTAACAGTTCAGTTGCCGTGCAAAGCGGAGAAACAATCGTTTTGGGCGGGTTAATTAAAGATAATAATACTGACGACAACAATGGACTCCCCCTGCTTCACGACATTCCAATTCTCGGCACCTTATTTGGCAGTAAAACGAGAACAAAAGACAAAACTGAACTCGTTGTGTTAATCACGCCGCGCGTGGTGAAAAGCCGCCAGGATGCAGGCCTCATTACGGATGAATTTAAACGTAAATTGAGCGGTATTTATGAAAATAGTGTAGATGATCTGCCTCAATAACGAAAAAATGAAATGTAAAATGTGAATTTTAAAATCTAAAGATTGACGAAATCACTTAATGAAAATATAATCATAAGCTTTACTATATATTTATAGATTATAAGCTTAGGAGTTTACGCTGATGTATGCGGTAATTGAAACAGGCGGTAAACAATACCGCGTAGAAAAAGGCAGCTACTTAAAAGTAGAAAAATTAGAACTTGGCGAAGGCGATAGCATCGAATTTGATAAAGTTTTAATGGTTGAAGACAATGGCGATGTGAAAGTAGGTTTACCTTTCTTAGTTGGCGGCAAAGTCACTGCAACGGTTCTATCACAAGGTAGACACAAAAAAATTAAAATTGTTAAATTTAGACGTCGTAAACACCATATGAAAACTATGGGACATCGTCAATATTATACTGAAATCCAGATTACTGGTATTTCAGCTTAACACTAGGAGTTTAAAATGGCTCATAAGAAAGCTGGCGGTAGTACCCGCAACGGACGTGACTCGAATTCAAAACGTCTAGGCGTTAAACGTTTTGGCAGTGAAGTAGTGACTTCAGGCAGCATTATCGTTCGCCAACGCGGCACGCATTTCCACGCAGGTGCAAATGTAGGTTGCGGTAAAGATCACACGTTGTTTGCAACAATTGACGGTATTGTGGTTTTCAAAGTGCAAGGCCCAAACAACCGTAAATTTGTTAGCGTTGTTGCCGCATAAATAATTCGCTCGCCCTAAACGGCCAGCGGCAATGACTTAAGAAGCTCCTCCTTGCTGGTTGGGGCTTTTTTCGTTTATATCAGTTCGATTTTGTTGAGTAAAGTATGAAATTTGTTGACGAAGCACAGGTGCGCGTAGAAGCCGGTGATGGTGGTAATGGTGCAATCGGCTTTCGCCGCGAAAAATTTATCCCTATGGGTGGCCCTGATGGTGGCGATGGTGGAAATGGCGGCAGCGTCTACCTTATGGCAGTTGAGAACATCAACACACTTGTCGATTTTCGCTATCAAGCCGTTTACCGCGCTCAACGCGGACAAAACGGTATGGCACGTAATTGTACAGGCCGTCAAGGGGATGATTATTATGTTAACGTACCACTTGGAACACGCGTTTGCGACTCTGAAACAGGTGAAATTCTTGGTGATTTAACCACAGAAGGTGAAACATTATTAGTGGCGCAAGGTGGCTTTCACGGTTTAGGTAATACGCGTTTTAAAAGTAGTATTAACCGCGCCCCACAAAAAGCCAGTAAAGGAACGCCTGGTGAGCATCGTTTACTCAACTTAGAACTGACGCTTATCGCTGACGTCGGTTTACTCGGCATGCCAAACGCGGGAAAATCAAGTTTAATTCGCTCAGTTTCATCCGCCACCCCCAAAGTGGCTGATTATCCTTTCACTACGCTCTACCCTAATTTAGGGGTGGTTCGTATTGATGAATTGCGCAGTTTTGTGATTGCTGACATTCCCGGTGTAATCGAAGGCGCGTCAGAAGGAGCAGGACTTGGTTTACAATTCTTAAAACATTTAGATCGCACAGGCTTACTCCTTCACATCATCGATATTGAGCCCTATGAAAGCAGTGAATCCCCTGTTTCAGCCGCGCGTAAAATTATTGCTGAAGTTGAAAAATGGAATGATAATTTAGCCAATAAACCACGTTGGTTAATTTTGAATAAAGTCGATCGCGTACTTGATGAAGAACTTGATGCGCATTGCCAAGAAATTATTGATGCACTAAATTGGACTGCACCCGTATTCAAAATTGCCGCCATTAACGGTCAAGGGACGCGCGAATTGATGTTTGCCATTATGGAATTTTTAGAAGCACAGCGGCAGGTTAAGAAAAATGAACAGTCGTGAAAATTTTAAACATGCAAAACGTATAGTCGTCAAAATTGGTAGCTCACTGCTCACCAAAGGCGGCAAAGGATTAGACAAAATTGCAATTGCACAATGGGTCGAACAAATGGCCGCATTGCGTAAATCGGGTGTAGACGTCATTTTAGTATCTTCTGGCTCAGTCGCTGAAGGCGTTTGGCGTTTGGGACTAAAGGCACGTCCAACAAGCCTTCATGAACTCCAAGCTGCCGCTGCTGTCGGGCAAATGGGTCTCGTTCGCGTGTTTGATGATACCTTCCAGCAACACGGCATTCACGCGTCGCAAGTATTATTAACGCACGATGATTTATCCAATCGCCAACGTTATTTAAACGCTCGTAGTACACTTTTAACGTTATTACAATTTGGTGTCGTTCCCGTTATTAACGAAAACGACACCGTCGCAACCGAAGAAATTCGTTTTGGTGATAATGATACGCTAGCGGCACTCGTTGCCAATTTAGTAGAAGCCGATTTACTCCTTATTCTCACCGATCAACAGGGTTTATTTACAGCCGATCCCAGCGTCGACAATGATGCCACGTTAATTCCTCAAATTAACGTCAATGATGAACGCTTAGAAAGCATGGCTGGTGAGAGTCGTAGCGGCCTTGGGCGAGGTGGGATGTCAACTAAAGTGAGCGCTGCCAGACTAGCAGCCCGTTCTGGCGCAGCAACTGTTGTTGCAGCAGGTGCGACGCAAAATATCATTCAAGCCGTGTTAAATGGCGATGTCATTGGCACGCATTTTCTACCTGATATTGAACCTCTGCTTGCACGTAAACGCTGGCTTGCGGGTCAACTGCAAGTAAAAGGTCAGCTTGTACTCGACAATGGCGCAGTAGAGATGCTCAAAAATAACGGCAAAAGCTTACTCGCTGTTGGCGTAAAATGGGCAACCGGACAGTTTGAACGTGGTGAATTGGTGTCGTGTCTGGATCAAAATGGCGTAGAAATCGCGCGAGGCTTAGTCAATTACGGCAGCGAAGAAACGCAAAAAATAGCAGGTAAAAGCAGTGCAGATTTTCAATCAATACTTGGCTATGCAGACGATTTAGAGCTCATACACCGTGATAATTTGGTGTTAATTTGAACATGACAAATATTGATATTATCGGGTATTTTGCTGCGACACTAACTACCCTCTCTTTTTTACCACAAGCTATGCTAACACTGCGCACACGCGATACAGAATCCCTGTCGCTGAGCATGTATAGCGCCTTTACACTTGGCGTTTTTTTCTGGCTAGTTTATGGTATTTATACAAAAAACAATGTCATTATTTTCGCCAACTGTATTACGTTTGTTTTAGCTTCGCTCATTTTGGGTTTTAAGCTTTACAATACTTTTATCAAAACTCCTCGAACACAAACAACCACAGCAAGTCGAAAAAAAAATCGAAAACGAAAAAGCCGTTATCGATAAATACTAGCTGACACATCCATTTTCCCTGTTTTTCAATTCTTCATCCCTATTTCAAATCATTAAAAATATCATTAAAAAGTGAAAATTTAACAATTTATCACCCATTTGAGGGATGCATAAACATATTTTTATTGATTAAATTAAGGTATGTTTATCGATACTAATTTGCTTGACGCACGAATATATAAACAGATTATTATTGAAAATACTCGCTCAAATAAAACGGCAAAATGTTTAATTCCATTAAAGGCAATAATATATGGTAAAAATATTAGTGATTGATGATGACAACCAAATGCGTAATTTAATCCGTAAATTATTGATAAGAGATGGTCATGAAGTTTTTACTGCTCAAGACGGTATAAAAGGCGTTCAATCTTTTCATCAACTCAAACCCGATTTAATCATCACGGACATTGTTATGCCAAACAAAAATGGCATTGAATTAATAGCAGACATACTTATATCGAATCCTAGTCAGGCAATAATTGCCATGTCGGGTGGTCGACGTACTTTTAATGCCAATTCTCATGTGGATTCCAACGAACTTTGTGGAGTGAAAGGCCTTTTACACAAACCTTTTGCATACCAACAACTGCAAGATGCCGTTAACATTGCATTAAATTGATAATCAAACCCGTTATCGTCCTACCCAAATTGGCATTTGCAAGAGAACCTCGTAAAATTTTTAATAAAACATATAAAAAAGCCGCTCATCAAAAAACTCGATGTGCGGCTTTTTCTTTATAAATTATATCTCTTATACGAGTTCAAGCATCGCATTTAACGCCTCTTTAGCGAGTTTAGCGTCTTTTTCTGACACAGAAATTTGATTCACCACATGACCTTCAACCAAATTCTCTAGTACCCACGCTAAATGCTGTGGATCAGTTCTAAACATGGTGGAACACATGCAAAGCATGGGTGACATAAAATGCACATTTTTCCCTTCAGCTTGGCTTTCTTCATTTAGACGATTAACCAAATTGAGTTCGGTTGCCACCAACCATCGACTACCCGGCTCTGAGGCACGAACCGTTTTTAAAATAAACTCGGTGGAGCCAACATAATCGGCTTTTTGACAAACTTCAAAACACGCTTCGGGATGCGCGATAATTTTAGTTTCAGGAAATTGCAAAAGAAAATCATCAATATGCTGCGGCTTGAACATTTGATGCACTGAGCAAAAACCGTCCCATAAAATCATTTTGGCTTTTTTGATTTGCTCAGCGGTGAGTCCACCCATCGGTTTTGTGAAATCCCAAACGACCATATCCTCTAAAGGCATACCCATGCGAAACGCAGTATTGCGCCCTAAATGTTGATCGGGGAAAAATAGCACTTTCTCACGGCGATCAAAACTCCACTCCAAAATCTTTTGCGCATTTGATGAAGTACAAACAATCCCACCATGTTCACCACAAAATGCTTTTAAATCTGCAGCGGAATTAATATAAGTTACTGGCGTAACTTCATTCTCAACATCAAGCACTTGCGCAAGTTCACTCCAACATTGATTCACCTTCATCAAATTGGCCATATCTGCCATGGAACAACCTGCCGCTAAATCTGGCAGAATGGCGATTTGCTCGGGACGAGACAGAATGTCCGCCACTTCAGCCATAAAATGCACACCACAAAACACAATAAATTCTGCTGTTGATTGCGCGGCATCTTTGGAGAGTTTAAGTGAATCCCCAGAAAAATCGGCATGCTTAAATACTTCATTGCGTTGATAATGATGGCCTAAAATGACACAACGCTCACCTAATTTTGCTTTAGCAGCCGCAATACGTTCATCACATTCTTCATCGCTTAACGCGGCATAATCATAAATGGGTAATGTCATTTTTCTTAACTCATTGTTTAAAAGATAAAAGGGTTAACACTATTCGTCACTATAGGAACTATAATGACTTGGATTTGCGCAATTTTGGAATCGTGAATATTGTCCTTGGAACATTAAACGTACCGTTCCTAAAGGTCCATTTCGCTGTTTTCCTATAATTAATTCTGCAGTCCCTTTTTCGGGGCTATTTTCATTATATACTTCATCGCGATAAATAAATAAAATCAAATCCGCATCCTGCTCAATCGCCCCTGAATCACGCAAATCAGACATCACTGGACGTTTATTTGGACGTTGCTCTAAATTACGATTTAGCTGTGAAAGCGCAATCACGGGCACATTTAATTCTTTCGCTAATGCTTTTAAGCCGCGTGAAATATCTGAAATTTGCTGTACACGACTCTCACCACTAGTGGGCGACTGCATTAATTGCAAATAATCTACCACCACAAGTCCTAATTGACCATGTTCACGCGCAAGACGTCTTGCTCTCGCGCGAATTTCACTTGGTGAAAGTGCCGCGCTATCATCAATAAATATTTTTGTGCTATTAAGCATCGTCAGCGCCATGGTGAGTCGTGGCCAATCATTATCGTCTAAGTCACCCGAGCGCACACGCTGCTGTTCAATGCCGCCCAGTGACGACATCATCCGCATAACAATGGCATCACCTGGCATCTCTAAACTAAAAACTGCTACAGGCTTTTGACCTTTAATTGCAAAATTTTCGGCAATATTCATCGCTACCGTCGTTTTACCCATCGAAGGACGACCTGCAACAATAATTAAATCCGCAGGCTGTAAACCTGACGTCAACGCATCTAAATCATCAAACCCAGTTGATGCTCCTGTAATAGTCCCTTTACTTTCAGAGAGTAACTCAATTTTTTCAATTGTTTTCTTTGCTAATGCACGAATCCCGACAAATCCAGTATCACTCGCTTTATGATTTTGCTCAGCAATCTTAAAAACTTGCTGCTCTGCAATTTCGAGCAATTCCTCCGTTGTTCGCCCTTCGGTTTGATAGACTGAGCTCGCAATGGTGGTTCCAGCATGAATTAGCTGACGCAAAATGGATTTATCGCGCACAATATCCGCATACGCTTCAACATTGGTCGCGCAAGGTGTGTCCTTAGATAAAACAATCAGATATGACAAGCCACCCACAGATTCCAAGTCACCCAATGACTTTAAAGATTCAGATAAAGTAATAATATCAAATGGGATTAGTTGCTCGGCTAATTGCGAAATAGCGCGAAAAATTAACTTATGTGAACGTAAATAAAAATCGCCCTCAGAAAGTTTGTCCGCCACCGCGTCCCAAGCGCTATTATCAATGATTAGTGATCCTAAAACAGATTGTTCTGCATGAATAGAATTGGGGGGCGTTTTTAGACCATCAAGCACAGGATCACGCTCAAGTAAATAACTCTCAGACATCGTTACTCAGTATGTTAGCTCAATCAATACAGCGAAAAAAAGCGCGGTTTAGTTTTCAAACCACGCTTCGTTGTTCTTCCATTATTTTTATTTTTTAGAATACTTCAGTGTGAAGTTTAGCAGAATTTTTCACGCTAAACTACATTGATATTACCTTAAAATATCGCTATCCATTTTTATCTTGACCTTGTTTTTTAACATTACCGTCCACATAATGTTTGGTGTGCAAACGCACATTTATCATTTAAAACAACAGCAATTTTGGAGTGTACACCATGGCAATTTCATTAAGTAAAGGCGGTAATGTTAATTTAAGTAAAGAAACCCCCAACCTCAATAAATTGATCGTTGGTCTTGGGTGGGACGCACGCGCAACCGATGGCGCAGGCTTCGATTTAGATAGTAACGCTTTCCTTGTGAAAGCAGATGGCAAAGTGCGCAGCGACAGCGATTTTTGTTTTTACAATAATAAAACAGTGGCTGGTGGCGCTGTGGAACACACTGGCGACAATACAACCGGTGCGGGTGATGGCGATGATGAAACCATCAAAGTTGAGCTTTCAAAAATTCCTGCTGAATTAGATAAAGTCGTATTTTGCGTGACTATTCACGAAGGCGAAATGCGCAAACAAAACTTTGGACAAGTGCGCAATGCCTACATTCGTGTTATTAACGAAGAAGGCGGGGCGGAACTTGCACGCTATGATTTAAGTGAAGATGCGTCAGTAGAAACTGCCATGGTTTTCGGTGAGCTTTATCGTAACGGCGGTGATTGGAAATTCCGTGCAGTGGGACAAGGTTTTGCTGGCGGTCTTGCACCACTTGCAACTTCTTTTGGCGTTAACGTCTAGGAAAAAAAATGGCTATTAATCTCGAAAAAGGGCAAAAGATTTCACTTGCCAAAGAATCAGGCACTACGTTAACAAAAGTAGTGATGGGTTTAGGCTGGGATGCAAAGCAAAGTGAAAAAAAAGGCGGCCTTTTAGGGGGCTTGTTTGGTGGTGGCTCTAGTGAAGTTGATATTGATTTAGATGCATCATGCATCTTGTTTGCTGGTGAAAAACCCATTGATGCGGTGTATTTTGGCCAACTCAAAAGCAAAGACGGCAGTATACTTCACACCGGCGATAACCGCACTGGCGCAGGCGATGGTGATGATGAACAAATCATTGTCGATTTAACGCGCGTCCCTGAAAGTGTCACCGCCTTAGTTTTTACTGTCAATTCGTTTACAGGTCAAACGTTTGACTCGGTAGCCAATGCTTACTGCCGTTTGCTCAATGGTGAAAATCAAAGCGAAGTAGCACGCTACACCCTCACCTCTCAAGGTTCGCATACTGCGCAAATTATGGCCAAAGTGTATCGCCACAATGGCGAATGGAAGATGCATGCCATTGGTGAAAATGGGAGCGGACGCACTATCAATGATTTGTTTACACAAATCACCCCGTTCTTATAACGGCCAGCCAAAATGAAAAAAATCACCGCGTTATTACTATTTATTTTCGCCGGGCTCAATGCGACAGCTTATGGTGAAGAAATTGGTGAAGTTACTACCGTTTTTAAACTCCTTAGCCCCAATAGCAAAATTGTTATTGAAGCTTTTGATGACCCTGAAGTGCCTGGAGTTACCTGCCACGTTTCTAAAGCTAAAACAGGTGGCCTTAAAGGAGCTGTCGGTTTAGCCGAAGACCCTTCTGAAGCTTCAATAGCTTGCCGTCAAATGGGGCCTATTGATTTGAGTAAAATTGCAGACTTAAAAAATGGCGATATCGTTTTTAAAGAAAGTCGCTCTCTTATTTTCAAAACGTTGCAAGTTGTTCGTTTTTACGATAAGAAACGTAATGTCCTTATCTATCTTGTTTACAGCGATAAACTCATTGATGGCTCGCCAAAAAACTCCATCTCAACTGTACCTGTCATGAAGTGGAATTAACTACTTTAATTTTAAGCGGTGAATCAATCTTCACCGCTTAAATCCCTCAAATTATCTCGCCTAACAATACAGCTTTAAAATCACACAATGAATAGGTCTTTTTAAAATTCCTAAATTCTGGTTCATAATTCCTGCAACCACCATTAAAATCACAAATCCATGTCACATATAGTATTTTTATAGACTAATAATTATGCTATTCTAAAGGACGAATATTTTAATGATTGCCGACTATTCAATAGGCGGCATTTCCCCTATAAATGGACGCCTGACAGCGAGTGGACATGACAGAATCAAATCAAGCAACAATTCAAGCCATTTTAACTGAATTAAAAGATAAAAAAGGCGCATTACTTCCTATTTTGCATGCCGTGCAAAATGCGTTAAGTTATATTCCGCCAGAAAGCGTTCCATCTATAGCGGATGCGCTTAATCTTTCACGAGCTGAAGTGCATGGCGTGATTAGCTTCTACCATTACTTCCGTGACACCCCCGCCGGCAAGCACACTGTTCGTGTCTGCCGTGCAGAATCCTGTTTAGCGATGAATGGTGGCCCGTTAGAAACCTACATAAAAGAAAAATTAGGCGTTGATTATCATGGAACAACGGCAGATGGAAATTTTTCACTTGAACCCGTTTATTGCTTAGGCAATTGTGCATGTTCACCTGCTATTCAAATCGACCAGGATATTCATGGTTGTGTATCGCCCCAAGGATTTGATGAAATTATTGCTGAATTAGGAGCATCTGTATGAGTATTACTGTTTATGTCCCTTGCGATTCAAGCGCAGTCTCGATGGGTGCACATCGCGTTGCTAACGCAATCAAGAATGAAGCGCAAAAACGTGGTATTGAAATTAATTTAGTCCGTAATGGTTCGCGCGGGATGTATTGGCTTGAGCCAATGGTGGAAGTGGCAACTGAAAAAGGCCGTATTGCCTTTGGCGCAGTCAAAACCGGCGATGTTGCAAGTTTGTTTGATGCTGATTTTTTGCATGGTGGGTCACACGCACTTTCTTTAGGCATGACTGAAGACCTCCCCTATTTCAAAAAACAACAACGTTTAACCTTTGCTCGCGTAGGCATTACTGATCCTGTTAGCGTTGCAGATTACATTGCACATGACGGCTATCGTGGTTTAAAAAACACACTTGCATTGAGTCAAGCGGATGTCGTCAAACACGTGAGTGACTCAGGTTTGCGTGGTCGCGGTGGTGCTGCATTTCCAACAGGCATCAA
>CAINHP010000111.1 GCA_903848905.1 uncultured Pseudomonadota bacterium
GCAGCTTAGAAAGCGCGGCAGTATTAAGCAGAAAAAAGGGCAATGTTCGCTGCCGCACAGGCAGCTTAGAAAAGAAATTAGACGTTTTTGGCATCGATCATGGTGTTCGCTGCCGCACAGGCAGCTTAGAAAAGTTATCAGCACATTGCTTTTCTTGCTAATTGGTTCGCTGCCGCACAGGCAGCTTAGAAACGTGAAAAATATTAATTCAGCCACAATCATCCTGTTCGCTGCCGCACAGGCAGCTTAGAAAATTTGGGGAATTGCCAAACATGTAGCATTTCCATTCGCCGCCGCACAGGCAGTTCAGAAATTATAAATTGCGGCTTTGTTTCGAGAAAATACATTCGCCGCCGCACAGGCAGCTCAGAAAGTACATGAACCAACGCACGATATTAAGAAATTATTCGCCGCCGCACAGGCAGTTCAGAAAAGCAAGTACGCCAGCAAGTCCGTCAGCAAGTAATTCGCCGCCGCACAGGCAGCTCAGAAACTGCATAGTTGAGCGCATTACCTTTTAAATTTGGAGTGTAGTTCTTGTATTTCAGAATGAAGTCGTTTACTTTGCGCGAGCGATTAAATTTTTTGACGAATGGGACAATCGAGTTGATGTGCACCGTCCAAATACCCTGTTGACATTAAAAACTCGTTCACAATCTCACCACCTGTAAACACAAAGTGTTTTTTGAATAACCGAACCCATTCTGCCTTATTCAAATGACGATGTTCATCAAGCCAGTTTTTAAATGAACCATGTTGGGATTGAATGGATAAAATGTGATTCGCATTAACAATCGCAGCATTAATTTTTAACCGATTACGCACAATTCCAGCGTCATTCATCAAACGTGAAAAATCCTGTTCCGTATATGCCGCAACTTTTACTAGGTTAAAATCATCGTAGGCTATACGAAAATTATCTGCTTTTTTCAATATAATATCCCAAGAAAGCCCAGCTTGATTGATTTCGAGCATCAGTCGTTCAAATAACGCATTGTCATTTTGAATTGAAAAACCATATTGTGTATCATGATAAATCCGATGAATTGAATCGATAGGTTGGCTTAAACAAAATTCACAGTAAGTCATAAAGGTCATTTTTAATGTATTTATTTGTATACGGCACGCTTAAAAAAAGTAGCGCTCACGCCGCTCATGGATTACTTGATAATGATTGCAACTATCGGGCTAGAGTGAGTTGCAAGGACAAGAGTTACAACGCTTGTGATGTATTTAAAAATATCATTTAAATGATATTTTTAAATACATCATGCCACGCCAGACTATGAAAATTCTTTTTATTGACATGTATTTACGCTGAATGATAACCTAGTAAAGCAGTAGGTTAATTTACACTATGAATTAAAATTATAATAATTTTCACCAGCAACAGTGTAGATTCAAATTCGTTTTAAGTTAAGAAGTTAAAACAGAATATTTATATCGCTTTAACTTAATACAGTAGGCCACTGGTCGCGATGAAGACAATAAACTATTACCTTTATATAAAAGGAATGCGATATGTCAAACAATAAATTACCTAGTATTCTTCTTTTAGCGCTAGCTTGTTCTCAAGTTGGTTACGCATCAGAAAACACCTCACCTCCTCAAAACGCAGTTGATTTAAAAAATACATCAAACCAATTCTGGTGGCCTGAAAAACTCGATTTAGGCCCTCTACGTCAACATGCTTTAGAATCGAGTCCACTGGACAAAGATTTCAACTATGCTAAAGAATTTAATAAACTCGATATTGATGCTTTAAAAAAAGATATCGAATTGTTAATGAAAACCTCTCAAGACTGGTGGCCTTCAGACTATGGCCATTATGGTCCATTTTTTATACGGATGGCCTGGCACAGTGCAGGAACTTATCGAGTACTCGATGGTCGTGGTGGAGGAGATGGAGGCCAACAACGTTTCGAACCGTTGAACAGTTGGCCCGATAACACCAATTTAGATAAAGCCCGTCGTCTGCTTTGGCCAATTAAAAGCAAGTATGGCAATCAAATTTCATGGGCAGACCTCATGGTACTCACTGGAAATGTGGCTTTAGAATCGATGGGATTTAAAACAATCGGTTTTGCTGGTGGTCGAGTAGATGACTGGGAAGCCGATTTAGTTTATTGGGGACCCGAGAAAAAATTTCTTGCAGATGAGCGCTACAAGGAAGGCAGAAAACTTGACAATCCCCTTGCTGCTGTTCAAATGGGGTTAATTTATGTCAATCCAGAAGGGCCTAATGGTAATCCCGATCCCCTTGCCGCAGCCAAAGATATAAGAGAAACGTTTGGACGTATGGCCATGAATGATGAAGAAACACTTGCGTTAATTGCAGGTGGACATACGTTTGGTAAAGCGCATGGTAAAGCTGATCCATCAAAATGTGTGGGTGCTGAACCTGCTGCTGCTGGAATTGAAGAACAAGGATTTGGTTGGAAAAATAAATGCGGCAAAGGCAATGGTGGCGATACGATTACCAGTGGACTTGAAGGCGCTTGGAGTGCAAGTCCAACGCAGTGGACAACGCAGTATTTAACTAACTTGTTTGCTTATGAGTGGGTACAAACAAAAAGTCCAGCAGGCGCAACGCAGTGGATTCCCAAAGATGATGCGGCCGCTAACTTAGTGCCCGATGCACATAACCCTGCAGAACGCCACGCGCCCATCATGTTTACGACAGATATCGCACTTAAAGAAGATCCAAGTTATCAAATAATTGCAAAACGGTTCTTAGATGACCCTAAAGAATTTGAACTCGCTTTCGCTAAAGCATGGTTCAAACTGACGCATAGAGATATGGGACCTCGAACACGCTA
>CAINHP010000112.1 GCA_903848905.1 uncultured Pseudomonadota bacterium
CGTAAATATCGCGTGATTTTATGCGCAGGTGAGGCATTTTTGTGTCATCTTGCGATGTCAACGCATTGGATGATTCATTATCTCAATGCAGGAATGGCCGATGATGCACAAAAACGTGCAGAAGAAGCTGAGGCCATGAATGATTTTAAGCAAACCTTTGCGAAAAAACACGCCGTCGCTTTTCAAGCCATTTATGAGCGCACTGGCCTTGAATATGTGGGGATTGATTGCAGCGAAACGCCAGACGGAAAATTACTTATTTTTGAAATTGACAGTTGTATGATTGTACACGCGATAGATCCCGTTGATTTATTTCCGTATAAACCCGCACACATGAAAACCTTGTTTAATGCGTTTGAGTTGATGCTAAAAAAAGCAACTAGAGAATAGTATGGATTTACCTCACTACAAGATCGATTATATTAGCGAAGAAACCTATCTTGAAGATGAAAAAATGCGTGATATTAAACACGAATATGTTGATGGTGAGATTTTTGCGATGGCGGGCGGGAGTATTAGTCATCAGCGCATTATTTCCAATTTAGTCATTAATATTGGAACGCATTTAAAACACACTCCTTGCGAAGTGTTCAGCTCAGACATTAAAGTTCGTGCGGATAGCGGTAAAAAATATTTTTATCCTGATGCGTTAGTGGTTTGTCAAAATGACGATAAAGATGCGTATTACATCGAGTCACCACGCATTATCGTTGAAGTCTTGTCGAATTCCACACGGAAATTTGATAAAAATCTAAAACGAAAAATCTACCAAAGTATTCCTACTTTAGAAGAATATGTTTTAATCGAGCAAGATCGTGTTGAAATTGAAATTTCAAGAAGATCAACGAATTGGCAACCGTTTTTTTATTTCATTGATGATGATATTACGTTTGAATCGATTGATTTAACGTTGCCAGTTTTAGAATTGTATCAACGTGTTGAGAATGATGAAATACATGCATTTATGAAAGCGTTAGAGTTAGCAAAATTGGCAGAAATCAATTCGAAGGATAACATCACATTGTAGGGCATGCCCTAGAACAAGAGTATAAAAACTCAGGTAGCAAAAAATAATGCGTTCTCGAAATAAATGATTTAAAGCCGCTTTAAATCATTTGGATTTGATACTGTTTTTCGATGATTATTTTTTTAAAATAAAAATTCACATGTTGTATCGCCTTTTGCCATACAACGCGATTGCTTTATTGGTTTTTCGAGTGCACCTTCTAGAAGGGCTAAATCGAACTGACAAATTTGTTCATGTTTTTGTGCCAAATCGTGATAAATACAGTTACACGCTTGGATGCAAACTTGCTCTTTTTCATTTATGGCTTGTTTAGCGTTAAACCCTAAGTCATTCATGATAGCCATTAATGTCTCCAATCGTTCATCCAAAGATTTGCCTTCAAATTGGTCGCTGAGTTGCGATGCTAGTTTTATCCCCAAATGACGCATATATTTTTCAGATTCTTCAGCTGAAATAGTTTCGAGTAAATCTTCAAGCATCAGTCCAGCTAGCCATGAATACTGTTTAGGAAAATAATTAATTCCTTTATTGGTAATGCCGTAAAGCACAATAGGTCGACCATTGGTTTTACTCACGCCATTTTTTTCAATATAGCCCGCATTTTCTAACGCACTAAAATGCTCTTGAACTGCCGTGCGTGAAATCCCTAATTGAAAATACAAATCTTCGATACACAAGTTTTTTTTCTGTGTCAGAAAATAGGCCAAGATGTCATGTTGACGCTGTCCAATTTTATTCATAAATATCTACTTTAAAAACTTATTTTAGTTATAACGGAATTATATTGTATAAGGTATCTAATTACTATAAACTAATTTTGGGCTTAAAGCTCAAAACACTTTATTCATAAATAGGCGGACAAAATGAGCGACACATTAAATACAGCAAACGCAACATTATTTGAGCAACTTGGTGGTGAAGGTGCGGTCAATGCGGCCGTTGATATTTTTTACCGTAAAGTTTTAATGGATGACCGTATCAATCGTTTTTTTGAGGGTGTTGATATGGACAAACAAGCAGTTAAACAAAAAGCATTTTTAACGATGGCTTTTGGTGGTCCAGCGAATTATAGTGGTCAGGATATGCGAAATGGGCATGCAAAATTAGTGGAAATGGGATTAAATGATAGCCACTTTGATGCGGTTGTTGAAAATTTAGCGACAACATTAACTGAGTTGGGTGTATCGGATGCATTGATTGGACAAGTTGCCGCTATTGCTGAAACGACTCGTGTTGATGTTTTAGGTAAATAAAAAAAGTAGGTATATGTGATGAAACGCATTAAATTTGATGAGCAATTTTTTGAAATAGATCCCAATGAAACTGTTCTGCAATCCTTGCTTAGAAATAATATGCAAGTGCCTTACGGGTGTAAAGCGGGGGTATGTCAAAGCTGTTTAATGCGTTGTCTTGATGAAATACCGGTTCCCTCATCATCACAAATTGGTTTGAGCGCGTTACAGCAAAAGGAGAATTATTTTTTGGCGTGTGTTTGTATGCCAGAAAATGATATGACGCTTGCGTTACCTAATAAAGAGCAGGTGTGGTTAGAGGCTAAAGTAGTTGAAAAGGAATTTGTATCCGATAATGTCATGATCCTTACGATACAATCAAAAGATCCCTTCGCTTTTTTCGCTGGTCAGTTTGTAAATTTACGTAATAGGGCGGGTACTATTCGCAGTTATTCTATTGCAAATACACCCAACGCGGCACATACCTTGGTTTTTCATATTCGTATTTTACCTAATGGACAATTTAGTCGCTGGGCAGCTAGTGAACTTGACATTGGTATGACGTTAAGTTTTTCGCATGCTCAAGGTAATTGTCATTATCTTGAGGGGAAAAGTGAGCAATCTTTACTTTTAATTGGTTCAGGGACTGGACTTGCCCCCCTTTACGGTATTATTGAAGATGCGCTAGAAAATCATCATCATACCGGTGAAATTCATTTATTTCACGGTAGCCGAGATGCAACGGGATTGTATTTTGAAACCAAACTAGACGAACTGTCACAACATCACGCTAATTTCCATTACACACCTTGTTTATCCGGGGTAAATCCAGATAAACATCGCTATACACAAGGTCGTGTCAATCAAATTGCACTAGAAAAATTTACTAAATTAGACGGTTGGCGGGTGTACTTATGCGGTCAGTCCGATATGGTATTACAGTCAAAAAGAATGGCATATTTGCAAGGTGCTGCTTTAAAAGAGATTTTTGCTGACGCATTTTTGTCTTAAAAGTGTATGCTAAACCGCTTGTTTAATAGGTTAGCAACACTTATTCCTACTAACAATAATTTGAGTATTCAATATCAAGTTATTTCTGTTATTGGAAGTTTTTTATGCATAATAAGTATCGTTTTATTCGCGACGCATTCTACTTTTTTAATGGCCGCCAATTCACCTATATTGCTCGCGTCGATGGGTGCGTCTGTAGTGATTTTGTTATTTGCACCTAGTAGTTCTTTTGCAAGTTACTGGTCATTTTTGGGTGGTCATGTGACATCGGCGTTCATTGGAATAACCTGCGCAAAGTATCTTCCCCATTTTCCACTAGCTAGTGCCTTAGCGGTGAGTGGGAGTATTTCAATCATGCTTTTATTGCGATGCTTACATCCACCCGGAGCGGCGACGGCATTAGTGCCTGTTATAAATTATCCCTCTCTGACAGATTTAGGGTATCAGTTCGTTTTAACCCCAGTCTTATTAAATGTAGTTGGTATATTACTGATGGTAATCATGATTAATCGTTATTTATTACGTTATAAATCAATAGATAATCATTTCACAAAGACGCCAACATTGTCTCAACAAGACGTAAAATATGCATTAACTAAGGAAGATGAATTTATCGATGTGAATATCAATAAATTGCATGAACTCTTAATCAATGCAGAGCTACACAAATTCAAACGTCTACACGGTGATATAACCTGCGGCGATATTATGAAAAAATCAGTCACGACGGTTCAATATGGTGATGAAGTTGAAATTGCGTGGCAAAAAATACACATTGAGAAATTAAAAGCGATACCGGTGCTGGATAAAGCGAATCATGTCATTGGCATAGTGACGTTAGCTGATTTTCTTCAATTTGTGGAGATGTCACCTTATGTGAATTTCCAACAAAAATTAGGATCCTTTATTCGTAGAACGCCAGATATTACAACGCATAAACCAGAAGTAGTTGGCCATATAATGAGTAAACAGGTGGTTGTATTATCTGAAAAATCCGCCATTACTCACCTCATTGCATTATTTTCAATGCAAGGTCATGCACAAATTCCCATTATTAATGAAGATAAGAAATTGGTAGGCATGGTTTATCAATCTGATTTAATTAAGGTGCTTAACGATAAAATCGTGCTGGAAAATACGACGGCATAAAAAATTACCTCAAAAATGCGAGCAGTGTCTAATACTTAATGTTCCTGTTTTTAAAAATAATGATAATAACGGCTGGAACATGATTAAGTAGTACCGTATGCCAAGAAATTCGATGGTTGTAGATGATTTTGATTGATGGATTGAAGATGTGACAGGTAATAAAAAACGAAATGCCATCTTATTATTATGACATTTCGCTATAGAAGCATTACTGTGTAAGCAATGTTTTATTCGCTGTCACCTTCGTAGGTGTTTCTATTCATGCCCGCGCAAACAGGACACCATGATAAGTAGAATTCCACCACGCAAAATACGCCAAAAATTAATAATGGAATACTTGCCGTAAATAGCGAAACCACAAGCATCGCAATGCCACCATAGAGACGATATTGCTTTTCTTTAATACTTAAATTGCGTTCAATTTTCATCATACGTTTGAAATCAAAATTCATAACATTTCCTCCTAGTCTATTCTTGTTATTGTGTTTTTTGACTGCCTAGAAGGCAAATCAAGTGCAAATATACGCGCTTACATCGAAAAGTGCGATTATAATCATACAATCTATATCTTGTTTTTGATGTTATTTTTAATTTTACTCTATTAGGAAAATCGTTTTATGTCTAAAAGTATTATTCATACACACCTCGCACCACAAGCAATTGGTACTTATTCACAGGCAGTAAAAGTGGGCGGAACTGTTTATTTATCAGGTCAAATTCCACTCGTTCCCGATACAATGATCTTAATTGAAGGTGATATTACAGCGCAAATTACGCAGGTATTTGAGAATTTAAAAGCAGTTGCACACGCGGCAGGTGGCGATTTATCAGATATTGTGAAATTAAACGTGTTTTTAACCGATTTATCTCATTTTCCTATTGTGAATGAAATTATGGGACATTATTTCAATCAGCCCTATCCAGCGCGTGCGGCGATAGGTGTTGCAGCGCTGCCTAAAGGGGCGCAAGTGGAAATGGACGGTATTATGGAATTATCAGTTCAAGATTATTTAGTGTAATGCGTATTTAATTTACATTTGCGTTCATTTTCACGCTGATGTCGCTATTGCAACAAGAGGTAAGTGTGCTTGCGGGCGTTGGTCCTCACACACTTCATCGACTCAAAAAGCTTGAACTTTATACACTATTCGATTTACTGCTCCATTTGCCAATACGCTATGAGGATCGCACACGTCTTTGTCCGATTAATACGCTTGAGGTAGGACAGTCTTCACTTGTTTGCGGACGTGTGGAACAGGTGAGTGTGATACCGTCAGCGCGTAAAATTTTGGTCTGTCATATCAATGATGGTACAGGCGTTTTGGCGCTAAAGTTTTTGAATTTTTCGCCATCCCAGCGAAAATTGCTAGAAAATGCAACGTGGCTGCAATGTTTTGGTGAAGCACGTTTAGGCTATGGTGGTTTGGATAGCACGCTTGAAATGATGCATCCTGAATTTGTATTGCGTACAGAGCACGATGCACATAAAACGGAAAATACATTAACGCCTATTTATCCGTGTACTGAGGGACTGAATCAACGTCTTTTGCGCCGCATTATTGCTCAAGCATTGAAAATGTGTGATTTACAGTTAGTGGATTATTTGCCCAATAACTTTTTGCAAAAATTTAATTATCCGACGTTTCGTGATGCGTTATTGCAAATTCATGCACCGCAAGGCAGCGAAAATAAGCTGGCATTTACGCGTCTTGCACATGAAGAATTGATTGTGCATTATCTGTCTATGCGGAGTGCTAAAATGCACGCAAAACGCTTTCAATCGCCCGTTTTTACATCGAAGAAAACAAAAGTAAAAGCGTTTTTAGCTACGTTGCCGTTTTCGTTAACAAAAGCACAATTGCGTGTCATTGATGAAATCCAAGTCGATTGCGCAAAGCCTGAGCCGATGTTGCGATTGTTACAAGGGGATGTGGGATCGGGGAAAACGTTAGTGGCGGCGGTTACTGCGCTTGTTGCGATTAAAAATGGTTATCAAGTGGCGTTGATGGTGCCGACAGAATTATTAGCCGAGCAGCATTGCCGCAATTTTACGAATTGGTTTTTAGAGTTTGATATCAGAATTCTATTTTTGACAGGGCAGCTCAAAGGTAAAGCGCGAGTAGAAGGATTAAAAGCGTTGGCAGTGGGTCAAATTGATTTAGTGATTGGCACGCATGCGCTGTTTCAAGAACAGGTTCAATTTAAAAAATTAGGATTGACCATCATTGATGAACAGCATCGTTTTGGTGTGCATCAGCGTTTAGCACTTCGCGATAAAGGTCGGCATCAGACGCGAAAAGGGGATGAGCTTTATCCACATCAATTAGTGATGACAGCAACGCCCATTCCCCGCACACTTGCGATGATGAATTATGCTGATTTAGACGTATCTATTATTGATGAGTTGCCTCCAAATCGCACACCTGTGATTACGCGTGTTATATCCGCGCAACGTCGTGAAGAAGTGATTGCGAAAATTGATGAATGGGTACGCAGAACGTATCAAGCGTATTGGGTCTGCACGTTAATTGAAGATTCTGAAGTAATGCAAGGCGAGGCGGCAATTGCAACGAGTGAATTACTCACACAGGCATTGCCTAACGTACGCGTGGGCCTCGTTCATGGGCGCATGAAAGCTGCTGAAAAAGAAAAGGTGATGAGCGCATTTAAAGCACATGAGCTGGATTTACTTGTGGCGACGACAGTCATTGAAGTGGGCGTTGATGTGCCGAATGCCGCCTTGATGGTGATTGAAAATCCTGAGCGTTTAGGGCTTTCACAACTTCATCAATTGCGCGGGCGTGTTGGGCGAGGTCAAATAGAGAGTTATTGTTTATTACTTTATTCGTCATTACCTGAAATGGCAAAAGAGCGCTTAACTATTATGCGCGAATCCAATGATGGCTTTGTCATTGCTGAAAAAGATTTAGAAATACGTGGCGCGGGTGAAGTGCTGGGTACACGCCAAAAAGGGCAGTTACGTTTTAAAACAGTCGTTTTTCCGCGTGATGAATATCTCATCGAGAGTATCCAAGAGATAGGCGATAAATTAGTTGATCGTATTCCACAAAATATACCGTTACTCATCAATCGTTGGTTAATGAATACAGAAAGTTATGTTGATGTGTAAATTTACATCCCATTTTAATCAAGGGTAAAAATGAAAGAACAGTTTGATGTCGTCATTGTGGGCGGCGGAATGGTGGGCGCGGCCGTGGCATGTTGTCTTGGCGGAAGTAATCTTAAAGTCGCCGTGATTGAACACGAATATCCACAAGCGTTTGATGCCTCGCAACCACATGATTTGCGCGTGTCTGCGCTCAGTATTGCGTCGAAAACGATTTTAGAAACCGTTGGCGCGTGGCAAGGAATTGAAAATAAACGATTGTGTCCATTTAAGCGGATGCGCGTTTGGGAAGGCGCTGGGGATACTGAATTTTGCAGTGATGATATCGGGCATAGTGAACTGGGGTATATTGTTGAAAATCGTTTGACGCAGCTTGCTTTACTTGAGCGCTTAGAAAACTTTAGTCATATTGAACTCATTTGCCCTGTGCAAATCACGCAGTTAAATTACAGTGCTGATAATGATAGCGAAGTGGTGTTAAGTAACGGTCGAACATTGAGTACAAAATTACTCGTTGCTGCCGATGGCGCACAATCTAAAATTCGTCAAGGTGTGAATTTAGGCGTGACTAGCTGGGATTACGATCAACACGCAATGGTGATTTATATTGAAACCGCTTATCCTCAGCAAGACATTACTTGGCAGCGTTTTGTTGCCACTGGTCCTCAAGCCTTTTTGCCGTTGACCGGAAATTTTGGCTCGATTGTTTGGTATAACTCGCCTGATGAAGTCAAACGATTGAAAAGTTTGGCGCCAGACGAATTAAAAGAGGAACTCATGGCGACTTTTCCTGACTGTTTAGGTGATGTGACGCGCGTGATTTCATCAACGAGTTTTCCACTTAAACGTCAACACGCACAGCATTATGTGAAACATGGCGTCGCGCTAGTTGGTGACGCGGCGCATACGATAAATCCTCTTGCGGGGCAGGGCGTCAATATTGGTCTGCTTGATGCGGCGGCGTTAGCTGAAGTGGTGATGGATGCGACAAAGCAAGGGCGAAACATCAGTGATTTTAGTGTCTTAAAGCAATATGAAAAAATGCGTCGCACTGAAAATCTGAAAATGATGACGGTGATGGATGTGTTTTATCAAACGTTTAGCAATGATTTTTTTCCATTGAAATTTTTACGAAATTTAGGTCTTGGGCTTGCTGAGCGTGTCACGCCGCTAAAAAATAAAGTCATGCGAGGCGCGATGGGGCTTGAAGGGGCGTTGCCTAAACTAGCACGCGGGGAGCGTTTATTTTGACCATGGATTATATTGCTTCAACGCAGGCTTGGTTGAAAACGGTGGTTATTGGCTTGAATGTTTGTCCGTTTGCGCGTAGTGAAGTGGAGCGGGGAAGTGTTAAATGCGAGCTTGAAACATCTACGGATGTGGCTACGTGTTTAGAAAATCTCATTTTGCAATGTGAGTGTTTAGATCAAGACGATAACATTGAAACCACGTTACTTGTTTATGCGAATGCGTTCGAAGAATTTGATGATTATTTAGATTTTGTGGCTATCGCGCAGGATTTGCTTGAAGCGGAGCATTACGAAGGCGTATACCAATTAGCGACATTTCATCCGCACTATTGTTTTGAAGGTGCAACCGAAGATGACGCGGCAAATTATACCAATCGCTCACCGTTTCCGATGCTTCATTTGTTGCGTGAAAATAGTTTAACAGAGGCGCTTGCGCATTATCCAAATCCCGATACGATACCTGTTAATAATATTACACTCATGCGTCAAATCGGCTTGGAAACACTACAAGCGACATTGGCGACTTGTTATGTTTAGATAGAATGTTGTATTTTAGCGTCGATACTCAATAATAAAAAAGGGGACGATTATGGCGGTTTCTTTAAATATTCATGAGTTTTATAATGATTTAAAAAATGCTGGTTTTACTGAGCAACAGGCAGAAGTCATTGCTAATATTCAAAATAAAACTGCATCAGCAGCAATAGAGCAGACTAAGCATGATTTTAGATTAGACGATATTACCACTAATAAAGATTTGGACATTCGAATCAAAGAAACTGAATTAAAAATTGAATTGGTTCGGCGTGATATTGAGGTCGTGAGAAAAGAAATAGCGGATTCGAAAGCAGATTTGATTAAATGGATAATCGGTAGTGGTTTTACGCTGATTAGCGTTATTTTTATGATGCTGAGATTTTTTGAGAAAATGTAATATAGAAAGTTTTATGGACGAATTAACAAAAGAAAAAGTCAATTTAGAAACAGCCAAAATTCATTGGAAAGACCTGCAGCGTTTTTTTGCGAAAGGCGAAGCCGTTTGGGTGTCAAGTGAACTTGATTTAGTTGAGGTGGGATATCAATTTTCCATCGATAGTAAATCGCATGTGCAAGCTTGGATGGAAAATAATCAAGTTGCATTAGTGTCTGATGCTCAGGCGCTGAACTGGTTTGAAAGTAATACAGAACTTTGGGCGGTGGTGGTCAAACCGTGGATTTTAATACAAGAATAAATCATATCGGTGACAGACAATCATTTTGCCTGTCACCGATAGCAGTCTATTTTTAACGACTTCTGCTGCGTGAACCTTGTGTTTTAGGTTTTGCGCCGGGTGCTTGATTTCGCGCGACATAGCCTTTCTTTTCAGCAGGTTTTGAATGGCGAAAATCTTTTTTACCTGTTTCTTTGTTTGGCGCTTTCTTTTTAGGTGCGTCAATCACATTTAATGAAACGGGTTCATAACCTGTATCAGCAATGCGTGGCAATTTGCGTTTGAGTAATTTTTCAATTTCAGCCAATTGACTTGATTCTTCAGGTGATACTAACGAAATCGCAGCACCTAACGCGCCAGCACGACCTGTA
Source organism: uncultured Pseudomonadota bacterium (assembly GCA_903848905.1). GTDB lineage: Bacteria > Pseudomonadota > Gammaproteobacteria > Methylococcales > Methylomonadaceae > UBA10906. The sequence continues at coordinate 10,379 of CAINHP010000112.1, forward strand.
CGCCCAATACGATGAATATAATCTTCAGGGACTTGCGGCAGGTCGTAATTCACTACATGTGGTAAATCATCAATATCAAGTCCACGCGCGGCAATATCCGTGGCAACGAGGACAGATACCTTCCCATTTTTGAATAAATCCAAGGCTTTCGTGCGAGCGCCTTGCGTTTTATCACCGTGCAGTGCTGCAGAGCGAATGCCGTCAGTGACTAATTGTTTTTCTAAGCGATCAGCTCCATGTTTGGTGCGAACAAAGACCAACACTTGTTGCCAATTATTACTGCCAATTAAATAAGACAGTAATGCGCGTTTATTTTCGCGGGCAATACCGTAAACCAATTCTGAAATATTATCTGATGTCACATTAGGCTTAGCAACTTCAACTAAAATTGGATTTTGTAATATCTGATTCGCTAAGGCTTTGATAGGCGCAGAATACGTTGCTGAGAATAATAAATTTTGGCGTTGCTTAGGCAAGTTTCCAATAACACGTCGAATATCAGGCAGAAAACCCATGTCCAGCATACGATCCGCTTCATCAAGCACGAGTATTTCAACGCTACTTAAATTGATATTTCGCTCGTTCATGTGGTCACAAAGACGTCCTGTTGTCGCCACAATAATATCGCAGCCATGACGCAGTTGACGAATTTGCATATTGATACTTGCACCACCCACAACCATTTCTGCAATGAGGGGTAGATGTGCGCCATAGGTTTTAATACTTTCAAGCACTTGCGCAGCTAACTCACGCGTTGGCACTAACACTAATGCGCGAATACGGCGTGGTTTTTGATGTGGATCGTGATTTTCCATCAAACGATGCAAAAGCGGCAATGTAAAACCAGCTGTTTTTCCTGTACCAGTTTGTGCACCAGCAAGTACGTCTTTGCCAGCAAGAATATGGGGAATTGCTTGTTTTTGAACGGGGGTAGGCGTGGTGTAGCCTTGATCGCTGATGGCGTTAAGTAATTGTTGACTTAAGCCGAGGGCTTGAAAACTCATGTAAACTCTCAAATGATTTATTAAAAATAGATAACGCTAATATAACACAACCCATGTGGATGATGCGGTTTTAAACGTATTTTTCGTTAATAAACAAGAGAATTGCCGTTATTTTTATCGGCATTAAAAATAACGGCGGATAACATACAGGTAATAAACTATTCCTGAACTGCCTATTCGGCAGTGGATGAGATAAATAGCTATCAAGAGTAAATGTTTCTTTTCCTAAGCTACCTATTCAGCAGTAAAACAAATTTTTAATTTTGTAAAGTCATTATAGCACTTTTTTTCAAAAGTGTGATGTATATCACACTTTTTACTAAAGTAAAATAGGGTAGGGAGTTAGTGTAAGTACTGATAAATTGTGATGAAAAATAAGAATTCTATGGTTTTTAATAGTGATTATGTTGAGTAGTTTAAAATCAAAATTAATTTATCAATTACTTTGCAACGTTAAAATCTGCTCAGCAACCGCGCGTTGTTGTTCGCGTACGTCTGGATAATAAGTAATGCCTTGCTCTATTTGTTTTTCACGTGGCTCTGTGACTAATCCTAGAGGAATAAAAACAATGACATTCATGGCAAAATGAGGATTGAGTTCATATTTTTTGATTCGTTCATTCACTTGATTTTCAACGTATTGACCAATGTCATTATCAGACTGCGTTGCCCAAGCTAAATCGATGCCTACTTGTTAGCGTATCACTTCCCAAATAGACACAGATATTTTGACGCAAATGCTATTTTGAGTAGCTTCAAATTCGGTATTCTCTAAACGTAAGTAAACATGTTCATTGTCAAAGCAATCTTTAAATAGATGAAAATCTTTGCCATGAATAAGACTTGATTTCGCTGACATCGGGTTTTGCTCTTTTAAAAATATCGTGAATTAAGAAAAATTAAATGGTGCTTTAAATTATTTAAACAATAAAAAAGGACGTTATGAAACGTCCTTTTTGAGTGGGTAAATTACGGTTTAGGGGCAGCAGGATTGTCAGTGGCGGAGCCTTTATCACCTTTAGGGCCTGTGTCACCTTTAGGACCGTTATCGCCTTTGGGTCCGGTTTCGCCTTTAGGTCCGGTATCTCCTTTGGCACCTGTGTCACCTTTAGGGCCAATATCACCTTTGAGGCCTTGGTCGCCTTTAGGTCCACCATCACCTTTATCACCAGTATCGCCTTTGATGCCTTGATCCCCTTTAGGCCCAAGATCCCCTTTAGATCCAAGATCCCCTTTGACGCCTTGTTCACCTTTTTCACCTGGATCGCCTTTAGGTCCAGTATCACCTTTAAGACCAATATCACCTTTAAGACCGAGATCCCCTTTAGGTCCGGTATCGCCTTTAGGTCCGGTATCCCCTTTAGAGCCTTGAATACCTTGATCCCCTTTGAGACCTTGTTCACCTTTAGCTCCAGTATCCCCTTTAATACCTTGATCCCCTTTAGTCCCTTGAATACCTTGATCTCCTTTGAGGCCTTGTTCCCCTTTAGGTCCGGTTGCCCCTTTAATACCTTGAATACCTTGTTCACCTTTAGCGCCTTGAGGTCCTTGGTCGCCTTGGGGTCCTTGAATACCTTGATCGCCTTTAACGCCTTGGATACCTTGGATACCTGTATCGCCTTTAGCTCCAGTATCCCCTTGCTCACCTTGAGGTCCTGTTGGACCTTGTGCGCCTTGTGCGCCTTTGTAGCCTAAGTCACCTTTAGGGCCGGCAGGGCCAGCAGGACCTTCGTTGGCCACGACTCTATCGACCCAGCTGTAAACACGTTTAATGAGGAGATCATCATCATGCAAAAATTGATGACCTTCATTTTCAAGTTTGACTTGTCGATAAGTGCTGTTTTTCTTGCCCGCCACTAGACGATCTCTCGCACTACGAACGACTTCGGGAATATCCAATTCTGCATATATATCAAGTATGGGTAAATTGAATTTTGAGATAAACTGTATTGGGTCACTATTTTCTGTGACAGGTAAACTGATGAGTACAACGCCGTTAACATCAATGGATTTATCGGCGAGTGCATAGGTTGCCATTAAAGCACCTAGACCGTATCCGACAATGACCACTTTTTCAGCTTTTTCAGTTTTTGCAAATTTTATGGCTGCAATGAGTCGCTCTTTGGCTTCAGGAAATAAGTCATAATAATCTCCCATGGCGGCGCCAGATTCGCGCAAAGGCATTTGAACTGATAAAGAGGCCCAGTGATGATTGGGCACGAAATGACGTAATTTTTTAATGACTAATTCTTGATCGGGATTTCCGCCAATATCATGTAGCAGAATGATAAAGCCTTGACGATCAGTGGTTGGGGTATCGGTATATAAACTTAAAAATTTCTTTTCGGGTGTATGCAGCCAAACAGCAGTTCCTGTTTTCAATGTTTTTTGAATGTCCACTGCAAAATCGGCCTCACGTTTCTCATCGCTGCTCGCAATACACGGCAGAGAGCTACACAAACAGAGTGTTAAGCTAACTTGCGCTAATCTTTTGATGAGCATATACGAGGAAGTTCCTGTGATTTATTGCTAATAACTCGGTTAACCCAACTGTAAATTCTTTTGACGAGAAGTCCGCTATCATTCAAATACAAATGCCCTTCATTATCAAGTTTGATTTGACGATATTTCGATTTTGTTCTACCGATATTTTTTCGCTCTCTTGCGCTATAAACCACATCTGGTGAATCAAGTTCACCGTAAACATCAAGCATAGGTAGGGTTAGAGATGAAACAAAAGGCAATGTTTGTGCGTAAATTTCATCTATTTCAGAAGATGACAAGCTTATGGTAATGATGCCGTTCACATTTGTCGTTTTTTCTTGCAGGGCAGAGGTTGCCATCAGTCCCCCTAATCCATACCCAATAATGACCACTTTTTCGGCTTTTTGTGCTTTGGCAAAAGTGACAGCCGAAAATAGTCTGTCTTTAGCTTCAGGAAATAAACTGTAATAGTCCTCTATTTTAGCACCTTCTTCACGCAAAGGCATTTGTATTGATAACGTTGACCAACGGTGTTCAGGGAAAAAATTGCGTAGTAACTCAATCACTTTATCTTGATTTGGATGTCCTCCAATATCATGCAGTAATATCACTATACCATCAGGGTTATTGGTTGCTACTTCGGTATATAGGCTCAAAAATTTTTGATTCTGAGCCTGCAGCCAAACAATACGTCCATTCGTCAGGTTTTTTTCAATATCGAGGGCAAATTCAGCCTCACGTTTGTCATCACTCGCAACACACGTCAATGCGCTACATAAGCACAATGTGATACTTAGTCGAGCTAGCTTTTGGATGAGCATAAACGAGAGGCTTCCCTTTCTTAATTACATACTGTAAATAACTTCACGATTACTGGTGCGAGCATCGTCTGTTTGTTTGACGTCTGTTTTTGGTTTACCTTGATGCATACGTTCTCGGTCGTATTTAGCCATCATTTCTTCCCACGTTTTATATTGTTGGTATTCTGCAAAACCAGCTTCTTTGCGCTGTTGATAAATTTCTTTACCCATAACAATAATTTCTTGCGGGGTTTTATTATCTACTGTGTTTAAAAATTCGTCATCACTTTTTTTCGCGTCACGTACCATCCAAAATGACATCTCATATTCTGTACGGATATCTTCGGGAAGTCGATTTTTAATCATTTTAACAGATTTATAAGCCGTTTTTTCACTGTGTGCATTGATCTTTTGACCATTGCCACAGGCGGTTAACATGGCGCAACTTAGCGCAAGGACGATAAGTGGTAATTTTTTCATTGTCATAACCTTAAAAATAAATGGGAAGGATGATAACGCTATTTTTTTACAAACAAAGTAAAATGCGCGGTTATTATAAACCCTAGACATTTTTTTTATGCTGGAATTTATTTCCCTTCTTCTAAAGCGCTACCAAATTATCCAAAAAGCCAATGTGCTCAATGGTTCTCACTATGCGTATCAGCAAACACTTGAGCAGTTAACACTCACGCAGGCTTTTTTTGCAAAAGGGCAACATAAGGATAATTTGCCTTTGCAAATTGCCGTTGTTGGCCCAACACAAGCCGGTAAAAGCTCGATTGTTAACGTCTTACTGAATTCAACAAGTGCTGGCGTGAGTCCACTTGCTGGTTATACCGTTCATCCACAAGGCTTTTGTTATGATATTGACGTTACGGCCTGTGAGCAGTATTTAGCCGAATATTTTTTTCCTTTTATGAGTAGTGTAACCAATCAGCTCAATAAATCAAATTACACGTGCTATTCATTATCGTCTACTGATACGGTAACTCCCTATTTACCACCTTCCATACTTTGGGATACGCCGGATTTTGATTCTATTGATTCAACTGTTTATCGTGAAGGTGTACTCAAAACCATTGCACTCGCGGATATGGTTATTTTAATTGTCAGTAAAGAAAAATATGCAGATCAATCCGTTTGGGACATGATGAAATGCATTGAACCTTTGCGGCAACCCACTTTAATTTGTGTGAATAAATTACATGAAGGATCTGAATCGGTTGTTTTAGAATCACTACAAGAGAAATGGAGAGAGACGCGTCGCGATGCATTTCCGCAAGTGTTGCCGCTATTTTATCAAAAAAATACACAAATACCCGAAATTGCGCAATCGAAAAAACACGTTTTGTTCGAATTAGCTAAAAAAGTACAACGTGAAAAACAAACTCATCGTGAGCAAAAATTACTGCAAACCTACTGGCAGTCATGGACAGCGCCACTGCGTGAAGAGCATGTCATATATGATGCATGGCATCAGCTTGTTGATCAGGTTGTTGAGCAATCCTTACGTAATTACGCGCGAGACTACCTTAATCACCCACGTCATTATGAAACATTTCAACAAGCGATTGCAGAATTATTATTGTTACTTGAAATACCCAGTGTGGCGCGCGTGATGATGACTGCCCGTAAAGCGTTACTTTACCCATTAAAAAAATTGCGTAGTCTTGGGCGTTCTCGTGCTAATTTAGCAGAAAGCAGTCACGAAATGACGATGATAAAACAGTTAATTGATCACTCATTAACGGAATTAGCACATCAATTGCTGGATAAAAATACGCATCCTTTGTGGCGCGATATCAGTTTGCAACTGCGTGATCATCACTCTGGTGAGGCGAAAGTCAGTTTTCACAACGCACAAGCGTATCATCAATTATTTCAACAAGATGTTCAGCTGGCAGCTCAAGGGCTTTATCATAAATTAGAAGAGCAACCCCTGGTGCTAAACACACTCCGTGCAACGCGTGTATCGGCCGATGCTGCTGTGTTGGCACTGACGCTTTATGCGGGTGGGATTGGCTTGCATGATTTGGTGATTGCGCCTGCCATGTTAACACTCACTAATTTACTGACCGAAAGTGCCATTGGGAATTATATGCGTAAAGTAGAGTCCGATTTGAAAGTTCGGCAACTTGCCGCAGTCAAAGCGCAAATTTTTGATCCGATGTCGCAGCGTTTACGTGATTTAGCTCAGTTGATAAATAGCGATACACATTTTGCGATTTCTTCTAAACAACTTTTAGACGCTGAGGCGCAATTGGACGGTGGAAAACCTCATGGCTTACGATTACTCTGATTTACTCAATGACTCTCAAGATTGGGCAAAAAAAGCCAATCAGCAAGATTGGTTAACAGCGCAGCAGTTGGCGTCATTAGATAGTGATGATATGACGCAATTCGCTCAAGAAATGCCTAGTCGCCCCATGCTTATCGCTTTTATGGGGGGAACAGGTGTTGGGAAAAGTTCACTACTGAATAGATTAGCGGGCAGGGCAATTGCCAAAGCGGGGATAGCACGTCCTACTTCTCGTGAAGTTACCGTGTATTATCATCGGGATGTCACGTTACCTGATTTGCCTTTGCGTGGGGTATCGATTTCTCATCATGATGACGATAGTCAAAAAATGATGGTTTGGATTGATATGCCAGATTTTGACAGTACAGATGTGCAGAATAAAGCCCTCGTTTTGCAATGGATGCCATATATCGATATGCTGATTTATGTAGTGAGTCCTGAGCGTTATCGAGATGAAAAAGCCTGGCAATTATTGATTTCTCAGGGTGCGCGTCATGCGTGGCTATTTGTACTTAATCAATGGGATGTGGGGCAACAGGTTCAAGCTGAAGACTTTGAGCATCAACTTCACTTAGCTGGATTTGATGCACCATTGATTTTTAAAACCAGCTGCACGCAAGTGCTCGTCGACGATGACTTTGCCTCTTTAACGCAAACTATTGGTAGTTTAGCTACGCAAAAGACACTTGAACAACTGGCTTATCATGGTCGGCAAGTGCGCGTTCAAGCCTTGCAAAAACAGCTACAGGTCGGCTTGTCTTATTTAGGCGAACCGGTGGCCGTTCAGAAATTACACACGCATTGGCAAAAACATTGGAAGTTAACAGCGAAACAGTTGCAACAAGGATTTGCATGGCGATTGCCTTTGCTTGCGGAGCAATTTGCAACGCATGCGAGTGATTTACGCATTGTATCCAGTGATATTTTACTTTGGGATGGATGGGCGCAAACACGTTTTGATGATGTGCTGAATGAAACGCTACTTTACGCGCAACGCCAGCACCTTCCAATTTTGCCACTCGATAAAAGTATGTCATCAATCCGCGCGAATGCAAAGAAAGCCTTGCATCATGCGGTAGAGCTGGAAACACGTCAATCTCTTGCAAAACGGGGAACTTGGCTCCATCGTGGGTTACTTAAACTGGTTGGTCTGGCTGAAATTGTGTTACCGCTTGGGGCGATGAGTTGGGTGGGTGTTCAAGTTTTTAATGGTTATTACGAAAGTAATCAAACGCATTTGCATTATTTGAGCGTTGATTTTGCTGTGCATAGCGTTTTAGTGTGTACGCTGTCATGGGTCATTCCTTTTTTTATTCTTAAAAAATGCCAGCCATCTCTTGAAAAAAGTGCATTGCGGGGTTTGAATAAAGGAGTTGCACATGGATTAGAGGCATTAAATCAGGATGTATTAGCGTTGATTTCACAGTTTGAACTCGATCAACAGCAGCACAAACACCAAGTGAATGAATTACTGAAAGCAAGCGAGTCGATCATCTCGCCGCATCTTACTTTCGACCCAGAAAGTCCTCTTGAACGTATGCTTGTATCAGAGGGTAGAATAAAATAATCGACATTATTGATGCTAGAACCTTGTGCTCAATCGCTGATTGTACAGCACACATCTACTTTCTCTTTGAGTTAACAAAACCGTGAAAATAAAAAATCCCCAGTATTTAGTTGGCATCGATTTAGGCACAACACACACTGTTGTAGCCTACGCGCATATATCGACGCCGCAAACGATTCAACTTTTCCCCATTGAGCAATTAGTTGATGTTGGGCAAGTTGCGGCGCGTCCCTTATTGCCTTCTGTGCGTTATCATCCAGCAGAAGGGGAAATTGCCGTGGGTAATCTTGCTTTTACCGCAAGCGATAATGCCATTTTGGGTGAAGCAGCGCGTGTGCTTGGCGCAAAAACGAAAGGCCGTTTTGTGACGAGTGCGAAGAGTTGGCTATCCCATCCATCTGTGGATCAAGATGCGGCTATTTTGCCTTGGGGTAGTAGTGATGACATATTAAAAGTGTCGCCTTTGGATGCAAGTGCGAGTTATTTGGCGCATATTCGCGCGGTATGGGGGCATCAATTTCCCGAGGCACCGCTTGAAAATCAAGATGTTGTGATAACTGTCCCCGCGTCATTTGATGAAGGAGCGCGGTCATTAACCGTTGAGGCGGCAAAAATTGCTGGATTGAAAAAAATTCGCTTACTCGAAGAGCCTCAAGCCGTTTGTTACGATTGGCTACGAGCAAATGCGACGCAATTAACAGAAAAATTGTCCAACGTGCATTTGCTGCTTATCTGTGATGTGGGGGGCGGAACGACGGATTTAACTCTCATTAGCGTTGAGCAAGGTGAAGGCGATAAAGAGCCAAAATTAACCCGTATTGGCGTGGGTGATCATTTGATGCTGGGCGGTGATAATGTAGATTTAGCCATCGCGCATACGCTTGAATCACGTTTAATGGGCAATGATTCTGGGCAAAAGCGATTATCGGCAGCCGAATTATCACAATTACTCGAGCATTGTCGCCACGCTAAAGAGCGTTTACTTGCAGAAGAGGCGCCAGAATCTATTAAAGTGACGTTGCTTGCAAGTGGTTCGAAATTATTTGGTGGTTCACGTTCGGCAACGCTCACACGTGAAGAAGTTCACACTATTGCGCTAGATGGTTTTTTTCCACTATCAAAATTAAGTGATTTGCCGGATAAAAAACGCAGTGGTGTGGTTGAGTTCGGATTACCTTATGCGTCAGAGCCAGCAGTGAGTAAACATATTGCTGCTTTTTTGAAATTACATTCCTATGCGTCCGCAAAAGCATTAGGCAGTACAGATCAGATGCAAGGTGCATTTGTACCCGATGCACTGCTACTTAATGGCGGCGTATTTCGCAGTCAACCTATCACCAAGCGCGCAATAGATTTACTTGCTTCATGGCGTGACGTACCCCCCATTTTACTTGAAAATCAACATCCTGAATTAGCGGTTGCGTTTGGTGCGGTCAGCTATGCTGTGGCGCGACGTGAGAAAAAATTAAAAATCGGGGGAGGTGCTGCGCGTAGTTATTTCTTACTGATTGAAACGGCTGAAAATAGGCAGGTTCAACAAGGTATTTGTATTTTGCCAAGAGGTAGTGAGGAAGAGGATGAAATTATTTTAAAAGACCATCGCTTTGCATTGCGTCTTGGGATGCCAGTACGTTTTCATTTGGCCTCAACGATTGGTGATGCTGTTTATAAATCGGGTGATATTGCTGACATTACTGACGATTTTCATTCTTTACCGCCTTTAGCGGTTGCCTTTAGCAGTGATTCGAGCAATGAAGTTGTCGTTGAGCTTGCCGTCATGCAAACAGAAGTCGGTACGCTCAAAATCCAATGCGTCGGCGTTGATAATCGTAAAAATCGGTGGGACGTTGAATTCCAACTTCGTCGGGGCGTGCAGAATAGTGGCGTATCAACTGAAGGAGGGTTGCCTGCCAATTTGCCGGCCTTATGCGAAAAAATCAGTGATATTTTCGGTGCAAAATCAAAACAAATTGATCCTAAAGCGGTGAAAAATCTTCGCGTCGAGCTTGAAAAAATGACAGGAATGGCGCGAAGTGAATGGAACTCGCCACTGCTTCGAACCTTATTTACCACGTTACTGGACGGTGATAAGTACCGTCGTCGCAGTGAATCACATGAAAAAATTTGGTTAAATTTAATTGGATATTGTTTGCGTCCGGGATTTGGTTATCCTCTTGATGATTGGCGTGTTGAGCAAATTTGGAAAATATATCCGCACGGAATTCAATTTGTCAACGAAACGGCATCATGGGCGGAGTGGTGGACACTTTGGCGACGGATTGCTGGTGGACTGTCACCCGCAGTGCAGGAAACAATTTTTTCCGACATTACCAAATATATTGACCCGAGTGCAGCAAGGCAAGTGGGCGTGGCAAAACAAATTAAAACGCGTAGTTATGACGACATTATTCGATTAGCCGCAGTGCTTGAACGCTTACCGTTGCAAAAGAAAGTTCAATTAGGTGAATGGCTGCTTAAACGCCTTGAAAAATCGAGCGAATCTCTCCAAACGTGGTGGGCGCTCGGGCGCATTGGGGCGCGAATTCCTTTTCATGGCAGTAGTCACAATGTTGTGCCTGCGCAAACAGTCGAATTATGGCTTGAGCAATTACTCAGTGAAGATTGGAAAAAAACGCCGCAAATTGGTTTTTCTGCGACCTTAATTGCGCGTATGAGTGGTGATCGTGCGCGTGATATCCATGACGAAATGCGCATTCGTGTTGTTGAAAAGTTAAAACTGAGTAAAGCGCCTCTTTCATGGATTGATATGGTGGAGCAGGTTAAAGAACTCAGCGAAAAAGACGAAAAACAAATTTTTGGTGAAGCGCTACCTTCGGGATTGAAATTAGTATCTATTGGGGAGAAATAATATGGTGCATTATTGGCGAGCGATGATGGGGATTGTGGTGCGAGAGTTGAGTCGTTTTGTGACGCAACGAGAGCGGTTTATTTCGGCATTAGTACGCCCTTTGGTATGGTTATTTGTCTTTGCTGCAGGTTTTCGTGCAGCACTCGGTTTAGCGATTACGCCACCATATGAAACCTACATTTTGTATGAGGTCTACATTACACCGGGATTAATTGGCATGATTCAACTTTTTAACGGCATGCAAAGCTCTCTTTCGATGGTTTATGACCGCGAAATGGGCAGTATGCGCATCTTGCTTGTTAGTCCGTTGCCGCGTTGGTTTTTGCTTTTGAGTAAATTATTTGCGGGGACAGGTGTATCTATTTTGCAGGTGTATGTTTTCTTAATCATAGCATGGGGGTATGATATCCGAGCACCAATTGAGGGTTATATGTGGATAATATTCCCACTGATTCTGTCAGGATTGATGTTAGGCGCATTAGGCTTATTGTTGTCGTCATTTATTAAGCAACTTGAAAACTTTGCAGGTGTGATGAATTTTGTGATTTTTCCGCTATTTTTTATGTCAACGGCGCTTTATCCGTTATGGAAAATAAAAGAATCCAATGCGTTTCTCTATGAATTAGCGCAGTACAATCCATTTTCACAAGCCGTTGAGTTAATTCGTTTTGCATTATATGGGCAATTTAATTCATTTGCGTTTATATATACAGCGATCGCATTTTTCGTGTTTATGGCGGCGGCCCTTGTTGGTTATAATCCATCAAAGGGAATGATGACGCGAAAAGGCTAACACAGTAAAATAGTGTTGCGCTCAAATTTAAGGGAGCGGTGAGCTTTACAATAATAACAACTTAAAAAAATACAGTGAGGACATACAAATGAGTGAAGAAAATGTAAATCCAGTCGTTACCGAGTCTGTTGAAGCTTCGAAAGAAACTGCTCACGTTGAACACGTTGAACACGTTCAAGCAGCTGAAGCTCACGCGACTCAAGCTAGTCATGAAGAAGCTCCAGCGGGTATGTTGGCATCATTAATGGCACTTAAAGAGTCAAATGCCAATGCGTTCTATGGCATTTTAGGTGGTGTTGGTGTGTTGCTTTTAGCTTTGGTGATGTTTGGATTTGGTGGCGGTGATGAAGTGTTGAAAAAAGCAGATACAAAAAGTTTGGCAGCTGGCCAAAAATATTCGTTAAAAAGCCCCAATGCTATTACAGATGGCAATGAAGTGTTAACTATCCGATTGGTTTCTCAGCCAGGCGCAATGTCAGCTTTTGATGACGATGAAAATAAAACAGAAGAATGCCGTAAATTCCCTGTTGGTACTAATGTGACCGTATTAGATAAACAAGAGGCAGGCCCCATTGTTTATGCAAAAGTGCAAATAGATGAAGGTAGTTGTACTGGAACGATTGGTTGGGTATTAGGTATTAATCTGTAGTTTTTCAAATAAAGATTGACGCCCTGATTAAATATATTTATACTGTGTAAATGGTTTCAAATATTGAAACGCGGGAATAGCTCAGCGGTAGAGCACAACCTTGCCAAGGTTGGGGTCGCGAGTTCGAATCTCGTTTCCCGCTCCAAATTTTAAGCCGCGATTTTCGCGGCTTTTTTGTTTATCTTCAAATTGGCTGCGTAGCAAAGCGGTTATGCAGTGGCCTGCAAAGCCATCTAGAGCGGTTCGACTCCGCTCGCAGCCTCCACAAAATCACTTCGCCGATGTAGCTCAGTTGGTAGAGCAACTGATTCGTAATCAGTAGGTCGCAGGTTCGACTCCCGTCATTGGCTCCAGTTAAATCAATGAGTTAGAATTAATTTTAAGCCTGTTTTATTGTTTGAAAAATAATTAATAGGCGTATAATAGGCATTTGAAAATAATACTATTATCGTTGTATTTTATACCTTCCTTCGCATTCCCTGCCAATTACCCCTAATAATATTATAACACCCACCTACATGGGGCGGTTTTATATAAGCCGGTGGCGCGTGGTACTCCATGTGAATACACAATTATGTTTTTATAAACGGCCAGCTTTAAACCACGGCTAATCTCTTCCTGTGACCCAAGCATTTCTCACTATATAGGTGCAAAATCACCACCGAAAGTAGAAAAGTACTCTATATAAAAAATCCGCAACACTATTTTTTTAGACCTGTAGACCCATTTCTTAGTAAATTCAATCGGTTGAACAAAACCAGCCCAACATGCTTGATTTGCCCTCGCCCAGTTGCTCTGATATTGCTGGCTGGGCTTAAATGCTATAAACGGTGTTTTACGTTTAGGAATTGAGTGGGTATTGTGGTTGGGGTAGGAAAAGTGCTTGAGCTATGAGGGTTAAATAACAAAAAAGCATATAGATAGTAAAAATTTTCCGAGAAGACAATAATTAAATATAACGTTAACATAATGAAATGCCTATATCTCAACGTCTTTTATGTAGCATAGATGAAATAATCTAAAATCAAAAAATCTCACCAAATATCAAACCCAAATATCAAAACCGTGAACTACCTCACAGTTTTAGACTAAAAGTAAGAAATCACACAAAATTCAAATTACTATAAGAGGCGGCTAATTGGCTATCAGCCACTTAATGTAGTATATTCCCTACTTTCTATCATAAAAATACATTTTGTGACGATAAACCGAGACAATCATTCATGACCGAACCCAAACCAACCCGACATCTTTTATGTATTTCAGGTGGCAAAGTTAGAGCTATGTTGGTTTATGTCTAAATTTTACGAAATTGAGCCAACACTCGAAAATTATTGGCGTTCAATTATTTTGTTTGGTCGAAATGTTGCATCCTACAAATTTGCTTTAGCAAAGTCTTTATACGATTTAAAAGACAGCGGCGAAAGCATTATCACATTAGACAAATTAGCTGTTCCTTTTTCAAAACATATCGCAGAGCATTTGATTCTTTGCGATAAACAAGGAACGTCTGCAAGTAGCCCTGTTTTAAATGCATGCCGTGAATTTAACTCCCATAAAATATCCCAAAATGAATTAATTAAATTAACAGTTCAACACGGTTTTAAATATGTTATTGACGCGTTTCACAATGTTCATGAACAAGAATTACCAGAACGTTTTTTTATTGATGAACGCAAGACAAAAGGCGGTATTGTTTTAACCGATAATTTTTATAGATTAGGCGATACATCTCAATACGACAGTTTAGTCGATGAAACCGAATCCAGATGGCGATTAGTGGAAACTGCTTGGGAATTAAATTTACCGAAACATTTAATTCAAATTGACTACAAAGAACAAACACATGAATTGATTGCTGATAATAAATTAAAACGAGTTGGGGTTACAGGTGCTAGACCAGCATTGAACGGTTATCAAAAAGGGCGTTGTTTTTATTGCTTTAGGGAAATATCTATCGAATCCAATCATATTGATTGTGCTGATATTGACCACTTTTTCCCCCATGATTTAAGAAAATGCGATCCAGAAAAGCCCATCAACGGGGTTGCCAATCTAGTATTGGCTTGTATTGATTGCAACCGAGGGGAAAATGGAAAATTTGCTAAAATTCCCTCAGTGAAATTACTTGAACGATTACATAATCGAAATGAATATTTAATTACAAGTCATCACCCATTAAGAGAAACCTTAATGATGCAAACAGGATTAACCGCCGATAAACGGCAACAATTTTTACAAGATGCTTATAATTGCTCTACTTCACATTATCAAATCAATGCAAAATGGCAACCTAAAGCACAAGGGATTGCAATTTTCTGATTACAAAATTATGCCAAATTAAACCTCGTTTTTGCTCCACTTCACTTTCATAAAGCAAAATTTCACATTGGTTATGTAAAAATAATTGTTTGAAAAGCTCAATATCAATGGATTCATAAAGTTTGTTGTTTTCACGTTTATTTGGTTCATTTGTGCCACGAATCGAAATAATTAAACGCCCGTCATTATTTAATAATTGTAAAAGACGAAGGCAAGCTACCTCAACAGCATGATTATCTAAGTGCATCAACACAGCTGAACACAGAATGTTCTGAAACGTCGAATTCGCTAATTTATTTAATTCTGGTAAATAATCCATTTGAAAATTTATCTTTGGGTAAAGCCCCCTAGCCTGTTTTAACATTCCCTCTGAAGCATCAACCCCAATAGACGGAAAGTCGTTATCATTTAACCAGTTAACATCTCGCCCAATTCCACAGCCAATATCAGCAGTTGATTTATTCTTAATGAAATATTTATTGATTAGCTCATAAATTCTACAAGGTGTTAACGATGCGTGTAATTTAGCAATACTTTCCGCTTCTTGATTGTAAATATTTATCGTGGTTATATCCATAATTAGCTCCTATTACGTTAATTGAAGAAAGTATGACATGAATTACCTCGATATTTAGATATTCATGTTCAGCAAAACGACATATGGCGTTTTCTAGTGCCGGCCGAAAATGATTATAAACTTGCTAATGTGTGGCGTGGAATTGATAAATTTATTGAAAAAGAGACTGGTCATTGTTCTTTGCCACAACTATACGCGTATTTAAATGCTCCCCCTTTTGGCATTCAATACGGCGTC
>CAINHP010000113.1 GCA_903848905.1 uncultured Pseudomonadota bacterium
CAAGCTATTACATTAGGGCGATTTGCTATAGATTCAATTCAAGCTAGTGATAATACTGCGTTAACGCATTTTTTTGAACAGTTTTCGATGCCCTGTAGCGTTCAATTAGTAGTTATAGACTCGCCCATTTCCGAATTAGTGCAATTATTTGAGCGTGCATATAAACATCGTATTACATTTGAAACAGATTACGCGCTTCATGAGCCGGTTTTGTGTCACGTCAATGAAGTAATGCACGTCTTGCTCAACTTACTCACCAATGCCGTGCAAGCCATTCCTCATAAAGGCAACATTATTATTACAACGGCAAAAGTCTACAATCAAGCGATTATAAGTGTTGCTGATACCGGCGATGGGATACAGAGCGAAATAGTAGACAAAATTTTCACACCCCATTTCACCACTAAAAAAACAGATCATGCGTTAGGTTTAGGTCTATCAATAAACGCAGATATTATTCAAAAGCATGGCGGAACATTAACGGTTGAATCAAAAGTGAATCAGGGTACACGTTTTATTATTGCGTTGCCCTTTCAAGGAAATTTGAGTTAATGTCGGAAACAATTGCTGTATTAAAATCAGCACGAAGTTTACGTATGCTGACGGCAGAGTTACTTGTTTCAGGCGGCGATGAGCGACTGCGTTTAAATGCAAAAGGTGTAAATAAGTATGGTTGCCCGCCGACACCTAACGACGCTGTTTTATCGTTTAGTTCGTCCACAGCATCGATTATAAGTGATGCAAATTTTAGATCTCTTGAGCACTATATTGCTCGACTTCAAAACGAGATAAAAGAGACTGATGAACTTACGCTCTATGAGCGCGAAAAAACGCGGCAAAAAAATGAATGGTTATCGCTGCTTCAATGTACAAATAACACGCAATTACTATTTTCGCCTTCAGGTACAGACTCTCATGCGTTAATTGCAGCGCAATTACCTGAAAAAACGTTAATTATCATGGTAGAGGGAAATGAAACGGGAAGCGGCGTTGCTCAAGCATTAACGCGAGGCAATAACGATGTTGAGGTGGTATCCATTGCACTTCGGTTTTCGAATTCAACCCCACGTTGCATTGATCAATGCGATGCGCAAGTTATCGAGCATGTCGAAAAGGGGATTGAACAAGGGCATCATGTTTTTCTTATTCTGGTGGATCAATCAAAAACGGGTATGATTGCACCCAGTCCCGCGTGTGCAATACAGTTAAAAACGCGTTTGGGAGAAAAACTGACTGTTTTGGTCGATGCTTGTCAATTTAGAATGTCCGCTCAAACGCTACACGCCTATTTAGCGCAAGGCTTTATGGTGGCCACAACGGGATCTAAGTTTTTATCAGCACCTTCTTTTTCAGCAATGATTTTTTTGCCTGAAAAAACAAACGTTCAATCACCTAATATGGCAGTTAATTGGGGTTTGATTTCACGTATGGAAGTGGCATTGATGCAATATCGCGAATTTTGTGGGTTAAGCAACGCGAAGATATGCAGTATCATTGCTGATTTCACGCAAGTCATTTCGCATTATATTGAACGTTCTACAACTTTTGCAGTACTGCCTGTTAACGCATTAAATCGCGATGGCTTGATTGATTTAGCTACTTGGGACGCGATGCCTACCATATTTCCTTTTATACTTTATAAAAATCAAAAACCACTTTCACGTGCTCAAACACTGGTGTGTTACCATCAACTACCGTTGCAGGAAATCCCCTGCCAAATAGGACAGCCTGTGGTTTGTGGGGAGATAGAAGGCGTTGAGGTGAGTGCATTGCGTTTTTGCTTAAGTTCACGCATTATTGTGCAGGCTACTCAGAGTTCTTATCAACATAATCAGTTAATTTATAATACGTTGCGAGTATTTGCGTCGATAGAAAAATTAGTAGAATCGGATTTAATATAAAGGAAGGTTATGCAGTATTCGCAAATTTTAGAAAAATTACTTCAAAAACAGGATTTAAGCGCGACAGAAATGCGCGACACTATTCATGCATTTATGCAAGGGAGAGCCAGTGATGTTCAAATGGCGGCTTTTTTATGTGCATTGCGCAGTAAAGGTGAAACGATTGAGGAGATTACGGCCGCTGCCTCAGTGATGCGTGAACTAGCCACGCCAATTCCCATTTCAGGTCAACATCTTATTGATACCTGTGGGACGGGTGGAGATGGGGCGAATACGTTTAATATTTCGACAACAAGCGCGTTTGTTGTTGCTGCAGCCGGTGGTCGCGTAGCTAAACATGGTAATCGTTCTGTTTCAAGTTGTTGCGGTAGTGCGGATGTGCTTGAATTAGCGGGGGTGAATTTGCATTTGTCACCGGAGCAAGTGGCTCAATGCGTGGATACATTGGGTATTGGTTTTCTTTTTGCACCTAATTATCATGGCGCGATGCAACATACACGCAATGTCCGCAAAGAACTCGGTGTGCGAACATTATTTAATTTACTTGGTCCGCTAGCCAATCCAGCGAGGGCTGATCACCAACTTATCGGTGTGTATGATCCGAAATGGACAGCGCCTTTAGCGCACGTTTTTAAAGCGTTAGGAAGTCGGCATGTCTTAGTGGTCAGTGCGCAGGACGGATTAGACGAAATGAGTATTGCAACGCCAACACAAGTAGCTGAACTCAAGAACGGGGAGGTATCGTGTTACACTGTGACGCCAGCGCAATTTAATTTACCGCAAGCCTCACTTAGCACTATTGAAATCACCAACGTGAACGATAGTTTACGAATGCTAAAGGATGTTCTTAATAATCAAGCAGGCGCAGCGAAGGATATTGTGCTACTCAATGCAGGCGCGGCTATTTATGCGGCGGATTTGGCTTCCTCACTTGAGGAGGGAATTGAAAGAGCTAATGACGTGATTTGCAGTGGCGCAGCGTATGAAAAATTTAATACGTTTGTTTCTTATACGCAAACATTTGATTCATGATTCAACAAGAGATTGTCCGTTTATTTGAGCAATTAACGATTGCGATTCCAAAACCAGAAACGGAATTAGTTTACAGCAGTCACTTTGAGCTTTTAATTGCGGTGGTGCTTTCTGCGCAAGCAACCGATAAAAGTGTTAATAAAGCAACTAAACCCTTATTTAATATTGCAAATACACCGCAAAAAATTTTTGAATTAGGTGAAGATGGTTTAAAAAATTATATTAAGACTATTGGGTTGTTTAATACAAAAGCCGCCAATATTATTAAATTGTGTGAACAGTTACTTCAAAATCACGAAGGAGAAGTTCCTCGTACACGTGGCGAACTGGAAAGTTTGCCGGGTGTTGGGCGCAAGACCGCCAATGTGATTTTAAATACCGCTTTTGGTGAACCAACGATTGCGGTGGATACGCATATTTTTCGAGTTGCAAATCGTATTGGACTTGCTCATTCTAATTCGGTACTTGGCGTGGAAAATGAATTACTGCGCGTCATTCCAGAAAAATTTAGGCTTGATGCGCATCATTTATTAATTCTTCATGGTCGCTACACTTGTATGGCGCGTAAACCTTTATGTCATACTTGCATAATTAGCGGATATTGCGAATTTTTTCAACTCACAGCGCATTGAATTTTAACCCCATGCTATTGATTGAGAAATCAATAGTTATCCTCATAATATAAAAGTGAATTATTGATAAAAATTAAAATAAAAATAAA
>CAINHP010000114.1 GCA_903848905.1 uncultured Pseudomonadota bacterium
ACTGTCAGCTGAGTACTTACCAATCGTTAGGAGTACACAAAATGACAGCTATCCAATTTACCTCTAGCACTAGCAAGGCCAGCATCTGGCAACAACACTTAATCCAATGGCAGTCCTCGGGCTTGACTCAAAAAGCGTACTGTCGAGAAAATAACTTAAGTCATTTTCAGATTTAGTATTGGCGTGCCTGATATTTATATTCAAGCAGATTAAATTCTAGTCGGTAAAGACGTCATATAACGCTTTCGCGTCAATAGCGCGATCAAACCATCGTTCAATATCCTCAAGAGGTGCCTGAGAAATTAAGGTAACCGTCTCCATGCGAATGACACCGAAACGTTTAGTTAAAAGCCGTTGGAGGGCAAGCATTTCGCCTTTTTGCAAACCTTCTTGTTTTTTCCAACCCAACTAAGGCTACCTGTGTAGAATTTGGATAATGCTCTTGGATAAACGGTACTATACGCCTTGATAAGTTCTCATCTAGCAGTAACTTCATTTTAAACTATTGTTGTCATAAGTCGTTCACGTTCAGCCGAAAAAAGAAGCAGGCGCTGATGTCGGTGAGATTGAGTTCTGGATAATCATCAATAATTTTCTCAGGTTTCATTCTTTGTGCAAGCCATGAAAGAACGTCATAAAAAGTAATGCGTAAATTTCTAATACAAGGCTTACCACTTCTTTTACCCTCTTAGAGTGTAATAATGTCCTTATAGTTCGTGTGCATTGTCAAAACCTATAGCTTAGTAAAATTAAAATATGCAAAGGTTATAGGGGATATTAAAATTGTATCAAGAACCCCTTTATATTGGGCAATAATGACATGGTTTTGAACCTTGTGGAATAGTTTGTATAAGACTGTTTGGTTATAGCGCGTTAATGGTCCTTCAAACTGATTAATATTTCAACACCGATGAAAGTATTTGCGACGATTAAGAAGAAACACTGACATTGGTATACACAAGTACCCAGTTTTAATCGACACTTAATAAAGTAAAGTGAATTTAAATTTGAAGAGTCTGGTGATAAAGTGTTTAACAGCATATAATACTCGCATTTTTGATATCCACTTTTTGGTTTGCTTTCGCAAATTCGATTTAAATAATCTATTTATTAATAAAGCATGATGAAATCAACTCATGGTAAGCAAAATGTATTCGTCATTTACGGTGGATACACACAAGAAGCGAGCGTTTCAATCAGAAGTGGTCAAAATATCATTGATAATTTGGACAATGCTTTATTTTCTATTTATGAAATTACCTTTTTTGAACAAACCATGGTGTGTGTTTTGAATGGTGAAAAATATAAAATAGATTTAAATACTTTTTCCTTTACTACGCATGAAGGCAGGACAATCAGTCCTGATTATTGTTTTATTGCTGTGCATGGCGCACCAGGGGAAAATGGGCAACTGCAATCCTTGTTTGAATTAATTGGGATTCCTTATTTTTCTGTCAATTCAAGAATATCTGCATTAACCAATCATAAATACCATTCCGTATGTTACGTTAAGTCCAATGACGTGTGCGTGGCAAAAAATCATTATATCAATACAGAACATTACGATATTGATTTGATATGCGAAAAAATGGAATTTCCATTCTTCATTAAAGCTTGTAAAAATGGAAGTAGTATTGGTGTAAGCAAAGCGTATTCAAAAGAGCAAGTGGATCAATTAATAACAGAAACGTTGAAAATAGACGATGAAATTATTATCGAGCAATCTATTTCGGGGCGAGAATTTACCATGGGCATTTTTACGCTCGACAATCAGATTATTATCACGCCACCGAGCGAAGAATTATTGATTGAAAATAATATTGATTTTTTATCACATGAAAACAAGGTTGATAGCACAAAAAATATTACATTGACGGTCGCAAATGTTGATGAATTGTTACTTTTGAAGATGCAGGATTTTGTCAAAAAAATTTATAGTATCTTTGGGAATAACGGTGTTATGAGGATGGATTTCATTTTAAATCAAAAAGATAATGAACTGTATTTTCTAGAAGTGAATACTATTCCTGGGATGTCTCCGCAAAGTATATTTCCGAAAATGTTGGTGGCTGTGGGGATGACATTTAGTCATTTTTTAACGCGGACCATTTGTGAAGGCATTGAAAATAATACATCACAAGCTTTATAAAGTTTTAACATCTACTTCAATTAACGTAAAGTTCAGCTGTTTTATTCACAGCCATTAAGTACAATAAAGCTTGTTGATATCGCTATATTTTAGGGGTGTCAAAATGTGATTTATTCGTATTCCGCTATTACCCGCTACTATAATTAAACTCATCGCCTCTATTTGGAACGTGACATGTCAACCGAAACAACCCTCATCATTGTCATCAATAGTTTTTTTACCTTGCTTATTGGTTTTTGGATAGTTAGACGAATTGAAAAGTTAAGGCATGAACTGGGCGTATCAAAAGTGCTTTTTGATAAAAGATTAACCGCTTTCAAAAAATTTAGAGTCATTCACCAAAGTCTTTTCATCAAGCCGAAATCCATTAGAAATGACAATACATTGATTTATCATCATGTTGCGGAAACATTGCCCAAAATTGAAGAAATATTTGAACGTTATTTAACAAAATATGGTTTTATACTGCCTGACAAAATTAGGGAAAATGTGGAGAGATGCAACATTCTCGCTTTAGAAACCTATTTGCAAATACTATATAGACGTGAAAATGCCGAAATAAAACATGACGATCCGTTGACAGAAGAAGATGTTGCACAGATTAAACTCTTTTTAGATAAATTAGAGGAGATCAACAAGCAATTTTTAAAACTACTTGGTGATGTGGATTAGTTACGCTTTATGTTCTAATAAAATCTTTATATTTTAAGGGCTTATGAGATTCTTTTATTGTCGTTTATATTTAAATTTTATTTTTATCAATTTAAGCCGATAAAAAAATATTATCGAATTATACACGGCAATTTTTTATGACTCTTTCCGCAATCAATATGCCCTCTATTGGTGCGTATCAGGCAACAAATCAAGTAGATAGTACAGTTACTGATACACTTATAGATACCCAAAATAATACCAGTACTGGGGATTCCCAGCCTAATACTAGTAATAATACAGGGTTATTGATTCAAAATGTATTGGAAACCTTGCAAAATGTGGGTTTCAATGTCAGTCAATTATCAGAAAATGAAAATGGGGCAGTGCAGGATTTTGTGCTGAGTTTGTATCAATCGTTAATGCCTAGAGTATTAGATAATTCGGTTGCCAGTCAATCCGATAGCCTCAGTATTGTTGATAGTACATTAGTTTCAGGTGGAACAAACTTCAAATATACGATTGATTTTAGTGATGCGAGTTTAGGTGACTATCTTCCCGATGTAAAAGCCAATTTGCAAAAAGCACTTGATAATATTGGTCAATATATTCGCTCTGATGCGGTCTTTAATTTGAAAGTTTCTGGTAAATACAAAGACTCCAATGTGCTTGCCCAAACTGATTCCACGATGACGCAAGCGACACTTCATGAAAAACAAAGCATCGATACGTCTTTTGTATCGGATTCGCTGTATCAATACGAATTAAATCCAAATTCGGCGGATGCGAGTTTGTTAATCAATTTGACGCGTATTGGTGATATGTCATTTAGTGGTAAGCCTGCGCCTGATAAATTTGATTTAACGTCAATTTTAACGCATGAAGTTTTGCATGGTTTAGCCTTTACAGGCACGATTGGTAATGTAAATACGAATTTAAGAACAAAATATGACGATTTAGTGAGTATACAGGACGGTGTTCCTTTTTTCGTTGGTGAAAATGCAAAGAAAGCAAATGCAGGGAATCCAGTACCGCTAGCAT
>CAINHP010000115.1 GCA_903848905.1 uncultured Pseudomonadota bacterium
CAATAACTGGCGGAGAGTGAGGGGTTCGAACCCTCGATGGGAGATAAAGCCCATACTCCCTTAGCAGGGGAGCGCCTTCAGCCGCTCGGCCAACTCTCCAATTATTATTTTCGAAACTTATTTATCGCTTTCTGAAATTGACGTATCAGATTGCTCTTTTTTGATTCTGTCGTAAATTTCTTCACGATGAACAGAAACTTCTTTTGGTGCATTCACACCGATACGAACTTGATTGCCTTTAACGCCTAAAACAGTAACAGTTACTTCATCACCAATCATTAACGTTTCTCCAACTCTACGAGTCAAGATAAGCATAATTAACTCCCTCTAATAATTTGGTCTCTTCGCTGTGCGATACAGCGAAGAACAATCAAGACGAGAACTAGTATAACTAAATTCTCGCGAATAATAAAGCTTAAATCATTTTTATGCGTGTTCTAAACCAAATGCTGTGTGCAAAGCACGTACCGCAAGCTCTAAATATTTCTCATTAACGACAACAGAAATTTTGATTTCAGACGTTGCAATCATTTGAATATTAATACCTTCGTCGGCCAATGTTTTAAACATTGTACTCGCAATACCGGCATGTGAGCGCATACCAACGCCAACAATAGACACTTTCACAATATTGCAGTCACCGCTCACACCACGCGCACCTAAGTCGCTGCAAATCGTTTCTAAAATACCTTTTGCACGCTCAAAATCATTGCGATGCACTGTAAAAGTGAAATCGGTCGATGCATCAGCTGCAATATTTTGCACAATCATGTCGACTTCGATATTCGCGTCGGCAATGGGTCCTAAAATTTTAAATGCAATCCCTGGTAAATCAGGAACGCCTGTAATGGTTAATTTCGCTTCGTCACGATTAAAAGCAATACCTGAAATTAACGCACTTTCCATTTGTGATTCCTCATAAGTAATTAACGTCCCATTCCCTTCTGCAAACGAAGACAAGACACGCAAGGCAACATTGTATTTTCCAGCAAATTCAACTGAGCGAATTTGCAACACTTTTGACCCTAAACTCGCCATTTCAAGCATTTCCTCAAAGGTAATGCGATCAAGGCGACGTGCTTTAGGCTCAACACGCGGATCGGTGGTATAAACACCATCCACATCGGTGTAAATATGACATTCATCGGCTTTGAGCGCTGCAGCCAGCGCAACAGCGGTCGTATCTGATCCACCACGCCCTAACGTGGTAATATTACCATCTTCATCAACACCTTGAAAACCGGCAACAACAACGACTTTCCCCTGCGCTAAATCCGCACGAATACGTGTACCGTCAATTTCTCGAATACGCGCTTTCGTGAAACTACTGTCCGTTAAAATACGCACTTGCGTGCCGGTGTAAGAACACGCAGGGCAGCCAATTTCATTAAGACGCATACTGAGTAGTGCAACAGTGACCTGCTCACCCGTTGATACCATTGCATCTAATTCACGCTCATTAGGTTGCGCTTGCATTTCTTTAGCAAGACTAATCAAACGATTGGTTTCGCCACTCATTGCCGACAGCACAACCACTAAATCGTCGCCAGACTCTCGAACTTTTTTAACGCGCTGGGCAACGGCTTTGATACGGTCAATTGAACCTACCGATGTGCCACCGAATTTATAAACATAAAGTGCCATTGATTTTTAACTCTCTACTCTAAAACGTTTTTCTTAGACTTTTTTAACAAATTCTGATTTTAATTGCATCGCGCCAATACCTTCAATTCGGCAGTCGATATCGTGATCACCATCCACAAGACGAATAATTTTTACTTTCGTGCCAACTTTCACCACGTTTGATGAACCTTTGATTTTTAAATCTTTAATCACAGTAATCATGTCGCCGTCTTTTAAGACATTACCATTTGCATCAACCACCACTTTCACGTCGTCAATTTCTGCGGTCGCGTTTTTATCCCATTCATGCCCACATTCTGGGCAAATTAGCATTTCGCCATCTTCGTAAGTGAATTCACTGCTGCATTTTGGACATTTTGGCAAATTGCTCATTTTTTTCCTTTTTTAATTTTTTAATAATATTTTTATTTTTGAATCTGTAAGCTTTCTAAACTTTCTCAGTTAATCGCAAAATTAAGCCAGCAATCAAGGCCACCTGTAAAAAACCAGCACCAATCACCCATCGCACTAATTCCGCTTTTGATTGCTCGATTTTTAACTCTACATCTTTGATTTTATTTTCCAGTGTTAATTCTAGCTCTCGTAAATCTCGCTTTGTGGCGATATTATCAAGCTCATAATCATGTCTAGCTTGATCCACCGCCACCGACGCCGTCTTACCTTGAATATTGGCAATGACTTCAGCTTGTTGCTCACTAAATCCTGCGCTTTTAAGCTCATTATAAAATTCGTGGATGTTTAAACTAGTAACACTCATTTATATTCTCCTTATCGCATAACAAGCCAAAATGAATCAATCAAAGCAAACCATAAAATGCCTTCAAAAGCAGAAATCAACCTCGCGGATAATTTCATAATTAAAAAGCAAACAACTCTTGCAAGCGTTCACAAAGTTCAATTTGAGTTGATTTATCCAACACGCCCAACTGTTTCAGCAATCGGTTTTTATCAACCGCTCGCATTTGGTCGAGCAAAATCAAACCATCTTTACCATCAAAATGACAAGCGACACGGCTAGGATAATGAAAACCTTTGCTCGTCATTGGCGCAACAATCACTGTATTTAAATCTGATATTTCGTCGGGTGAAATAATGACGCACGGGCGCGTTTTTTGATTTCTTGACCTTGCGTTGGATTGAGTTGGACGAGGCAAATTTGAAAGCGTTTTGTGTTCACCACTCCCATTCCTTGTCGTCGGTCAAATCCGCCTCAAGCCAATCACTGTCTAAAACTTCTTGCCCGTGCGTTGCAATCATCGTTTCAATTGATGCTTTCCAATTTTCACGCGGCTTTTTATTCGTTATGGCATCGTCAAAAGACAAAATCACTCGCACCAAAACACCGTCTGGAATGTAATCAGGAATACGAACCGTATGTTGAAAAGGCATGGCTTCAAATTCGATTTGTTGTTGCATCATTTCCTCCTTCAACAGCAGAAATCAATCTTGTGGATAATTTCATGATTTTAGTCTTTAGTAATTACCAAAGATACTCTATTTACAAGGCTTGGTGCGCTATTTGTTACAGGACAGCTGACGCGAACTTTATAACCTAAATTTAGATGGTTAATTATATCTTCATAAGAATCTACATAAATGTAATCAACTTCAAATCTCGTTTTGCTAACGACATATTTTCCGTTTTAATGCTTATGAGGTTCACAAACAAAGCCAATGTTTTTACCTCTTTTTACTGTGAATTGAATCTTCATTTTTACGCGCCCAATGATTTTTCAATTAACTCACCAACCTCAATTAAAGCCACCGCCAACGCAGCAGGATTATTCCCGCCCGCTTGTGCTATATCAGGTTTACCGCCCCCTTTACCGCCGATTTTCGCAGCGACAAAATTAGCTAAATCACCCGCTTTCACTTTTGACGTTTGGTCTGTTGAAACGCCCGCTACCACACTCACTTTGTCACCATCAACTGTTGCTAAAATAACCACCGCATTGTGCAGTTTATTTTTGGCGTGTTCGACGATTTCACGTAAGGTTTTGGTATCTACATTTTCAACCGTCGTGGCTAATACTTTGACACCATGAATTTCATTTGCCTGCGACATTAATTCATCAGCTGTTGCGCTGGCGAGTTTTGAATTTAATTTTTCTAATTGTTTTTCAAGGCTGCGAGCGCGTTCAACGAGTTGTTCAACTTTTTCAACGGCTTTATCGGGTGTACCTTTCACTAAATCTGCAATATGCACTAAAGCACTTTCACGCTGTGCAAACCACGCCAAACAGTTCGCGCCTGTCACTGCTTCAATGCGTCGAACACCTGCCGCAACCCCATTTTCGCTAATAATTTTAAAGCAACCAATATCACCCGCACGCTCAACGTGTGTCCCACCGCATAATTCCGTTGAGAATTCACCAATTTTAAGCACCCGCACTTCTGCGCCATATTTTTCACCAAATAGCGCCATAGCACCGGCTTTTACCGCATCATCTTTTGCCATCAATTGCGCAGATACGGCATTATTGAAGCGAATTTGTTCGTTAACTAAATGCTCTAACGTTGAAATTTCGTCAGCAGTCAGCGGCTCAAAGTGCGAGAAATCGAAACGTAAACGCTCTGGATTCACAAGTGAGCCCTTTTGTGAAACATGTTCACCTAATGTTTGACGCAAGGCAGCGTGAAGTAAATGCGTCGCAGAATGACTTAATTCGGTCGCTTTGCGTTTTTGCATATCAACGGCGGCGTGAACATTTTGGCCTACTTTTAACGTACCGACAGTTACTTTTCCTTGATGCAAAAATAAATCACCTGCTTGTTTTTGTGTATCCAAGACATCAATCACAGCGCCATCTGCGCTAATGGTGCCACAATCGCCCACTTGACCGCCAGATTCACCATAAAACGGTGTTTTATCTAAAACGATTAACCCTTCATCACCTGCATTTAAATGATCAACTGATTCACCCGCTTTGAATAATGCCACAATATGCGCGGTATCATCGAGCTTGTCATAACCAGTGAATTGCGTGTGCGAATCAAGTTCAATATTTTTGTGTGAGTCGGATCCAAAATTACTGGCCGAGCGTGCACGATCACGTTGTGCTTCCATGGCATTTTTAAAGCCATCGTAATCAACAGTCAAATTATGTTCACGCGCAAAATCAGCTGTTAAATCAACAGGAAAGCCATAGGTATCATAAAGCTGGAAAACAGTATCGCCCGCGATAACGGAGCCATCCATTTTCGCTACGCAACTTTCTAATATTTTCATGCCCTGCCCTAAGGTTTCAGCAAAGCGTTTTTCTTCGCGCTCTAATACTGTTTCCACCTGCGCTTGCGCAGCACGCAATTCGGGGAAAGCATCACCCATCTCTTTCACTAATGGCGCGACTAATTTATAGAAGAAAATATCACCAATACCTAAACGATAACCATGACGAATCGCGCGGCGAATAATTCGACGAAGCACATAACCACGCCCTTCATTTGACGGCATCACGCCATCAACCACCATAAAGGCACATGAGCGAATATGATCTGCAATGACGCGCAGTGAGCTATTACTCAAATCGGTCATATTGGCCAATTGTGCAACTGCTTTCACGATATTTTGAAACAAATCAATATCATAATTGTTATGCACATTTTGCATGACCGCGCAAATACGCTCGAGTCCCATACCTGTATCAACTGAGGGCTTTGGCAGAGGCGTTAATGTGCCATCTGCACTGCGGTCATATTGCATGAAAACCAAGTTCCAAATTTCAATATAACGATCACCATCTTCATCAGGTGTTCCCGGTGGACCACCAAAGATTCCTTCACCGTGGTCGTAGAAAATTTCACTGCAAGGCCCACAAGGCCCCGTGTCACCCATTGACCAGAAATTATCTTTCGCCCCAATACGCGACAGGCGATCAGGCGATACCCCAATTTCGTTAATCCAAATTTGCGCGGCCTCTTCATCTTCCTCAAAAACGGTAACCCATAATTTTTCTTTTGGAATTTCAAGGGTATTCACCAAAAATTCCCAAGCAAAATGAATCGCTTCTTTTTTGAAATAATCACCAAAACTAAAATTGCCAAGCATTTCAAAAAAGGTGTGATGACGCGCTGTATAACCCACGTTTTCTAAATCATTATGTTTTCCGCCCGCTCGCACACAACGCTGACTCGTTGCCGCACGAACAAACTCGCGCTGTTCACGCCCCAAAAATAAATCTTTAAACTGCACCATTCCTGCATTGGTAAAAAGCAATGTCGGATCGTTCCCTGGCACCAGTGAACTTGACGGTTCAACTGAATGTCCATGTTGTTTAAAAAATTCTAAAAAAGCAGAGCGTACTTCTGCGCTGGTCATATTTTTCATAATGATTTTTGTGTGCGTAATTAAATATTTAAAAGTGAATAATGCGGGATTCTGAGGCGAATTGCGTAATACATGAACTCGAAAAACCGCGTTGCATTAAAAATCGACTCCGTTTCGCCCATTCTAAGCGAGGAATCGGTGAGATTTCACCGTATTTTTTGCAATATACTTGCGTTAATAAATCCATCCAATCCTCTGCAACCGTCAACAAAATGCCATCCAAGTCTAAAGCAAAATCTATGCCTTTTAACTTTAGCTCGTAACGAATAGCCATTTCACCATAGCCTTTCTGCATACGATGTCGTGCGTAACTTTCTGCAAAACGGGTATCACTTTGCCAATTATCTTCTGCTAATTGCTCGATAATAGGCTGTATATCATCACGCGCAAAGCCTTTTTGCATTAATTTAGTGCGCAATTCTTTCTGAGAATGTTCGCGATAGGTCAAAAGCCGCAAACAATGTTCTTTAATTGCCACTTCTGTCGTCTTTGCCGTATTCACTGCATTATATCACAAGCTATATAGGGGCGAACGTCATCCGCCCACATAGATTATTCATTTTGTTACGCAATTACAGCGTATCATCAACTTCATCTTCAGCAGGTTCAAATTCCTTAACGGCAAGCAATGGTTTTTTGAATGCTTCGTCACGAATTCTCATTTCGAGCTCTTTCGCTTTTTCAGGATTTTCCTTGAAGAAGATTTTCGCATTGTCTTTGCCCTGTCCGATTTTTTCGGTTCCGTAACTGTACCATGAACCGGATTTTTGAACGAAACCGTAATTAACGCCTAAATCTACGAGTTCACCAGCAAACGAAATCCCCTCACCGTATAAAATTTCGAATTCAGCTTGTTTAAACGGTGGCGCAACTTTATTTTTCACCACTTTTACGCGCGTTTCATTCCCGACAATCTCATCCCCTTTTTTCACCGAACCGATGCGGCGAATATCTAATCGAACCGACGCATAAAATTTCAGTGCGTTGCCGCCTGTTGTCGTTTCTGGCGAGCCAAACATCACGCCAATTTTCATGCGGATTTGATTGATGAAAATGACTAATGTATTCGTGCGTTTAATATTAGAGGTTAATTTGCGCAATGCTTGGGACATTAAACGCGCATGCAAACCCATGTGCGAATCCCCCATATCACCTTCGATTTCTGCTTTAGGCGTAAGCGCAGCAACAGAATCGATAATCACGATATCTACCGCACCTGAACTCACAAGGCGATCTACAATTTCCAACGCCTGCTCGCCTGTATCCGGTTGCGACACGTACAAATCAGCGATATTAACCCCTAATTTACCTGCGTAATTGATATCAAGCGCATGCTCAGCATCAACAAACGCAGCCGTCCCCCCTAATTTTTGCATTTCAGCAATGACTTGAAGTGTCAACGTAGTTTTACCCGATGATTCTGGGCCATAAATTTCAACGACTCGCCCGCGTGGCAGTCCTCCGCAACCCAGAGCGATATCCAAACTTAGAGAGCCTGTTGATACTACATCAATATCTTTTGCGGTATCGACGTCACCCATACGCATCACAGAACCTTTTCCGAACTGCTTTTCAATCTGCATTAATGCCGCAGCTAACGCTTTCTTCTTGTTGTCATCCATTTGGTGTCCTCGTCATTTCTGAAATTAAGGGAGAGAATTTATCTGTTTATTATCACACAGCCTTTAGGTTGAGGACTATTAAGTTTCAAACATTTTGCACATAAAAATACTAAAATTAATTTAGGGACTAGAAAATTTAAAAAAGATAAGTTAAAATTCTCGTTCTTAAGTCGGGTGCTTAGCTCAGCTGGGAGAGCATCGCCCTTACAAGGCGAGGGTCGGGGGTTCGATCCCCTCAGCACCCACCAGACTTTGGAGCGGTAGTTCAGTTGGTTAGAATACCGGCCTGTCACGCCGGTGGTC
>CAINHP010000116.1 GCA_903848905.1 uncultured Pseudomonadota bacterium
CCTTGCACTTTAACATATTCACTAGACAAGCCATCCATGATATAGCTTCTTAACTCACTCGCTGTTAGCATCGTATTCTCTCAATGTTAAAATTACAGTGAATTGAGATAAGTCATAAAGGAACGACCGCTATCACTATTCACCAAGTTTTTATAGACATAAATATAGGATTAAATTAGCCCTATATTTACTTTATGGTACCTGAGTAATTAAGTCAACTATTCAGCACCCTACGAATTTAAATATTGGTCAAAGGAGGTGATAGTCAATAAAAAAAGCCGCTAAATCTCGAAAATTTGCGGCTTTTTAATTATCGCAGGGTGTTTTTACAAAATAAAATCACCCACCACCAAACTTTTCACGCCACTCAATAAAATTGAAAATTCAGTTGTATTATCTGCATTGGTGATGCTTATGAAGAAATCAGATTTTAGAAGCTAAGACATTATTATTCAAAAATAACCTCTATATTTTAAAGAATGATAAAGTTTATAAAAAGTATTAAACTGCCCAAAATAAAATGTTTTTTGTATGTTCCACATTGGTGATTTTATGAAAATAATTAATAAATAATACTCATGACTATATCCGAATTAATTCAAGTTATCGCATCTAAGCAACCCAATTTGAGTAAAGTAGATGTTGAAACTGCTTTGAACTGCTTTGAACTGCATATTTAATAGTATAAATGAAGAATTAGAGCGTGGTGGTCGCATTGAAATAAGGGGGGCGGTACTTTCTCCGTTAGACAACACGAGGCAAAAATGGGTCGTAATCCCAAAACGGGTGAAGCCGTATCGATTCCTAGAAAGCACAGTATCCATTTCAAACCCGGAATTGAATTAAAAAAACGTGTTAATTTGGCTACAAGTGAGCATAGGATTAAATGAAATGAGTGATAAAGCGAATATTGATGGAAATGTCTAATGATAATGGAAAACAAATTAAACATCACCCATCAGGTTGAGTTAGCTAAAGCTGAGGAAAAAATTAGCAAGCAAAAAGCCAAACAACTTTTTGACTCAGGTGACATCACAAAAGTAGAAGTAGGCAAATTCACGGGGCTTTCATTTATCCACGCCTATTTATTTGAAGATATATATGACTTCGCAGGTAAAATCCGTGAAGTGAATATCGCCAAAGGGAATTTCCGTTTTGCACCACTGATGTATTTAGAAGCATCGTTAAAACATATCGACACAATGCCACATAGCAATTTTGATGAAATCATCGAGAAATATGTGGAGATGAATATTGCTCATCCCTTTCGTGAAGGTAACGGTCGTGCTACTCGCATCTGGCTGGACCTCATCCTCAAAACAGAAATCAAACAGGTGGTAGATTGGAATCGGGTAGATAAGGAAGAATATCTATCAGCCATGCAACGTAGCGTCGTGAAAGACGTTGAGATTAAAGTCCTGCTCAAGCAAGCACTAACGGATCAAATTAATGACCGTGAACTATTTATGAAAGGAATTGATGTCAGCTATTACTATGAAGGCTATAGTGAGTTTAAGACTGAGGAGCTTTAGTTAAAGGTTAGTCATAATAAATAGCTATGACATTAATCGATATAATAGATTTTTTTATTCATCTTATATAGATAGAATTAAATGAAAAAGTGCGAAAAACAATAAAAAGCATTGGACTGCACAAAATCAAATGTTTTTTGTACATTTCAAATAGGTGATTTTATGAACGTATTAAGCACAACCGAGGTTAGACAGAACTTCAGCGTCATATTGTCTGCAATTAACGTAGAACCTATTGGTATTTCTAAGCAAGACAAAGAAATTGCGGTAGTCATGTCAACGTAACGCTACAGCGAATTAACGCGATTAGAGGATATTCTCTATGGTAGAGCTGCTGAATTAGTCATTAAAGAAGGCTTGGTATCAACTAAAAAAACACAGGATTTGATGCCTAGCATTGCTGGGTAGTGCTATAGTCACAAATACAATATACGGAGAGAAACCATGTTGACGTTAGCTATATCACCTGAAGGTCAGGTAACGCTGCCAAATGAAGTATTGCAAATGAGTGCATGGAAAAATAGTGGACAATTGGTCTTACAGTGTTTGGGTGACACGGTTGTTTTGCGCCCTGCAACGTATCAAAAAACAGATGATATTTCTGACCTAGGTGGTTTTTTCAAAAACAATACAGTGACATTAACCACTACTGAGCTTTGTGAACCCTTTCAATTAAAGCAGGATGATCAATTGTGTTAATAGCTGTTGATACTAATATCATGATTAGATTGGCGATGCGTGATGATGAAATACAATATCAAAAGGTAATGAATTTATTGATTGATTGAGAATCAGTTTTTCATAAGCACTACCGTTTAGCTTGAGATAGAGTGGGTACTACGCTCATGCTATAAACAATCAAGTCAGCAAATTGCTGATTTTTTAATTTTATTACTGCAGAAAACAAAAATTATCTGTGAACGCGAGCATGATCTTGCAAATGCTATTTCTAGGTATCGCTTAGGTGCAGATTTCGCTGATGCGCTGCATTTAGCTAATACTAATACATTACCTTTTTATACTTTTGATGAGCGATT
This sequence comes from uncultured Pseudomonadota bacterium, assembly GCA_903848905.1. Lineage (GTDB taxonomy): Bacteria > Pseudomonadota > Gammaproteobacteria > Methylococcales > Methylomonadaceae > UBA10906. Next base: position 2,570 of record CAINHP010000116.1, read on the forward strand.
CTGCAAAATAGCAATAAAAGAAAGTATTGCGCCTTCTGTGACTATTTTGTGATTTTGTTAACTTATGATCACTAATGATCATGCAAAATATTTTGCTTATGAGTTAACAAAATAGGCTTCAGGTGATCATGCCGACACATGATGTTATAGGCAATAAAAAAGCCGCTAAATCTTGACGATTTGCGGCTTTTTATTTTTATTTGGCGGAGAATGAGGGCATATAATCACGCGCTGTTTGCTTTGTAAATTATATGTTTGTAAGTTTCAAAAAATAAATATACCCCTTATTTTACCCCTGAATACTAA
>CAINHP010000117.1 GCA_903848905.1 uncultured Pseudomonadota bacterium
CTTTTAATATTCTAGCCGTGTTTTTGCTTGCACGTGGTGCGATTTTAGAAGCGATTTTACTTGAAATTGTCTTGAAATTATCGGCTACGCTATTAATTGCGCGAATCTTTCGCTTGGTCAAACCCGCGCTATTAACGTTTAACTGGTTTTCAACAATTTATACCAAAATTAGTACTTTATTGCATTGGGCACACGAGAGCGTAAGGCACACAGCAATCTATCAACTTAGCCTAACATTCAAAGCAGCTGTTAAAGCTCACATTGCCGCTTTATTTCAATCTACATAACCTTGTGCACCACCGGTATAAAAGAAATCAGGATTAGCTTGATTGAGTGCTGTCCCCGATTTAATTTTTTCAGGAAAATCCGCGTTAGCAATAAAAGGTACGCCAAAAGAAACCGCATCCACTAAACCCGTTGAAATCGCCTCTTGCGCTTCCTCGGGACTATACCCCATATTACTAATGAGGACACCTTGGTAATGTTCACGAATAGGCGTGAGCATATCGCCTTGTTGAACTTGGAAAAAATCACTACGCATGACGTGTAAATAAGCTAAATTAAAATCATTTAATTTTTTAGCTAACCACGTTGAAAGTGCAATAGGATCACTATCTACCATGCTATTAAAACTGTTAAGTGGCGAAATTCGAAGGCCCACACGATCGCTTCCGCAAACCTCACAAACCGCACTCAGCACGTCAAGCATCAGCCTAGCGCGATTTTCAATACTGCCACCATACGCGCCCGTGCGTTTATTCGCGCCATCACGCAAAAATTCATCCAGTAAATAGCCATTGGCACCATGCACTTCCACGCCATCAAACCCTGCCGCCATTGCATTCATTGCAGCCTGTTTAAAACCAGCAATAATTCCAGGAATGTCATCATCGCTTAATTCACGTGGCGTCACATAAGGCTTAAAACCTTCGGGCGTAAGCACCTCACTGCTTGTAATTGCAATAGCGCTTGGTGCAACAGGCTCGTTACCGCCATTAAGCAAGGGATGACACGCGCGACCGCCATGCCAAAGTTGCAAAAAAATACGACCCCCTTGCTCATGCACGGCATCTGTTACTTTTTTCCATGCATCAACTTGCGATGCACTATAAATAGCAGGCTCTTTCCAAAACGCAGAATTGCCCTCCATGACCATCGTCGCTTCAGCAATAATCAAGCCTGCACTGGCACGCTTTGCATAATGCTCAACCATCAAGTTTGACGCAAGATGTCCAACATCCGCGCGACAACGTGTTAGGGGGGCCATTAAAATACGATTAGGCAGCGTCAATGCGCCTATTTGCAATGGGTTAAACAAATTTTCCACGTTCACTTCCGTATTGTTAAACTTCAACGGTCGCTAACCATAAATCATGTTTATTACACATACTAACTACATGCAAAATACCTGCATAACTTTTAATATTAAACGAAGAACTCGCTGTTTTATCGGTTGTCGGATTGAAAAAATGTTCATCTAAAAATTGATAATTGTGATCGAGCAACGTATGTTTCACAATGTAATGCTCAAAACCATTCATTTCATGAGCAGTAATGACGTTGACTATCGTGCCATTAGCTGATTTTTCAATTTGTGCGCTAGGCAAATGTGTTGCTACTTTTCCACTCCAACGCCCTGCATTCTCTTTTGTATAAAAAAGACCACCTGCACCCAAAAGCTGCGCTGATGCTGATTGCGCAGTGGCTATTTGTGGCATCGCACTCAAAGCACTTAACCCCGCGCCAGCTAACCCTAAGCGCATAAAATCACGACGTTTCATTTTTATCTCCTACCAAAATAGTGCGAACAGTTTATTGCAAAAATTGAGAAAATCGCCATGTGAGCAACAATGACATCCAAAAGCCAACATTCACACTCAGAAAAGATTTTCATGGCACTACTAAAAACGATTTCAGGCAAAATGTCTACAACAAATAAAATCTGGATATATTGTGGGATAATTTAATATTATCTAAACCCTAAAAAAACGCGACCCCAACGGCTGGTCGCGTTTTTATCGTTACTATTTAAAACTTATTTTGCTGCAGTTGAGCGATAGTATTCAATCGCTGCACCCACACCGCTGCCAGCTTTAAAATCAAAACCGCAATCAAGCATCGCCATTTCTGCGCCAGCAATCGCGCCAAGCATAGACACATCGTTCATATCGCCCATGTGACCAATACGGAACACTTTGCCCATCACTTCAGACAAACCACCCCCTAAAGAGATGTTATAGCGATTAAACGCCGCGCCAATCACTTCACGCGCGTCTTTATCGGCTGGTACCACAACCGCAGTTACTGTGTTTGAGTGGAAGCCGTCATGCGCACAAGTGGTTAAACCCCAAGCCGCCACAGCAAGACGAACGCCTTCACCTAAACGGAAATGACGCGCGTAAACATTGTCCAAACCTTCTGCGAATAATAAATCCAGTGATTTACGCAATCCGTATAAAATAGGTAAGTTAGGTGTATACGGTGTGTAACCCGTTGCGTTATTGGTAATTTGATCTTTTAAATCAAGGAAACAACGGGGATAAGTGGATGTTTCAACCGCTTTCAACGCTTTTTGGCTAAAGGCTAAAAAGGCGCCGCCCGCAGGCAACATAAATCCTTTTTGTGAACCACTGATGATTGAGTCAACGCCCCATTCATCCATTTTGAATTCGATACTGGCAATTGAACTCACGCCGTCAACAAACAAAAATGCAGGGTGTTTTGCGGCGTCCATCGCTTTGCGCATACCAGCAATATCAGAAGTCACACCCGTTGA
>CAINHP010000118.1 GCA_903848905.1 uncultured Pseudomonadota bacterium
ATTTATCAAAAGATGACCTGATGACCTATAAACCTCAGCCATCCTAAGCAACCGCATAGGCATTGAAGGAGTTTGCAGTACAACATAACATAGGTGAGGCAACATATCCTTGAACCATTGTGGGGCTAATAATGAGCCTTCGTGAAAAGGTCTCAGTTTAAATTTTATGCGGTAAATTATCCCGCATGATTCATTTTTCAATTCCTACTTTTAGATTATTCAAATGAAAAAAACGCTCGCACTCTTATTGTGTGTTATGTCACCTATTTCGATGGCTATTGAGGTAGGGGCTAATGTCCCACAATGTAATTTAGTTGATTTATCGAAAAATACGCCGATTTCTCTTTCAAAAACAGGCAAAGTGGTCTATGTCGATTTCTGGGCATCTTGGTGTGCACCTTGCGCGAAGTCGATGCCTTTTTTGAATGAACTTCATGAACAATTCAACTCAAAAGGGCTTGAAATAGTGGGTATTGATGTTGATGACGATAAAGCTGATGGTTTGAAATTCTTAGAAAAAGTGCCGGTTGTTTTTTCTACGGCGACCAATCCTGATGCACAATGTGCAGCGGCTTTTGGTGTTCAAACCATGCCGTCAAGTTATCTTATTGATCGCAAAGGAAAGTTGCGTTATATCGAGTTGGGTTTCTTTAGTGAAAATAAAAATGACATTCGTCAAAAAGTTGAAAAATTATTGGCTGAATAATCATGAACTCACTTAAAAAAATAATAGGACGCGTTTTGATATTAACGCTATTTTGCATGATGTCAGGATGCCAGACTGTCAATGCGTGGGAGCGTGGAAATTTAGCAAAACCGCAAATGGCACTTGAAGTTGATCCGCTGACATCCGCCTTATCATCGCATACGTTTAGCTCAAAAGAAGCAGCGTCAGGTGGATATGGTGTGGGGGGAGGTGGTTGTGGATGTAATTAATCACTCTAAATTATTCAATACGTTTACGGCTGCGGCACTTGCGCTTTTAAGTGTTGCGCCACAAGTGCAAGCCGCGGAAGCAGAGTATGCTGATGTGAATTCACAGTTTAGTCGCTACGAAGAGAGCGGTGGGCGGATGAAAATTGATATTTATCAAGCCTCGGCGTTACTTCCGTTCACAGATCGCTTGAATTTTAAAGTGAATGGCGTGAAGGACATTATCACAGGGGCATCACCCATAGCGAACGCGCCTAAATTGAATGGTAAACCTTACCAAATGCTTTCTGGAGCCTCAATTAAAGATGAGCGTGATTCTGTTGATGGTACGGTAAGTTATAAGCATGATAATGGTGTATTGAGTTTAGGTGGGGGGCGGTCAAGTGAAAATGATTATGAGTCAAATTTCTTTAATATAGATTCTCGCCTTGATTTTAATCAAAAAATGACCACGTTAGAAACGGGTTATGGTTTTTCATCGGATAAAGTGTGGGCTATTGATCATTGTCCCCCGCATTGTAATACAATATCAGGGCCATCTGGTCCATCAATTGTAAATGATAATTTAGATTTATTAAATTCTTCTGATTTAGAAAACTTGGTAATAGATTCACCAAAAATGATGGGCATACAGCCTTCATCAACTGTGAGTACATACAATCGCCCTCAAGTTGGTGGAGATAAAGTCACGCATCAAGGCATTTTAGGGGTAACCCAAATTTTAGATAAAGATTCTCTGGTACAAGCCAATTTAACGTATACCTACAATGGGGGTTATTTATCAGATCCATATAAAGCGGTTTATGCTTCGTGGGCGACAGAACCTTATCCCGTTTACGGTGGGCCATTCATTCACGATACACGCCCAACAAGTCGTAATCAAATTGCACTCTTAACACGTTATGTTCACCATTTTTCATCGTTAAACTCTGCTGCGATGCATTTAGATTATCGTTATTACGTTGACACTTGGGGTGTCAATGCACACACGTTTGAAGCGACGTGGATACAACCTGTTTGGGCGGATTGGAAAATCAGTCCAACTGTGCGTTATTACACGCAGGGCTCAGCAGACTTTTATCAGCCTTATTTTACGCAGCAACGCGCGGATGGGCATTATTCATCTGATTATCGTTTAGCGCAATTTGGGGCGATAGGCGGTGGCGTTCAAGTCAGTAAAGACTTTTTCGAAAGACTGAATTTGGGCTTTGGCATTGATTTTTACGAACGTAAAAATAATTATGGTTTTAATGGTGGGGCGGGAACGAGTGTGGATAACTTCACGTTCTCTATGTATACCGCAAAAATTAACTTTACGTTTTAGCGTTTAATTTTGACAGCACTTACTTTATTTACCGCGCATTTTACGTCGATGGGTTCACCATGCGAATTACAGCTTTATGCGAAAGATAAGGCGCAATTTGAACACGTTGCTCAAAACGTGGTGAAGGATTTAGTGCGACTGGAAGGAAAATATTCGCGCTATCGAGCGGATAGTTTTCTGTCGAAAATAAATCAGTGCGCTGCACAGGGTAAATCCATTGAGGTAGATGCAGAAACCGCGCATTTACTCAATTATGCGCAAACCTGCTATCAGCAAAGTGATGGTCTTTTTGATATTACGTCGGGGGCGTTGCGACGCGTTTGGACATTTAACGCAGATAAGCCAACGCTGCCCAAGCAAAAAGACATTGATGCAGTTTTAGCGTTTGTTGGTTGGGACAAAATTGCTTGGGATGGCACCGTATTACATTTTTTACTTGCTGGTATGGAAGTCGATTTTGGCGGTATTGTCAAAGAATATGCGGCTGATCGAGTTGCATCGCTGTGTTCTAGCATGAATATTTTACATGGGATTGTGAATTTAGGGGGCGATATCAAAATTATGGGTCCTCACGCGGATTCTTCGCCTTGGCATATTGGCATTCGTGATCCCAAAGATAAAAATTTTGTATCAAGTGTTGTGCAATTACATTCTGGGGCAATGGCGAGTAGTGGCGATTATGAGCGTTGTATCGATATTGACGGTAAACGCTACGGACATATTCTCAATCCAAAAACAGGCTGGCCTGTGCAACATTTTGCCTCTATTACTGTCATCAGTGATTTTTGCGTACTGGCGGGTAGCGCATCGACAATTGCCATGCTCAAAGAGAAAGACGGAATTGCCTGGCTCAATTTACTCGGACTGGCACATCAATGGATTGATATTGATGGGCAGCGCGGCGGAAATCTTATTTAACGATTAATTAATAAACTCTCTTCAAGGTGACAAAATGGCAAATACAACAGGCACAAATAATAATGATTCATGGAATTTGACGGGTGCTTATTCGGGAACACTAGATGGACTAGGTGGGGTTGATACACTCGGATTAGGATCATTAAAAAGAACCCAATTCACACTAACTCAAAATACCGATGGTAGCATCAAAATTGATACGGTAGCGGGATCAAGTGGGAAATCTGCTAGTCACATTGTGTTAAAAAATATGGAAGTGCTCCAATATGATTATGTAAGTTCATCAATTGACCTAACAACTTATTTTCCAAAAATAGTGTCGTTTTCGCCAACAGATAATTCAATTAATGCGCCTATCGACCAACCTATCGTTTTAACGTTTAATAAAGCAATTACAAAAGGAACCGCAGGTAATATTGCAATCCATCAAGGTTCTGCAACGGGAACGGTTTTAGAAACATTCCAAGCGGCTACAGATAAGTTGTTGAGTTTTTCAAACGATACGTTAACTATAACGCCAAACGTCAAACTAGTGGCTAATACGCATTATTTTGTGACTATCGATACGGGCGCTGTGAAAGATACGTTAGGGAATAACTATATAGACACGGCAAGCTATGATTTCACCACTCAAGCAGCAACAGATACGGGTGCAATCAATCATTCTCCAGTTGTTACCCCGTCCATTTCATCGTTAACGGCTAAAGAAGGTGTTGCATTTAGTTATGACGCTAATCAACTCTTTTCAGATAGTGATGGTGATACCCTTAGTTTTAATGCTAGCGGTTTGCCTTCATGGTTGACGTTAACAAGTGGCGGTAAGTTATCTGGAACGCCTTCTTATACATCCGCTGACACGTCGGGTAATTCGATTAATATCATTGCCAATGACGGACATAATCCAAACGTAACATCGACGTTGACTTTAACTATTACCAATGTCGCAAGCATTACCGGCACGGCAGGTGCAGATAATCTTTCAGCGGGATTAGGGGACGATACTATTTCAGGTGCAGCGGGAAAAGATACCATTAATGGTGGTTTAGGTAATGATCAATTAACAGGCGGGGCTGGAGCGGATAAGTTTGTCTTTAATACCGCTTTAAGTTCATCTAATATCGATACAATTACGGACTTTGTGCATGGGTCGGATAAAGTTCAGTTAGCCAAAAGTATCATGTCAAATTTAGGTACATTGGGTGTTTTAAAAAGTGCTGATTTTAAATTATCTACTGCAAAACTTGATGCGTCAGATCGCATTATTTATAACAAGACGACAGGTGATTTATCTTATGATTCAGATGGTAGTGGTGCAAATGCAGCAATTAAAATTGCCATTATTGGTACGTCGTCACATCCAACGTTGAGTAATACGGATTTCACGATTGTTTAACTTTGTTTAGTTTGAAGGGCATAAATTTTCACTTTACGCCCTTCATGAAAAATAGTTTATGACTTAATCCCTGTTCCACGATAGAGCAGAATGAGTGAAAAGAGCGCTAACACAAAAATAAATCCACCCGTTATTAAATATGCCAGTGTGATGTCAACATCTGACACACCAATAACGCCAAATCGAAACACATTGACCATATATAAAATGGGATTGCCAAGCGAAATATGTTGCCAAATGGTTGGTAACATATCCACTGAATAAAACACGCCGCCTAAATAACTCAGCGGTGTTAAAACGAAATTAGGGATAATCGAAATATCATCAAAACTTTCCGCCAAAATCGCATTAATAAATCCCGCTAAGGAAAACAGCGTTGCTGTCAGAAAAACAATTGTTAGGGCAATTACCCAATGATGAATATGCAGTGGCGTGAAAAATAAGGAAATAAGGGCGACAACACTGCCTACAAGCACACCACGTAAAATTCCCCCACTAATATAGCCAGACAAAATAACCCAATTTGGAATAGGCGCTACCAGCAATTCTTCGATGTTACGTTGAAATTTTGTTGAATAAAACGAAGACACAACGTTCGCATACGAATGCGTGATAACGGACATGATAATAATACCTGGAACGATATAATCCATATAACTGGTACCATGAACAGTGCCGATCCGATCACCAATCAATTTGCCAAAAATCAAAAAATACAGTGACGTTGTAATGGCGGGAGGGAGAAGTGTTTGCGGCCAGATACGAATAAAACGGTAAACTTCTTTGCGAACAATGGTACTAAAAGCAATCAAAACACTCATGCGATTTCCTTTTGTGTTTTATTTTCAATTAAATCGATAAATAATTGCTCTAAACGATTACTTTTATTTTTCATGCTCATAACTTGAATGCTTGCCGCACTGAGCTGTGCGAAGAGTTCGTTTAAATTATTATCTTTAGGAACGCCTACTTCGATTACCGTTGATGAAATTTGTTTTAGAGAATATCCGTGAACGGTCGGTAATGTTTCAATTGGGTGCGCTAAATCGAGTATAAAATGATCAATATGCAATCGTTTAAGAAAGGTTGCCATGTCTGAATTCTCAACGATTCTTCCTTGATCGATAATCGCAATATGACGGCATAGACTTTCAGCTTCTTCGAGGTAATGTGTCGTTAAAATAATAGTTGTCCCTTGCGCGTTTAATTCTTTCATCATTTGCCACATAGAGCGACGAATCTCAATATCAACGCCAGCAGTAGGCTCGTCAAGGATAAGGAGCTTAGGTGCATGAACCATGGCGCGTGCAATCATCACGCGTCGTTTCATGCCCCCCGATAAACGCCTTGAAATTACATCGCGTTTATCCCATAGATCAACTTGTTTTAAACATGTTTCCATGCGCTCCATAGCGATTTTTCGGGGCATACCGTAGTATCCCGCCTGATTGAGTACGATGCGCTTGGGTGTGTCAAATTGATTAAAATTAATTTCTTGTGGGACGAGGCCAAGGCAGCTTTTGGCTAAATTGGTTTCGGATTTGATGTCATGTCCAAAAATGCTGACAGCGCCACTGCTGGCAGTCACAAGTGAGCTAATAATACCAATGGCGGTTGATTTTCCAGCGCCATTTGCGCCAAGCAGTGCAAAGAAGTCGCCTTGCTGAACGTCTAAATCAATGCCTTTTAAGGCTTCAAAGCCGTTGGAATACGTTTTACGAAGATTACGAATAGAGAGTGCGTTCATATCGAAAAGAATAAGTGATAATGCGCGTAGTTTAGCAGTTTTTTCGAAAATGGATTGGCAAAAGAAAAGCCGCATGATAAAAAATCATGCGGCTTTATTGGGCAAAAATAAACGATAATTATCGCTTATTTGCTACCTAAGTAAGCATAAAGTGCGTCAACTGCTTGATCTTCACCGTAGCCCGCTTTTTTCACAGGACCGACTTCCATGATAGCAGCGATCGCTTTAGGCATGCCACCTTTACCATTTTGTAAAGTTTGCTCAAAACTTGCACGTGTCAATTTACCTGATTTTACTAAATCAAATAATTGTGGGTTTGATGCAATATCGTGGCAAGTGCCGCAACCGCGACCAAAAGCGCGTTCGTAAATTTTCGAACCGATTTCAATTTTTTCATCAGCAAAAGCTGACGAAGTCAAACCAATTAATGCAACGCCAGCGAAAGCTAAAAGTGCTTTTTTCATAAATAATCCTCTCAAGGGGAAATAAAAAATTTGTTTTTCTTTTTTTATATTCAATTAAAAAAATTTGAACAGTACTAAGGATAAGGAGTTTAGCGGTAAAATTCAACGATTTTGTTAAAAAATCCTTACCTTAAATCTTATTTATGACCAAACCAATTTAATTTTTCATGCAAACTCACAACGTTGCCAATAATAATCAGGGTAGGGGCCTTGAGGGTTTCATGTCTGATTTTATTTGGTAGGGTGCTGAGCGTTCCGATAATTACTCGCTGCTGCGCGGTGGTACCTTTTTCAACAACGGCAATAGGCAGGCTTGGATCGCTTCCATGCGATATCAATGCATCGCAAATTTTCTCAAGTCCAATCAACCCCATATAAATGACAATGGTTTGATTGGGGACTGCGAGTTGTGTCCAATTAAGATTGATTGAATCATCTTTTAAATGCCCTGTGACAAACACACACGACTGCGCATAATCACGGTGGGTTAAGGGAATCCCTGCGTAACTTGCGCAGCCATTAGCGGCGGTAATGCCGGGAACCACTTGGAAGGCAATATTTTGTTCCATCAGCGTTTCAATTTCTTCGCCACCACGTCCGAAAATAAATGGATCACCACCTTTTACACGTGCGACCCGTTTACCTTCTTTAGCGAGTTTGACGAGTAATTCATTAATTTCCTCTTGTGGGAGGACGTGTTGACTGCGTTCTTTGCCAACATAAATTCGATCTGAATCACGACGTGCTAAATCCAGGATTTCAGCGGATACTAAACGGTCATAAACGATGACATCAGCCTGCTGCATTAACCGCAACGCACGGAAGGTCAGTAAGTCGGCAGCTCCTGGGCCTGCTCCAATTAAATAGACTTCACCGTTATTTTTATTATTAATTTCAGATTCAATTTGCGAAATAGCGTAAGTTAATTCGCGTTCAGCTGATTCATTTTGACCCGAAAATATCAACTCTGCTACGCGACCTTGTAGGACGTTTTCCCAGAATATGCGACGATTAGAGGGGATTGTTATTTGTTTTTTGACGGTATCGCGAAATTTTTCGGCAAGTTTTGCCAGCATGCCATAAGTGGGGGGGACAACTGTCTCAATTTTTTGGCGCAAAAGCCGCGCTAAAACAGGTGAAACGCCACCCGAAGAAATCGCAATCGTTAAAGGTGCTCTGTCCACAATGGCAGGAAAAATAAAATTACACAGTGTGGGACTATCGACTACATTTACCCAAATACCCGCTTTATTAGCGCATTTACTGACGTTTTCATTAACCAATTTATCGTTGGTGGCTGAAATGACGAGTTTAAAATCCGCTAAATCAGTAGGTTCAAAGTATTTTCGATAAATGGTTAGATGATGACTCACTTGCATTGCAGCAACTTGCGTACTAATATCGTGCGCCACTACGGTGATGTCTGCACCGGCACGCGAAAGCAATTCTATTTTACGTGCGGCGCAACTTCCAGCACCAACAACTAAACACGGTTGCTTTGATAATTTGAGAAAAATGGGAAAATAATCCATAAAAAGTAATGTCCTGCTTCAACGATAGGGTGAGGATGGTATTATAATAAGCATTTTAATGAAACTGTGTGATTAACTTTAACCTTGAAACTTTATGTTACCGTATACGCTTGAAATTGATGCCATTGGCTTAAAATGTCCTATGCCATTGTTAAAACTGAAAAAAGGGTTAAATGAATTGCATTCAGCCGATGTCGTTAAAATTCTAGTTACTGATCCCGCGGCCCACCTTGATTTTGGTGTTTTTTGTCAGCAAGCCGCCCATGAAATTTTGACTATCGCACAAAATGACAACGTGAAAACGTTCTATATTAAGAAAGCTTAACGCATTGCATGAAAAAACCGATTTCTTACAAATCCACCAAAAAGGCGCCTGTCGCAGCACCCACATCAAGCGAAGTCAATGCACTTGCTGCGCTTTATAATCAGCAAAATTATCCTCAAGCCGCAGAAGTTGCTAAGGATATCATTGCGCGTTTTCCACAACATGGTTTTGGCTGGAAAGTCCTTGGTGCAGTATTGCAAGCACAGGGACTTATTGACGAGTCACTTGATGCGAAACAAAAAGCAGCGGATTTATCGCCTAATGATGCAGAAGCATGGAGTAATTTAGGTAATGCGTATCAAGATAAAAATCGGTTAGACGACGCATTAAAATGTTTAAAGCACGCTATTCAAATTTCACCTAATCTTGCTGTTGCCCATAATAATTTAGGTATTACATTCGAAAAATTAAATCGTTTAGATGATGCCAAATCCTGTTATCAAAAAGCATTAGATCTTCGGCCTGACTATGTTGAGGCGCATTATAATTATGGTGTCACGCTTCAAAAAATGGCTCGTTATGATGACGCGCAAAAAAGTTATCGACTCGCTATTAATTATAATCCCAATCATGCAAAAGCGCACAGCAATTTAGGATTAGTTTTAAAACATCTTTCGCAATTTACTGAATCTGAAAAACATTTTTTAATTGCGATTAAACTTGATCCTGATTTTATTGATGCGCATTACAATTTTGCACTTTTGCTCATGTTACTTGGGCGATTGAAAGAGGG
>CAINHP010000119.1 GCA_903848905.1 uncultured Pseudomonadota bacterium
CGGTTTATGAAAATGAATTAAGTGCGCATACGCAAGGCTGGGTATTGGAAATTGAGCATGACGTTTTGCCGCAAGCGAGTACGATTGCAACACTGGGTGTGCATGGATTTCATCAAGGGCGAGTGGTTTGCGCAGAAGACGCCCAGCCCGTTTACTTGCGTGATAAAGTGGCGCAAACTGAAATTGAACGCAAAAATGCAAAATTAAATGCGGAAAATACGCGTTAAATACGCGTTAAAATGGATAAATTAACCGCTTTAATGGATAATACGCCCTAATTTTTTGACTATTCGTAACCTCATGAAAAAAACACTCGAAACGCTGATTTCAAAGGCGCTAACGACTTTACAAGCAAATGGTATTTTAGATAATACTCTAAATCCAACTATTCACGTTGAGCGCACGCGTGACAGTTCGCATGGTGATTTTGCGACAAATATCGCGTTAGTGTTAGCAAAATCAGCTAAAACTAACCCACGTCAACTTGCGCAGCAACTCATTGAGGCTATGCCAGAAAATGATATTGTCTCGAAAATTGAACTCGCGGGAGCGGGTTTTATTAATTTCTTTATTGATGCAAATGCGCAATATCAAGTTATTTCTACTATTCATCAACAAGGTAATCAATTTGGATTAAGCCAAATTGGCAGCGGCAAAAAAGTCCAAGTGGAATTTGTATCGGCAAACCCAACGGGTCCACTACATGTAGGTCATGGACGTGGCGCGGCTTACGGTTCGGCGGTTGCCAATTTATTAGTGGCGACTGGGTTTGATGTTCATAAAGAATATTACGTCAATGATGCAGGACGTCAAATGGATATTTTGGCGACGAGTGTTTGGCTACGCTATTTAGAAGCCTGTGGTGAAACATTGGTCTTTCCTTGTAATGCTTATCGTGGTGCGTATGTGCGTGATCTTGCGCAAAATCTAGTGTCAAACCATGGCAAAAAGTTTGTGCATCTTCACGATATTGTTTTCGCCAATTTACCGTTGGATGAAACTGACGGCGGCGACAAAGAAATTTACATTGATTCGCTCATTGCACGTGCGAAACAGCTTTTAGGTGCGGAAGGGTATCGTACTGTCTTTGATGTGGGTTTAACAGCCATCTTAGAAGATATTGAAGAGGATTTAGCTGAATTTGGCGTTACCTATCATCAGTGGTTTTCAGAGCGCTCTCTCATGGATGACGGCTCAATTGAAAATGCGTTAGCTGTTCTGCGGGAAAATAATCATCTGTATGAAAAAGACGGTGCTATTTGGTTTAAATCCAGTGAGCTCGGTGATGAAAAAGATCGCGTAGTCATTCGAGATAATGGGCAATACACTTATTTTGCATCAGATATCGCTTATCATTGGAATAAATTAGAGCGTGGCTTTGATGTTTTAATTGATATTTGGGGTGCAGATCACCATGGTTATATTGCACGCGTAAAAGCGGCATTGACAGCACTTGGCGCAGATGAAAATAAATTACATGTTCTTTTAGTTCAGTTTGCCACTTTATGGCGTGGTGAAGAAAAAGTACAAATGTCAACGCGTTCGGGCGATTTCGTGACGTTGCGTGAGTTGCGTAGTGAAGTTGGCAGAGATGCGGCGCGGTTTTTTTATGTGATGCGTCGCTCAGAGCAGCACATGGATTTTGATTTAGAGCTTGCTACATCAAAATCAAATGAAAATCCTGTTTTTTATGTGCAGTACGCTCATGCCCGTGTTTGCAGCGTCTTTAGACAGTTACCAGAAAAAGGTTACATTCACAATGTTGAACTAGGTATGGCAAATTTGCCTGAATTGAGCGCTGAACATGAATCTGTTTTATTGACAACACTCGCACGTTACCCTGAAGTGATTGAACGTGCTGCCACGCAGTATGAACCGCATTTGCTTATTAACTACTTACGTGAATTAGCCACTGATTTTCATACTTATTACAATGCGCATCAATTTTTGGTTGAAAGCGCAACGCTTCGCAACGCAAGACTTAATTTAATTAGCTCTGTTCAGCAGGTTTTAGTGAATGGATTAGTTTTACTTGGCATTAGCGCACCAGAAGCAATGTAATGGCAAATCGAGATTATAAACAGCGCTCGCGACATAAACGATCTTATGCAAGAGCAAATAGCAGCAGAGATAGTGGTGGTGGCACTTTAAAATGGATGCTCATTACGGCAGCGCTTATTAGCGTCGTTGTTTTTTTGGTCTATTTGCGAGGTGGTGGTATGAAGAAATTTACGCTTCATCAGTTTTTACCTAATTTATCGGCGAGTAATTCGTCTTCGAACGCCAATGTGCCCACATTAAAATCTTCTGAAAAAGAAAATCCTACTGAGCCAAATCAATCGGGTTTATCGCCAGAAGCTATTGAAACACTCGAAAAACCACCTGAAGTGAATTTGACGCCTGAAGCGATGAGTGAGCTTGAAAATGCGATGCCACAATTTGATTTTTATACGATTTTGCCTGAAAAAGCAGTCGTAGTTCCTGATCAAGAAATTACAGCTCGTGCTCGAGAAGAGCGCATTAATGTCAATGTTCCGCCCGCTGATGTCCTGCAACCCATCGACTCAACCATTGATGCCCCTGTTGCTTCTGTCGCACCTGTGACGAAATCAACATCAACCTATATTATGCAAGCAGGTTCATTTAAAGATGCAAATGACGCAGAAAAAATGCGTGCTAATTTGGCGTCTATGGGCATTGAGGCACGTATTGAGCGAGCTAAAGTAGGTGAGGTAGTATGGAATCGAATTAAAATAGGCCCATATTCGCAAATGAGCAGTGTCAGTTCAGTGCGAGCACGTTTGCGTCAAAATGGAATCGACGTCATTGTCACCGAAATTGGTGGTGTGCGTTAATGTCAACTCGTTATTCAGTAAAACAGTGGAATTTTATGCATAAAAAAGTGGGATTGATTTTTATCGCTAGTATGATGTTGACAGCATGTGCGACGAGCCCAACAGGGCGCAGTCAATTCATCTTTTTGCCGGATACACAAATTAATCAAATGGGATTACAATCGTTTGATACGCTTAAAAAGCAAAAGCCAATTAACAATAATCCACAATATAATCAAACGGCTCAATGTATCGCTCAAGCAGTGACAGGTGAGTTGGGTGTGAATTGGGAAGTGGTTGTATTTGAAGATGCCAGTTTGAATGCCTTTGCGCTGCCGGGTAATAAAATTGGTGTGCATAGTGCGATGATGAAGCTTGTTGATAATCAAGATCAGCTTGCCGCTGTGATGGGACATGAAGTCGGACACGTTTTGGCACGACACAGTAATGAACGTGCTTCACAGGAAATGGCTGTTCAGCAAGGACTTAGCATGATTAGCCAAACTGAACTTGGGCAAAGTCCGCTGACACAAGGACTACTCGGTTTAGGTGCACAATATGGTGTGTTAATGCCTTATAGTCGCATTCACGAAAGTGAAGCCGATATTATTGGTGTTGATTTAATGGCTAAAGCCGGTTTTGATCCACAGCAAAGCGTCACTTTGTGGCAAAAAATGGCGCAAGCCTCGCAAGGCAATCAACCCATTGAGTTCATGTCAACGCATCCAGCGCATGCTACCCGAATAGAGCAACTTAATCAGCACATGCCCAAAGCCATGGAGCTATATAAAAAAGCGCAGGCAGCAGGAAAAAGTCCGAAGTGTTTGTAGGTTTTAAAACTAAATCGTTAATGCCAAAAAATATTTCTTTAAAGATAGTCGATCTATGTTCTATTGATGACAAATACTGAGCACCATAACCCACATATTAAATACCGTCGTGACATTGATGGACTGCGTGCTATAGCGATTCTTCTCGTTATCATTTTTCACGCATTTCCAAAATTTTTGCGAGGCGGATTTATAGGGGTTGATATATTTTTTGTTATTTCAGGCTATTTGATTACAGGGATTATTCTAAAAGGCTTGAGTCGAGATAATTTCAGTTTACTTGAATTTTATAGTCGACGTATTAAGCGTATTTTCCCTGCATTGATTGTTGTTCTCAGTTTTTGTTTAGTTGCCGGGTGGTATGTTTTATTGGCCGATGAATATGAGGTTTTAGGTAAACATATTGCCGCTGGTTCCATTTATATTTCAAATTTTGTTTTGCAAAGTGAAGCAGGGTATTTCGATACAGATGTGGAACTCAAGCCGTTGTTGCATTTGTGGTCACTTGCAGTTGAAGAGCAGTTTTACCTATTTTTTCCTTTATTATTAATGCTTAGTCATCGATTACGCATTAATGCACTTGGTGTGATTATAATTGGATTCCTTATTTCATTTGCGCTGAATGTTAGTCAAATCACTGATAAACCATTAGAAGTGTTTTTCTATCCACAGTCACGTATTTGGGAATTGTTAATCGGTAGCGCTGTCGCGTACATTAGTCTTCAGACGCATTTACTAAAAGCAAAAACTCAAAACATAGCAAACTTTTTATCTTTATTCGGTTTAGCGTTAATACTTTTTGCATGGATTTATTTAGACAGTAAAAAAATATTTTTCCCTTATTATTGGGCATTATTGCCTACACTTGGTGCGGCTTGCATGATTTTAGCGGGCGATAAGGCATGGTTTAATCAGAATATTCTAGCAAGTAAAGTGGCTGTTTTTATTGGCCTAATTAGTTATCCATTGTATTTGTGGCAGTGGGTTTTATTGAGTTTTATTCATATTACGGAAGTAGAAAAACCAAAGCCGTTATTAAAAACGGCGTTGTTATTCTTGAGTCTATTTTTAGCTTGGTTGACTTATTTTTTGATTGAAAGAAATATTCGTTTTCAGAAATCAAAGTTTGTTAGCTTAGTATTGTTATTTATTTTAGTATTAATTGGTGTAACAGGTTATATTGTAAAAACAAATAATGGGTATGCTAATAGATTCAATATAGAAAAAAAATGGAATGAAGGCGAGCTGGGTAATGAAGTTTTTAAGCAGCAAGGGTTAGTGGCACAACGAAGTTGTATAGATAGTTATCAAAACTTATTTGAAAAACCTAAAAATAGAGATACTTTTTTAGATTATGAATTTTGTTTAATACAAAATAATAAGAAAGAGCCAACGGCTTTACTTTTTGGAGATAGTCATGCAAATAATTTATATTCTGGATTAGTTACAAATACTAATTTAACTCACGGTAATCTTCTAAATTTAGGTAGAGGCGCATGCTATCCCTTTGTTGATTTGCCTTTTCAAGAAGATGAATGTAAGAAATTGGTAAATAATACCTTAGAACTGACTGTTTCAAATACGTCTATAAAAACAGTTATTATAGCAAGTCGAACGTTCCAGCAA
>CAINHP010000120.1 GCA_903848905.1 uncultured Pseudomonadota bacterium
ATGATCGCAGTATAGTCCTTATTTGCTAGAGTAGCTGTTCTTTATGAGTAATCAAGTTTAAATTTAAATTCGTAAATATGATAATTTATAAAAAAATATTCGCAAATTCGAACATTAATCCGCTTCAAAATAAAATAATTCAAGCCCTACGCGCTTGCTGTAAAAACGCTTTTTTCGTATATACATCATCATTTAAATCAGAAAAATCCAGGCGATTTCTTTAAATGTATCGTGCAACAAAACAAATAATTCAATAATGTGAGGGTCAAAATGCGTCCCTTTTCCGTCATGAATAATTTGCTCTGCTTGCCCATTAAGTAAAAGAGCAGTCGATATTCCTATTTTTTTTCAAATTAAAGATTCTTTATCATGAGAAGGGTCGGTTTTTGTGATTTTCCCTATTCATCATTTATGTCTTAAACCCCGTTTATCCAAACTAAAATCAGCTTATTTCTGACGTATTTTAGCGACTATTGTTTTGCCAAAAAAAAAATTAATGAGAACTGTGAACTAGTTCACGCTTTTACTAGCAATAATACGTTAATTCTTTTGATAAAATAACGTCGCATTGCGCGATCTTTATAGCGTTACCTTAAAAATTATAGTGGTTAATTTTTTTTGACATTTGAGAATATTTCGTCACCTAATGCGATTTTTTGTTCACAATATCTCACAGACCGATGATGTTGATCTTCTAAAAGCGATATCCACCAAAATATCGATAAAACAGTCTTGCGTTAATTGATGAAAAATGATTTCTGGACTGAATTCATTATGTTCAACTACCAAATTCAACGCGCCGCGATGAGCATCAGCTTCAGAAAAATAAATTTTGGGGTATTTTTTTATAGTATTATTAAGCCATAAGCGATTATAAATAGCCCATGTGGTGCAAATATATATTGAAAACGTATAGGTATGAATGATGACGAATCAAACGGATAGGAAGAATGAAGATTTGCATGAAACAGCGCAAAACCACTATTTACATCACCATAATTTCGCCATTGAGCGTCGCGGTAGAGAATGTAAACAGGGTGCCATTTTAGAACTCAATATCAATTTAGACGAATTTGTCTCATTCAATAATGAAGTCATCGATGTCCTAGATGGACTTCTACAAGAAGTGGCTGATCGCATTCATCATCGAATCCGTGAAAGTGATGTGGTTTTACCGATGGGTGACGAAAAATTTATCATTCTGCTGGAAAATATAAGATCGCTGGAAAATGCCGATGCTCTCGCACATGAGCTCCTCGATATTCTCAAAAACCCCTTTGATTTAACGCTAAGTCAACATATTGAAATTGGCACTTCGATTGGCATTAGTTTCTTTTCAGATTTAGAACTTGAATTAGTGTATTTTCCTCGGAATAAAAAAAGTAAAAAAATTGACTTCCAGCAACATCTTCACAAACTCACTAAAACTCATTAGACTTTAAGTTTAATGAAACGAGTTTAGCGTGTATCACCTAAAATTGAGAAAAAATGGATGGATTTTTATGAAACTCAATAAAAATGAGATTGAAGTTGGATTTCTGTATCAAACCAGTGATAAGCAATATCGTGCAGTGCTCGCTATGAAAAGCGACTTCATAATTTACGTGCCAAGTCTTACAGAGAAAAACACGCTCAACTTGAGTAACAAACAAGAAAAAATGCCTTTTGAAAACCAACCTTTTAAAAAGTGTCAAATCGACACCTTTGCCAAAAAAGATTACCAGCCATTTTCAGTGAATGACGCGCAAAATAGTCCAGCCATCAAGCATCTATTAAATGAATCACAATTAAACGAGATAATTCGTCAATGCAATGCAAAAGCAGCCATATTTGCCTTATAATTTTTTCAAAAACTTAACTTAACCTTTTAATGCTTGGAGCCAAGCTATGCCTGAAAACTGCTTATTTTGTAAAATGGTCGCAGGTGATATCAAACCTGACATCGTCTTTGAGAATGATCGAATTCTCGCTTTTAATGATATTGCCCCTCAAGCACCCATTCATATTTTAATTATTCCCAAAAAACATGTTTCTACACTCAATGAAATGGATGATTCGCTCTTACTTGGAGAGCTTATGCAAACGGCCGCCCATCTCGCCAAAGAATTAAAGGTCGCTGACACCGGTTATCGCACCGTCATTAATTGTAATCAGCAAGGTGGGCAAGCTGTTTATCACCTCCATGTTCATTTACTCGCGGGACGCCAAATGACATGGCCAGCAGGCTAAAACTCTCGTACCATTTTATTTACGCACATCACGCCATACGCTCAAGGTAATATTTAATGAAACAACTTTTTCGCAGAAAAGCGATTGCCGCCAAACAAAGTCATGCAACGCATAATCTCAAAGCGTGTTTATCCAAATGGGACTTAACCTTCCTTGGAGTTGGCGCCATTATTGGTACGGGAATTTTTGTTCTCACCGGCATTGCTGCCGCGACGCAATCGGGACCCGCTGTGGTGTTATCGTTTATCGTGGCGGGCTTTGCCTGCGCCTTTGCGGCGCTTTCTTACGCAGAATTAGCCTCAGCAGTGGGTGGATGTGGTAGCGCGTATGGATACAGTTACGCCGCTTTTGGTGAATTAATTGCGTGGATTATTGGCTGGGATTTACTGCTTGAATATGCCATTTCAGTTGCTGCCGTGGCCAATGGCTGGGCAGGTTATTTTAATAACGCGCTCAGTGCATTAGGCATTGGTCTACCTGATGCACTGACAAAAGCGCCTAAATTAGGCGGTATCATTAATTTACCGGCGTCGATGATTATTTTATTGCTCATGGGACTCCTCATTGCGGGCGTTAAACATAGCGCGAAAATCAACAATATTATGGTTTGTATTAAATTAGTCACCATTACTGTTTTTATTGCCATAGCCATGTTCAATGTTAACCCGGAAAACTGGCACCCGTTTATGCCTTTTGGCTGGTTCCAAACGCTGCCCGACGGCAAAACCGTGGGGGTATTTGCAGGTGCATCCATTGTTTTCTTTGCTTACGTTGGGTTTGACGCTGTCTCCACTGCCGCTGAAGAAGCACAGCATCCACAGCGCGATGTGCCGTTTGGTATTGTTGTGTCACTGGTTTTCTGTACATTAATTTACATTCTTGTGTCTGCACTACTCACAGGCGTTGTGCATTACGATGAACTCAATGTCGCCTCACCCGTGGCGCATGCACTCAAGTTGCTCGGTTATAACTGGGCATCAGCACTGGTGGCAACAGGCGTTATTGCTGGCTTAACCACGGTGATGCTTGTTTTATATTACGGTTTAACACGCATTATTTTTGCTATGGCGCGTGATGGATTGCTACCTGAATTTTTTAATAATTTACATCAGAAAACACAAACTCCCGTTCGCGTCATTATTATCTGTGGGGTGATTATGGCAATAATTGCCGGCTTAATTCCCCTTGGTGATTTAGCTGAACTGGTGAATATTGGTACACTGGCTGCCTTTGTTTTAGTGTGTTTTGGCGTTATTGTTCTGCGTTTTACACAACCTAAATTAAAACGCCCGTTTCGCACGCCTTTCAGCCCGCTTTTCCCCGCACTAGGCATGATTTCGTGTAGCGCATTGATGGCTTTTTTGCCAGCGCAAACATGGTGGCGTTTTTTAATTTGGCTGGCGATGGGACTCGTGTTTTATTTTGTCTATTCCAAACGTCACAGCAAACTCGCGTAATTTGATATAATTCAAGCGATATTTTATTTTCACTTTTTGGCAAAAAAACTATGGCTCAATATATTTATTCCATGCACAGAGTGGGCAAAATTGTCCCACCTAAAAAATATATCCTCAAAAATATTTCGTTATCTTTTTTCCCCGGCGCAAAAATTGGTGTTTTAGGGTTAAATGGTTCAGGTAAATCAACATTACTTCGTATTATGGCAGGTCTTGATACGGAAATTGAAGGTGAAGCCAATCCACTTAAAGGCATCAACATTGGCTATTTATCGCAAGAGCCACAACTCGATTTAACTAAAACGGTTCGCGGTAATGTCGAAGAAGCCGTTGTAGAAGTTAAAGCCGCGCTAGCACAGCTTGATCAAGTCTATTTAGATTATGCAGAGCCTGATGCGGATTTTGATAAATTAGCCGCTGAGCAAGCCCGTCTTGAAGATATTATCAACGCGTGTGATGGCCATAATTTAGAGCGTAAATTGGAAGTGGCAGCCGATGCACTCCGTCTCCCAGAATGGGATGCGAATGTTGCCACTTTATCTGGTGGTGAGAAACGTCGCGTGGCACTTTGCCGTTTACTGCTGTCTAACCCAGATATGTTGCTACTCGACGAGCCTACTAACCATTTAGACGCAGAATCTGTCGCGTGGCTTGAGCGATTCCTCCATGATTACGCTGGCACTGTGGTTGCTGTCACGCATGATCGTTATTTTCTTGATAACGTGGCTGGCTGGATTCTCGAGCTTGATCGTGGGTCAGGGATTCCATGGGAAGGCAATTACTCCAGCTGGCTTGAGCAAAAAAGTGCCCGTTTATTGTTAGAAGAAAAACAAGAATCGGCACGTCAAAAAGCCATGAAAGAGGAATTAGAGTGGGTACGGTCGGGTACAAAAGGACGTCATGCCAAAAGTAAATCCCGTTTAGCGCGTTTTGAAGAATTATCCTCTGTTGAAACGCAAAAACGTAATGAAACTCAAGAAATTTATATTCCACCCGGTCCAAGACTCGGCGACGTGGTCATTGAAGCTAACGGCATTTCAAAATCTTTTGGTGATCGTTTGTTGTTTAGCGATTTGAACTTCAAATTACCCCAAGGCGGTATTGTCGGTATTATCGGTGCCAATGGCGCAGGTAAAACCACCTTATTTAGAATTATGGCTGGCTTTGAGCAACCCGATTCGGGTGAGCTTGTTATTGGTCAAACGGTTAAACTCGCCTACGTGGATCAACTTCGTGATGACATGGATGCAAAACGCACCGTATTTGAAGAAGTATCAGAAGGCCTTGATATGATTACCGTTGGTACTTATCAAACCCCTTCTCGCGCCTATTTAGGACGATTTAATTTCAAAGGTGGCGATCAACAAAAATTCATCGGTGATTTATCGGGCGGTGAGCGCAATCGAGTACATTTGGCGAAATTACTCAAAACAGGTGGTAACGTCTTGCTTCTTGACGAACCCACAAATGATTTGGACGTTGAAACACTGCGTGCGCTTGAAGATGCGGTGCTCAATTTCCCTGGTTGCGCGGTCGTTATCTCGCATGACAGATGGTTTCTAGATCGTATTGCCACGCATATTTTAGCGTTTGAAGGCGATAGTCAAGTGGTTTGGTTTGAAGGGAACTACGCAGATTACGAAGCAGATCGTCATCGTCGTTTAGGTACCGATGCGGATTCACCACGTCGCTTGAAATATAAAAAACTGTCTTAATTATTAATTAAGGGCAGGTTTTATAACCTGCCCTAGCTCGGAATTTTAAAATGCGCAAATTTATTACCCCACTGCTGTTAACCTCATCCATAACACTCTCTTATGCCGCAGACATTATACCAATCACTACAACGGCTGCGCCATCGCCGTCTATTGTTGAAATGCAAACCAATGTCGGTACTATTACGATTCTGTTAGATTGGACTAAAGCACCAATTACTTCGAAAAATTTTTTGAATTATGTAAACAGTGGTTTTTATAAAAACACACTTTTCCATAGATCAGTAAAGGATTTTATTATTCAAGGAGGAGGATATGACGC
>CAINHP010000121.1 GCA_903848905.1 uncultured Pseudomonadota bacterium
TGAACTCCTGCCTCTTTCCCCCGACGCTCTACAGAAATTGAATCACTAAATTCATTTGTCTTGGAATGGGGGCATGTCGGGCGCTTACGAAGAATCGACCGTTTTGAACTCTATGACTAGATGGATTTATCGGAGGCTTACGGAACTGTTGTTGCGCGTTAACAAGATAAAACAGCATGATGTTACAACACGACGTTATGACAACGTCCTGTTTGATCGTTTGATTGATAGGAACTGTTGTTGCGCGTTAAAATGATAAAACAGCAAGATGTTACAACTACGACGAAACAACACGGCAAAACAGCGTCGCTTAGTTTGATTGAGAGAAAGTGGTGTTGCGCGTCAACACGACAAAACAACATGATGTTACAACACGACGTTATTACAACGACCTGTTTGATTATTTTGATTGAGAGAAACTGATGTTGCGCGTTAACACGACAAAACAGCACGATGTTACAACACGACCTTATGACAACAACCTGTTTGATTATTTTTCATCAACCAACCAGCAATAATCCCATCCAATCCAGCTGTAACCCAATCCGCAAAACCAACAAAGCAAGCAACCAAGCAATCCTAACCACTATAAGTGCAAAATCTCCACCGAAAGTAGAAAAGTACTTTATATAAAATTTCCGCAGCACAATTTTTTTAAAGCTGCAGACCCGTTTCAGAAAAATAACAATTTAAAATCAATTAGTTGAACAAAATCAGCCCAAAATGCTTAATCTGCCCTCGCCCAGATGCTCTGATATTGCTGGCTGGACTTGAATGCTTTAATCGGTGCTTAGTGTTAGGATAACATGGTAGGGATGGCAGCTTATAATTCTGTCTCACTAATTTCTGCAATTTTCATAAAATGTTTAAGCAAACCGACTTTTAAATCTTCATTTTTATGGATAGGAAGAGAAATACGTGCTGAATTTCCAACTTTCATATAAACGTGATGACTGCCATTTACCCTAATTAAACGCCAACCTTTTATTTCGAGAATCCGTGCAAAATGCTTTCCTGAGATTGATTTCACACTACAATCTCCATCACTTTAGCATTATTGCCTAATTCAATATTATCTAAATCAACAAAAAGACATGCTTCAACTGCTTCATATATATTGGTTAAAAGCTCTTCAATCGTGTCACCCTGTGTTGCGCATCCTTCGATAGAGGGAACTTCCGCCCAAAACCCGCCTTCTTCTGCTGAATGTATAATGATCTTTAATTTCATAGTAAAACCTATTTTGTATATTTTAAATTGATTGATTTAGCTGTTTTATACCCTAAATTAAGATGAATTAGACTGTATAATTAAAGTCAGTCATATCAGCATTAACTGCAGGTTTACCAGAAATGATAATAATTACTGATGGTGTAAATCCATCAGTTTGATTAGTATTCAAATAAATTTTTCCTGCGCCTTTAACATAAAATAATGAGGCCATATCATCTTGAGCTGCATTGAGTGAAGAGAAAAAAGTTAATTGACCTAAGTCTCCGAGATCAATTACATCATGCTCCTTTAAATTAAAATCTGTTATGGTATCTACTGTCTTATTAAAAACTAAATCTCCAGTGCTGTTTACAGTGTAAAAATCTGAACTACTAAAAGAAAACGTATCGATACCCTTACCACCTGTCAACTTATCAGAGCCAGCACCACCAAATAACGTATCATTACCAGCAAGTCCTGATAATTTATCCGCTTTATCTGTACCAGTTAGAATATCATTAGCCGCTGAAGGTTTTGTGCTAATCGTTACATCAACAGGCTTACTATCCTCCTCCTCAAGACTGCCTTTTTTATCGGTATAACTTAAAGTTACCCACACTTTTGAGTCAACATCACTTTCAGCTAATGTGTAAGTAGGTGATGTTGATAATTCACCATTATCGCTTTGCCATGAATAGCTAAGTTTGCCTATTCCATCAGCGTCTTTAATTGTGCTGGTAACTGATAAAGTGGTTCCCCATGTTGCCAATCCCTTAATAGTGACGCTACCCGTTGGAGCATTGTTTTTATTTATTGGTAAATTAGTACTAGTAAGGCTTTCGGCAGTATTTTGCAAATCAGTATAACTTGCTTTAACGCTGATATTCTGTCCTGTATCGGCTTGGGTTAGTTGATAAGGATATAGTCAAAAATAACATCCCGAATTAGCAATGATTTAAAACGACACGATAATTCCATTTTGGAAGATGAGCATCAAAAGCAATGTCCGAGTTTTTAATGAAATTAATAGTACATTTCTTTCCGGTAAGATAA
>CAINHP010000122.1 GCA_903848905.1 uncultured Pseudomonadota bacterium
CAATTACATTCATCAGCCCATCATAAACAGTTTCGTCTAACGTAATTGTCATTGTTTTCTGCATATCAAAATTCCTAATCAGTAAAACTTAGTTACGTAAATCATACTCCAGTCTGCGCACGCTTGCTATGATCTGTAATTTCAACTGACAAACTACCACGTAATTATTTAAAGTGTCCAACCCTGCATTTCCTCTGTGTTCATGTCAATGCAATGCTTGCTGTCAATTTAACGCGCAACCCCGTAAACCTCTCATCCATACAAGCAACGCTTAAACCCATCATAATTGCTTTGCACTTAATCCATATTGCTTTAGATAAAAGCGTCTGACTGGACAACTGACTTAAATTATGCAATTGCAAACGAAACTGACAGCAGTAATTGATTGGACTGATTGACTGGAACTGACTTTGAATATTGAATTGCAATAGAAACTAAGTAATAAGCAGCAGCTACGCTGCATGCTACAAGCTAAGTTCATCACAACTCGCTTACGCTCATTGCTATGGGGATTTTTAATATCTAAGTTGTAATTACTCGCTTCAAGTTCTTCCATAGATACTTTCCACGCTTTGTCATGCTCAACGCGGTTATCCCACCATGCTTTTAAATTGTCAAATTCCGACTTATGAATGGGTTTGGTTTTGTTATAGGATTTTGTTCCTTCGGGCAAATGATGTTGCCAATACCAAATTTCTTTAGTGGGCGTGCCTTTGGTGAAAAATAATAGATTGGTTGCTACGCTCGCATAAGGTTGGAATACTGAATTAGGCAATCTCACAATCGTGTGCAAATTACATTCTTCTAACCAATGTTTGCGAATACTTGCTTTAACACCATCTCCAGTTAACGAACCATCAGGCAAAACAATCGCAGCGCGTCCATAACGTTTGAGCAGGCGAATCATCAATAATAAAAATAAATCTGCACTTTCAGTTGTGCGATAACTTTGGGGGTAATTTGTTTCTACACCATCGGATACTGAGGCACCAAAAGGTGGATTGGCTAAAATGACATTAACTCTGTCGGCTTCGCTAATTGATGTATATTCACGATTTAAACTGTCATTGTAGTTAATTTCGGGTACTTCAATATCATGCAAAATTAAGTTAGTCACTGCAAGCATGAAGGTAGGGGTTTTAATTCCGAGCCGCGTATGTTTTTGGCGAGTAATTGCCAATCGTCAGCGGTTTTCACCTCTTTGCGAATATGCTCTACCGCACAAGTTAAAAAGCCACCCGTACCACACGCAGGGTCAAGTACTGTTTCACCCAAACGGGGATTCAGGATTTCGGTCATAATTTCTGTAATAGCACGAGGCGTGTAGAACTCACCGTAATTCCCAGCGCTTTGCAAATCACGCAAAATACTTTCGTAAATATCGCCAAATAGGTGACGATCTTGTGAATTGTTAAAATCAATTTCATTGAGTTTGTTTAGCACTTGACGAATCGTCGTGCCGTTTTTCATGTAATTGTTTGTGCCTTCGAAAATCTCTTGGACGATAATAGCGCGTTTATTCCCACTACTGATGCCCATATTTTTTAGTGTTGGAAATAACTCTTTATCAATAAAATCACGCAACGCATCACCAGTTAATCCTTCGCTGTCAGCTGCCCATGTGCGCCACTGTAATGGAGTAGGAACGGGTGAATGGTAATTATCATCAAGCAATTCAAGCTCTTGATCTTTATCGTCTAAGATCTTGAGCGAAATCATCCAGCCAAGTTGTTCAATACGTTGTGCATCGCCTGAGACACCCGCATCTTTGCGCATGATGTTTTGTTGCGTTTTGATGATGTTACCGATATTTTTCATTATGCCTCTATGCTATAAATTTCTGTTTCTAATTGTTTGAGTGCTGCCATATAGTTCTCTTTTCCACCGAATAATTTAATGATTTCGATAGGTGTGCCAATAGCACTAAAGGGATCAACGCTGAGTATGCTCATGTTCTCGATATGTTCAATCCCTACGTCGGCATATTTATCAAGTAAAGCCTGTATCACTTCTTGGGCTTGATTGCTGTACTTGGTAAAGTAATCACGCTTTTTGACATTATTAGCACGCTCTGTACGGGTAAGGGCGGGTTTATCCCATGCGATATGACAGATTAAGTCAAAGATATCGAGGTCTTTTTTCACGTCATTACGCAAGACTTCTAAAATAATTCCTTGTTGCTCTAATTCATCAATTAAGGCTTTCTTTTTATCTATTGAATTCCAACGCGTTAAAAAGTTATCCAGCGTACTAAATTCTTTAAGCAAACCGCTTCGTGTGTAGTCTGTTAAGCTACCCGTTATCAATTTACCGCTGTCATCTAAATACTGAATACGCTCACTGAGTAGTTTTACTTCAACGCCCGCGACATAAATTTTCGCTTGTGTCTTTTCATCAATATCGCCACCACCAATAATAACAGGCGTTGTTGAAGGATGGTCTAAATCATTGTCGGTAATGCCATCTTCATTTGTATTGCTCTGGGATTCAGTTGGATTTATTGATGTATTTTCATCGGTAAAGTTCGTTTCGGTGTCAGTATTAACACCCTCAATGACTTTAATCATAACGGGTTCACCGTCAAACTCTTTATTAGCAAACTTATCAGTTACATTGCGAAAATCCATAATGGTAAAAAATTGCTTACCAAATGCTTCATTAACACGCGTACCACGCCCAATAATTTGTTTGAATTCGGTCATTGATCCAATATTGGCATCAAGCACAATCAATTTACACGTTTGAGCATCCACCCCTGTAGTCATCAGTTTAGATGTAGTGGCAATAACCGGATAGCGTTCTTCAGGATTAATAAAATTATCAAGTTCGCGTTTACCCTCAATATCGTCGCCAGTAATTTTCATCACATATTTGTAATTTTCCAGCACTAAATCTTGAGCTTCATTTACAATAGCTTGTCGCATGCGCGTAGCATGTTCAATATCTGTGCAGAATATAATGGTTTTGTCATAAACGTTTGTTTGCCGCAAAAACGTCATTATTTGTCTCGCAATTAATTGCGTTCGTTCATCAATTACTAAAAGGCGGTCATAATCTTTAACGTTGTAGATACGATCATCAACTAATATACCTTGTTTATCAGTTTTCCCTTTTTCTGGTCGCCAGCCCTCAGCATCTATATTTAAGGCTAAACGAATCACTTTATACGGTGCAAGAAACCCATCCTCAATACCTTGCTTGAGCGAATAGGTGTACAAAGGTTGACCAAAATAATCTATATTCGATACATCGGTTGTTTCTTTAGGTGTGGCGGTTAAACCAAGTTGTGAGGCAGATTTAAAATAATCCAAAATCTCACGCCATGCACTGTCATCTGCCGCACTTCCACGATGACACTCATCGACAATTATCAAATCGAAAAAATCAGGGCTAAATTCACGGTATGCGTCTGTTTCAGCATCATAATTTGTTAAGCCTTGGTAGAGCGCAAGATAAATTTCAAACGCTTTATCAATTTCCTTGTGACGAATGACAGTCATTTTATCTTTAAAATGTTTAAAGTCACCGCGTTTTGCTTGATCAACTAACGCATTTCTATCAGCCAGAAAAAGAATTCGTTTCTTTGTGCCACTTTTCCATAAGCGATACATAATTTGAAAAGCGGTGTATGTCTTACCTGTGCCAGTATCCATGACCAGTAATAAACGATCTTGTCCATTTGCAATTGCCTCGACACTTCGATTAATGGCAATTTGTTGGTAATAGCGTGCTGTTCGTCCTGAGACATCGTAGAAATAATTAAATTCCGCAATGTAGGCGGCTTGAGGTGTTTTGATGTTTTTGTAATGTTGATATTTCATCCAGACTTCTTGAGCAGTAGGAAAATTATCAAGACTGAGTTCACGCTCAACAGTAGTTGAATAACCTGAGCGATCATGTTCAATAAATCCATTTCCGTTAGTGCTAAAGACAACTGGAATATCTAAAATGGCAGCGTAATCCTATCCTTGCTGCATACCCGCCCCAACCGCTAACGAATTTTTTTTAATTTCGATAATAGCAACAGGAATATTGGGCTTGTAATACAGGATGACATCAGCGAACTTTCTTTTACCTCGAGTGGTTTTGTTACCATTAACGTAAATTCGCCCATCTGTAAAATACACTTCTTCTCAAATTTGTGTTTGCAAATCCCATCCTGCCTTCAATATCGCAGGCAAAATGTAGTGCGTATAAATGCTATTTTCGGATAGGTCGTTTTTTATTGTCATTACAGTTGTTTAGTGCAATTATCATTACAGCAACGTGTTTGCCGAAGCTTCTCGACAGAACGTACAGTTTATTTTTACCTTCTTGAAGAAGGGTAGAGCATAACGAATTATCCTGCTTTGAGAAAGTGTTGTTTGTTGTGCCTATTATTATAGTTCAAAAGTCACTCAAATAATGTGGTGCTTTAGACGTAACTCTTTATTAAACGAGCCATAAATCCAAGCGTAAAACATCGATTAAAGCATTCAAGTCCAGCCAGAAATATCAGAGCAGCTGGGCGAGGGCAGATTAAGCGTTTTGAACTAATTCCGCACGAAAAATGATTCAGTTGATTGAATTTAAGAATAATTTGGGTCTGCAGCTATAAAAAAATAGTGCTGCGGATTTTTTAGAGAGAGTACTTTTCTACTTTCGGTGGAGATTTTGCACCTATAGTGGTTGTTTGCTGTGTTGGTTGCGTTGTTTGATTGTTTGACTGGAAATACTGCTGGTTCGGTACTTGATTTTTCTTAAGTAACTGAAAATAATAGAATAATAAAGATAATTGCATTTACTTTTTAGTAAATGCGCAGCAAATTTGAGCAGCGTAGCATGGTCAAATTTGCGAGGTCAGTTTGTTTTTTTAAAGTGACATGGTCAGTTTGTTTTTTTAAAGTGACATGGTCAGTTTGTTTTTTTAAAGTGACATGGTCAGTTTGTTTTTTTAAAGTGACATGGTCAGTTTGTTTTTTTAAAGTG
>CAINHP010000123.1 GCA_903848905.1 uncultured Pseudomonadota bacterium
AATTTTTCAAATACACCATAAAGATATGATGCCAAAAACCGGACTGTGCC
This sequence comes from uncultured Pseudomonadota bacterium, assembly GCA_903848905.1. Lineage (GTDB taxonomy): Bacteria > Pseudomonadota > Gammaproteobacteria > Methylococcales > Methylomonadaceae > UBA10906. The sequence goes on from CAINHP010000123.1 coordinate 51, forward strand.
AATTAAGCCATCAGCGAATCTAACAGTAAAAGATAATTCACCAATCACTTGTGCTTCAACAACATCGTAGTGCATAGCAGCTCCTTTAGGTTAGGGGTTTGATTTTATCTGGATTGTGATGCAAACGGCATTTATCCCAATCAGCCATAAGTTCGTCTTGATGTAACTCTGCCTAATCCAATGTTAAACTCAATGCACGTCTAGGTAAATGACCATCCAGCACTTCCAATGTTTGAATGTTAATTGACGCTTTGTGCTCTCCATATTCTGCATGGAAATGAGGTGGCGCATGCTCTGCAAAAAACATGCGAATGATAATTCCGTAAAACTGGCTAATAGTTGGCATAATTCTCTTCCATAAAATGATAATATGAATTAAGAGGCTAATTGCACATTCATTTTGAGTGCTTTAATGATGCGTTGTACAGTATCAAATCTCGGGTGTGTTTTACCAGATAGTGCTTTGTAAAGACTTTCACGATTAAGTCCTGTATCCGTTGCTAACTTAGCGATGCCTTTTGCTTTAGCGACATGCCCAAGTGCAATAATAAAGCTGTCTGGGTCATCATCCATAAAAGCATCTGTTAGATAAACAGCAATTTCACTGTCATTTTGAAAAAAATTGACAGGATTGTAGGGGCTTGTTTCTGTTTGCATGGTGATGTCCTATAGTAAGTTTTTGACTAAGTCTTTAGCTTTTTGAATGTCTCGTTGCTGTGTGGATTTATCACCACCACACAGCAAAATAATTAGCTCATTACCTCTGAATGTATAGTAAAGGCGATAACCACTCCCAATAAAAATACGCATTTCAGAAACGCCGTCGCCTAAAGATGCAACGTCACCTAAGTTGCCTTTTAAAACACGATCTAAGCGTTTAGCAATGGATAATGCAGCTTGACGGTCTTTTAGGTTTTTAACCCAATCATCAAATAGTTTGGTTGTGCGAATTTCGTATTTCATAGTTTATTGTAGCTAATAGACTACAGTAGTCAATCAATCTTTTACACCTAGCTAGCTAACGTCAAAACTTTTGACGTTGAGGGGTTGTTTTACCTATCGGGTTTAACGCGCAACACCTAAATCTCTTTCTGTCTAGCACGAGTTTTACAAAAAAGTTGGGTTGCTTGCATTGCTGTGTATAGCAAAAATCAACAATGCCAGCACCTCAGCTCTTACTCCATTAACGGTCATGCAGCACAAAGCAAGTTTGAACCAATAAACGACGCATAACCAAAACAGCCAATTCCAAAAACAATCAAACCACTTCTAAGTAAGGCTCAGCGCAACTGACTGCTCGCATTAAGGATGCTTGGCTCAAATGGCTATAGCGCTGCGTCATAGCGCAACTTGAATGACCTAATATTTTCTGCACTTCATACAGAGCGCAACCCGCATTGACTAAAAACGACGCAAAGCTATGACGCAGATCGTGCATGCGGACATCTTCAAGCCCAGCTTTCACG
>CAINHP010000124.1 GCA_903848905.1 uncultured Pseudomonadota bacterium
ATCCCATCCCGAACTCGGAAGTGAAACCGCTTAGCGCCAATGATAGTGTGGCACTTTGCCATGCGAAAGTAGGGAATCGCCAAGCTCTTATACCCTAAAGCCCAATTTCTATAGTTGGGCTTTTTTTTTGCCTTCCTTTTGGTGAATTAACACTCAATTTCATCTGTATCAGTCTATAATTGAGCACTTTTTTATTATTATTTGTGGATTAATTTTTATGAGTGCACCTCAAATTGGTTTTATTAGTTTAGGTTGTCCAAAAGCTTTAGTTGATAGTGAGCGTATTTTAACTTCACTTCGTCGTGAGGGTTATCAAATTTCACCTAGCTACGATAATGCGGATTTGGTGGTAGTCAATACCTGTGGTTTCATTGATGCCGCTGTCGAGGAGTCTTTAGATAGCATCGGCGAAGCATTAGCTAAAAATGGCAGAGTGATCGTAACTGGCTGTCTTGGTGCAAGAGAAGATGAAATTCGTGCTCGCCATCCTCAAGTGTTAAAAGTGACTGGTGCACATGCGTTTGATGAAGTATTAAGTGCCGTACATGAACATTTACCTCCTCCACATCAGCCGTTTTTTGATCTGCTTCCTCCTCAAGGCATTAAACTCACACCTGATCATTATGCCTATTTAAAAATTTCTGAAGGTTGTAATCATCGTTGCACGTTCTGCATTATCCCGTCTATGCGTGGCGACTTATTGAGTCGACCAATTGATGAAGTAATGCTTGAAGCGGAAACTCTTGCGAACGCAGGTGTGAAGGAGCTATTAGTCGTATCGCAAGACACAAGCGCTTATGGTCTAGATTTAAAATATGCGCAACGTAATTGGCGTGGAAATTCACTTAAAACACATTTTTATGATTTAGCGAATGCGCTGGGTGATTTAGATATATGGGTACGTATGCATTACGTTTACCCCTATCCCCATGTTGATAATGTAATTCCCCTAATGGCGGAAGGAAAAATATTACCCTATTTAGATATTCCTTTTCAGCATGCCAATAGTCGTATTTTAAAAGCAATGAAACGTCCTGCTGCTAGCGAAAATAATTTAACGCGTATTAAGGCTTGGCGAGAAATTTGTCCTGATATTACGTTGCGAAGCACGTTTATTGCCGGTTTTCCTGGTGAAACTGAAAATGAATTTGAAGAGCTTTTAGATTTTCTCAGTGAAGCACAATTAGATCGTGTTGGCTGTTTTGCTTATTCGCCAGTGAATGGTGCTACCGCTAATGATTTACCTAATCAAATTCCAGAAGAAATTAAACAAGAACGATTAGCTCGATTTATGGCGCATCAATCAAAAATTAGTGCGGACAGATTGCAAAAACGTATTGGACGAATTGAAACAGTTTTAGTGGATGAGGTTGTTGCAGAAGGTGCGGTTGCGCGTAGTAAAGCGGATGCACCTGAAATTGATGGGCAAGTCTTTATTGACGGCGCTGTTCATCTTAAGGTTGGTGATTTTGTGCAAGTCGAGCTAGAAGAAGCCGATGAGTACGATTTGTGGGCACGTTTAGTGTAAAATACACACAAGTAATTTGATTTTTTATTAAAAACAAATTCAATATCGTAAGAACGTTTTTTGATATGTATTTTGGAGGTCACTTTTATGACAAAAATAATTGATGTACGCGCTAGAGAAGTTTTGGATTCACGTGGAAATCCCACTATTGAAGCAGATGTTATCTTAGCTTCAGGTGTTATTGGTAGTGCAATGGTGCCTTCTGGTGCGTCAACAGGTGAACGCGAAGCGATTGAATTGAGAGATGGCGATAAAGCGCGTTACTTGGGTAAAGGTGTCTTAAATGCAGTAAAAAACGTTCAAACTGAATTGCGCGATGCAGTGATTGGTTTAGATGCAGACGATCAAAGTGCACTTGACGAAAAAATGATTGCATTGGATGGCACCGAATCGAAAAGTCGTTTAGGTGCAAATGCGCTACTTGCTATCTCAATGGCTGCTGCGCGTGCGGCTGCCAATGCAAAGAAACAACCTTTATATCGTTCATTAAATACATCGGGAGAATTTATTTTACCTGTGCCCATGATGAATATTATCAATGGTGGTTCGCATGCAGATAATAGTGTTGATTTGCAAGAGTTTATGATTTTGCCTATCGGTGCACCAAATTTCCGTGAGGCAATACGTTATGGTGCAGAAGTTTTTCATAATCTAGCGAAAGTCTTAAAAAGCAAAGGTCTTTCGACAACAGTGGGTGATGAAGGTGGTTTTGCACCCAATTTGTCGTCAAATGAAGAAGCGATTGAAGTTATTTTGCAAGCGATTGAACTTGCAGGATACAAAGTTGGTGAAGACATTTATTTAGGGTTAGATGCGGCTGCTTCAGAATATTACAGCGACGACATTTACAATTTAGCGTCTGAAAATAAAAAATACAATTCAGCGCAAATGGCTGATTTCTTTGTCGACTGGGTGAATCGTTATCCAATTATTAGTATCGAAGATGGGTTTGATGAAAATGATTGGGATGGTTGGAAATTGATGACCGAAAAATTAGGTAATCGCATACAATTGGTTGGTGATGATTTATTTGTGACGAATCCAAAAATTCTACAACAAGGTATTAGTAAAAATATTGCGAATTCAATTTTAATTAAAGTTAATCAAATTGGTACGTTAACCGAGACGTTTGCAGCAGTGACGATGGCGCATCAAGCCAATTATACCGCCGTGATGTCACATCGCTCAGGCGAAACGGAAGATACCACTATTGCCGATTTAGCCGTTGCTACGCGCACGGGTCAAATTAAAACGGGTTCTCTGAGTCGGTCGGATCGCATTGCTAAATATAATCGATTAATGAAAATCGAAGAAGAATTAGGCGATTTAGCGGTCTATGCCGGTCCTAGCGCATTTAGAATGCTTTAAAATAGTAGGTGTGAATTGAAGGCTCAAGTTTCGTGAGCCTTTTTAACTTCTTACCACTACACATAAAAAAATGAAAATTATCGTTATTATTCTTCTCGTTATTATTGTTCAGTTGCAATATCGTCTGTGGTTTGGTGATGGTAGTGTGAATGAAATTAGTGCGTATCAAAAACGTTTAAATGAAGTCAAACTCCAAGTTGAAGAAAAAAAACATCGCAACGAGATGTTATATGCTGAAGTATTAGATTTGCGTAAAGGACAAGAATCTATTGAAGAACGCGCTCGTGATGAACTTGGCATGATTAAAAACGGCGAAACATTCATTGAGGTTATTGAATAGAAAATAATCTCTTTATATTTTGAAGATATTGTTTACAGATAATCAAATTTATTTTCAGTTACTTGATTGATTCAGAGGATGAGATGGCTTTTACACCGTCCGCAGAAATGCCTAAAACAAACCCTATAGAGCACCAAACATTCTTTTTAGGTGTAAGCGAACAGGAAGCCTCCTATTTAAAGGATGTGAATACGTTAAATAGCGTGGAAAGTGCCCGCGCAACGACAAAAATTGGAGAGAGCTTACGACTTGCTACGAAAATTTTTGAAAGTAGCAATGAGGCGGTTGTTATTACAACGTCACATCATAAATTTATCGACGTTAATCCTGCTTTTTCACAAATTACGGGATACGACAAAGCTGAAATGCTTCATCAACCCACTTTTATTTTAAATTCGCATCATCATGATCAACGTTTTTATTTGTCGCTTCATCGGAAATTATTAAAATTTGGTGAATGGCGGGGTGAAGTTTGGATTAAGTGCAAAAATAACAACGTATTACCACTTCAATTATCTGTTTATAGTGTCAGAGATGACAACAATGTGATCACGCACTTTATCGGCATTTTTAGCGATATGAGTGCGCATAAATCCACTGAAAATGAACTTTCAAAACTGGCACATTACGATCCACTGACGGGACTTTCTAATCGTGCTCAATTTGTTGAACATTTAAAATTCACACTCGATATGGCAAAACGCAACCATCAACAATCTGCGTTAATGCTCCTGGATTTGGATCGATTTAAACTCGTCAACGACACATTAGGTCATCAATTAGGTGACGAATTATTAATTCAAGTGGCAAGACGCCTTAAACAATGTGTGCGTGAATTGGATACAGTGTCTCGTCTTGGCGGCGATGAATTTACGGTAATATTGGGGACTATTCAGTCAAGTGAAAATGCGGCCAGTGTCGCAACAAAAATATTAGTTGCGTTAAACGCCCCCTTTGTTCTTAGCGAGCGTGAAGTATTTGTTTCTGTCAGTATTGGGATTACGGTTTTTCCTGTTGATGGCGATAGCGTCAATTTATTGATTAAAAATGCCGATACCGCGATGTACCATGCAAAAGAGTCGGGGCGGAATAATTATCAATATTTTTCCGATACGATGAACAATAAAATGATTGATGAATTGGAAATGGAAACCAATTTACGTCAGGCGTTTAAAAATGGAGAGTTTTCACTTAATTATCAGCCGCAATTTGCCTTAAAAACAAAAAAATTGATTGGCGCAGAGGTACTGGTTCGCTGGAATCATCCCACATTAGGATGGATTTCACCTGCTGTTTTTATCCCTTATGCTGAAAAAAGTAATTTGATCATTGCATTAGGGGAGTGGGTGCTGCGCACAGCCTGTACACAAGCTGTTTCATGGCAACAATCGGGATTGAAACTTCAGCCAATGTCCGTAAATTTATCCGGTATGCAATTAAAACAGCCGGATTTACTCTATAAAGTAGCGCAAATTTTAGATGAAACGCAGTTCCCAGCGCATCTTTTAGAGTTAGAGCTTACTGAAGGCGTTTTAATGGCTAATGTAGAAGAAACGATTACTACCTTAAATAAAATAAAAGACATGGGAATTCGTTTATCGATTGATGATTTTGGTACGGGATATTCATCGCTGAGTTATTTAAAGCGCTTTCCCATTGATACGTTGAAAATTGACCAATCCTTTATTCGGGAAATTACCACCAGTAGTGACGACAGCGCGATTGCATCTACAATTATTGCGATGGCACATAATTTACGCTTAAACGTCATTGCAGAGGGCGTAGAAACGATAGAGCAAGCCAATATTTTACTCGATAAAGAGTGCGATGATGTGCAGGGTTATTTCTTTAGTCGTCCATTGTGTGAAAGTGATTTTTGTCAATTATTAACTAAACTGCAAGCGGACATCACATGACAACACAACGAAAAGCCGTCGCGCTCATTTCGGGCGGGTTAGATTCTATGCTCGCGGTGAAATTGATTCAGCAGCAAGGTATTTATGTTGAAGGGATTAATTTTTTCACTGGTTTTTGTGTCGAAGGTCACACACATGCTATTCGAGATAAAGAGAAGCATACCGAAAAGCCTAAACGTAATAATGCGCTCTGGGCGGCTGAGCAGTTAGGGATTAAATTACACATTATTGATGTTATCGAAGAATATAAAAATGTGCTGATTAACCCTAAGCACGGTTACGGGACGAATATGAATCCGTGCATGGATTGCAAAATCTTTATGATTAGCAAAGCTAAGCAATGGATGATTGAAAATTGTTTCGATTTTATTATTACCGGTGAAGTCATTGGGCAGCGTCCCATGTCACAAAATAAATTTAAATTACCCATTATTTCAAAACAATCAGGCGCGGATGATTTACTGGTTCGTCCCTTGTGCGCAAAAAACCTAGAAGTGACATTGCCTGAGCGTGAAGGCTGGATAAAACGCGATGCGCTTTGCAGTATTACTGGACGCTCACGCAAACCCCAATTTGCGATGGCAGAAGAATTTGGCTTCACCGATTTTGCACAGCCCGCTGGCGGATGTTGTTTTTTGACGGATAAATATTATTCCGCCAAATTAGTCGATTTATGGCAGGCGCAAGGCCACAAAGAATATGAACTTGACGATATTATGCTACTTAAAGTTGGGCGACATATTCGCCCAAAGCCGCATTTCAAGCTGATTATTTCGCGTGAAGAAGGCGAAGGGCGTTTTATGCAAGGGTATCGCCACGAATTTATGAGCGTTCAAGCCACTGGCTTTAAAGGTTCAATAACGCTTATTGATGGTGCACCCATGCCAGAGGACATCCCGTTAATTGCAAGTATTGTGGCGCGTTATGGGCAAGGAAAAAATGAGGATTTAGTGACACTCACTTTAACGCAAAAAGACGGATCAACCCAGGAATTGTCGGTAAAACCCTTTAATGACGATGCACAATTAGCCTCGTGGCAAGTGTAAGCTATTTTATTTTTTATCTAATTACTTTTTTATTTTTAACGAGTTATGCAAGAAATTAATCCCATTAAAAACAAACTTTCTGATTTAAACAGTCGCGTCGATGCGCTCAGGGGGTATCTTTGACTTTGATACAAAACACGAGCGTTTAGTCGAAGTTCTACGCGAACTTGAAAGTCCCAATATTTGGTCGAATCCCCAGCAAGCGCAAGAGTTGGGCAAAGAGCGTGGGCAATTAGAACTTGTAGTGAATGGCGTAATTGAATTAACACGCGGTTTAGCGGATGCGGAAGAATTACTGTTGATGGCTATTGAGGAAGATGACGCTGAAACTGTCGACATCGTTGCCAATGATGTAAATGCGTATGAGAGTCATGTGGCTGATTTAGAGTTTCGTCGTATGTTCTCAGGCAAAATGGATGCGAATAATGCTTTTTTGGATATTCAATCGGGTTCTGGGGGCACGGAAGCACAAGATTGGGCGTCGATGATTGAGCGTATGTTCTTGCGTTGGGGTGAGCGTCGCGGCTTTAAAACCGAATTGATTGAAGAATCGCAGGGGGATGTTGCAGGTATTAAAAGTGCGACCATTCGTTTTGAAGGCGACTATGCGTTCGGTTGGCTGCGGACGGAAACAGGTGTGCATAGACTTGTGCGTAAATCCCCTTTTGATTCGGGCAATCGCCGCCATACTTCGTTTGCCTCTGTATTTGTGTCGCCAGAAATTGATGACGATATTGATATTGATATTAACCCGGCTGATCTGCGTACAGACGTTTATCGCGCGAGTGGGGCAGGTGGTCAGCATATTAATAAAACCGAATCTGCGGTGCGAATTACGCATGCGCCATCAGGGATTGTGGTGCAGTGTCAAAGTGATCGCTCACAGCACAAAAACCGCGACACGGCTATGAAACAGCTTAAAGCAAAATTGTACGAGCTTGAAATGCGCAAACGTAGCGAAACGCAACAGGCTTTAGAGGATAGTAAATCCGATATTGGGTGGGGCAGTCAAATTCGCTCTTATGTCCTCGATCAATCACGTATTAAAGATTTACGCACAGGCTATGAAGTGGGAAATACTCAAGGCGTTTTAGATGGCGATTTAGATGGTTTTATTGAGGCGAGTTTGAAAAGCGGATTGTAAATAATGGATTGAGAGATGATTTAAGGGCTATTTTTTAAAATACTAAAATAAAGAATGAATTTAATGTTTTTGTCATGGTGAACTTTAGTTTTTTAGGCGTAAAATACGCTAAAAATATGGTGTGTTTTGTGTCTTTAAAACGAACTGAGTCTCTTTTATTAACCGTTACCATTCAAACTCTATTATGTTTAAAAAGATTTTTTTGCTGGCATCGTTTCTTCTTCCTGTGATGGTGAGAACGGATGCGCCTGTTTTGTTTAAACCACCCGTTTCAGACGCCCTCGCAACACAAATGGGCGGTGGAACGAGGGGAATAAAAAATGCGTCTATTAATATTCAATTATTAGCACCTGAACAAGTCGCGTTGACGGCGCAGGTACCGCCAAATTTGTATTGGTATATTTCTGCTTTATCGCATCACAATATTGAGTTTTCGCTTTCTTTAGAAGATACGTGGGAAACGATTTTTGAACAAACATTGCCAACTGTCACAAAAGAGGGCATTCAATCGATCCATCTTTCGAATTTAAATGTGCAATTGAAAGAAGGTGAACAATATCGCTGGTCAATCTCGCAAATTGTTGACCCCAATCAACGTGTCAATGATGTCATCGCGAGTGCGTCGTTTCGCAGGGAAAATACAGAAATTCCACTCAATGATGTAGCCAAGTTGGCGCAAGCAGGTTACTGGTACGATACCGTTCAATACTTAGCAGAGCAAAAATCGCCCCAAATGACTGATCTTCTCAAACAACAAGGCATTACGCTGGGGAAATAATTGAAAATGGCTAAGCATCGCTTAGTCATTTGTTAATTGTCTTGGAATGACGTATTCATCTATTTTTGATGAAATTGATGAATACGTTAAAATAAATCAAACTAATACAGTAAATCCGAAGACTTAGATGGTAGTACACCTTGCCCTCGAACCGTCAGTGAACTTCCTGTCCCAACATTGCAATAATCTTGTATATTGCAATAATCTTGACTGAGTAATCGTGCCCAAAAAACACGGCATTTAAGCCAATGAATACAGCGCTTAAATTCAATTGTGGCGATGTTACAGGGGCTTACCTCTTAATCCAAATTGTGATGCGTCTTGTATTACATTCAATCCTGGTGCGTTCGAATTCCATTTTATGAGTTGCGCTCCGACTTTTATTAACTGATTTTGACTGGCAATTAGCGAATCGACGTTAACAAGTACATTGCCGCTATGTCCGCTATAAGCATTGGCTTGAATCATCCCATTAGCCACCACCATCCCTACTTTGTATGCATCAACATATTGATATTTGACGATTAGGAGTCGCTAAAATATTGTGCTATGGATGCTGCCTTGCTTGTTGAAATTAGGGGCATTGTCTTTTTGGGCAAGTGCAAAATGTTGTGGATTGCTGTATGCCAATCTTTAACAAAGACATAAAAACTTTGGTGGGTATTATGGATTTTTTGGTGGGGATATGTCGCACCAGAAAACCCAATAGAATGCTTAATCTCAATATAACGTAATATATTGAGATTATTGGGTGAATGATCACCTTGGCGGAATGAGGTTGGAACTTTTTTGAAATTACCGCAGGGACTCAATCCCTAAATTAGCTAATGCATCAGCGCGGTCATTGCCAGCATTGCCGCTGTGACCTTTGACCCATTGCCAATTAATTTTATGTGGTTGAATGGCACTATCTAGGCGTTTCCATAAATCGTCATTTTTGACAGGCGCTTTTGCAGCTGTTTTCCAACCGGATTTTTTCCAATTTGGCAGCCATTTAGTGATCCCGTCTAAAACGTATTTTGAATCAATGTGAAGGTCAACTTCACACGGTTTATTGAGCGCTTCTAACGCCGAAATAGCTGCCATTAATTCCATGCGATTATTGGTCGTTTCGTGTTCGCCGCCTTGTAATTCTTTTATTGTTCCTTTGTAGCGCAAAATAGCCCCCCAGCCGCCTTTTCCGGGATTGCCGCGGCACGCGCCATCGGTGTAAATAATGACTTTATCAGTCATGGCGATTTGCGGTTGCGCCAATGGGATTTGCAATGGCGAGTCTTGTAACGAGGGATTGGACGTGTGTCATAGGAATTGGGTTGAATCGACGTTTAATGGCACGCACTGCGTACGCGCTGGAGGAAATGGAAAAACTATTCAAAGCTTGAAGGCCTTGTTTTGTTTTCGTTGAGTTTAAATAAAACTCTGTTTTGCTGTTGACTTCGAAATTAAGCAATTTGAGCCAATCAAATAAGCGTGCACGTGAAATAAAGTGCCCTTTCCACGAATCCGCAAGACGGCGTTTATCAAGAAGAAATTGATACAATACTGAAAAACTCCACGGGTTGAAATTGATGATAATGAGGATGCCCTCAGGTTTGAGTACACGTTCAATTTCACGGACCGTTTGAAATCGTGAAGCATCAAATTCAAGGAGGTGCGGCACAATAATCATGTCAAAACAATTACTTTGAAAGGGAAGTGCATAAGATTTTGCGCTGACTTTTAGTGCTTCATCTGACCCTAATTTCTTGGCATCTAGTACCGAAAAATTTTGGTACAGCGAACAATCAATAAATTCATTTTCCCAGCCAAGACCGCCAATTTGAAGGAGTGTCTGTTGGCAGCCTACGGTAATCGAGCGCTGTAAATAAGCGACTTCAAGCTCTTTTAACAATTTACCACGGGGCGTTTGGAAATAAGCAAACAAAAAATCACGTTTCATAAAATCCTCTCAATTTAAGCGCGTTTTAATGATTTTGAGCTAAATTCTAACTATAATCAAACCAGTTGATAATTACCAAGGTTAAATGATGACGATTAAACATAACAGGCACGTTAATTTTTTATTACTCTTACTGACGCTTACAGCGGCGGGTTGTACGCAAAATTCAAAAGACGCACTAAGCGTCAATGATCTTGATTCAGACGTTGCTCAACAAGATAAAAAGTACGTTGACGGTTATTTTCATAACTATCAACCGACAGATAAAAATGAAATTAGCAAGACTGTTGCTCAAAACCAAGATACGGTGTGGGCACGTTTACTGTCTTTATACTCACTACCAAAAATTGAAAATGAACGCATTGACCATGAAATCAATTGGTATTTGAGTCATCCTAATGCGCTCAACGCGATTCAACAACGCGCAGAGCCTTATCTGCATTTGATTCTTGACGAAATCGAAGCTAAAAACATTCCTGGTGAATTAGCGCTGTTGCCTGTTGTGGAAAGTGCATTTATTCCTAATGCGTATTCAAAAGCGGAGGCGTCGGGCCTTTGGCAATTTGTCCCGTCAACGGGCAGAATGTTTGGTCTTCAACAAAACTCATGGTACGACGGACGTCGTGACGTTTATGCGTCAACGAAAGCCGCGACAACCTACTTAAAACAGTTAAGTGAAACTTTTGATGGCGATTGGTTGCTTGCGCTTGCGTCGTATAATTACGGAAAAGGTAACGTTAGAAAATCAATTGAGCGAAATGAGTACCGCAATTTGCCAACAGATTATTGGTCACTTTCACTGCCTGATGAAACGACAAATTACGTTCCCCGTTTGCTTGCCATTGCTAAAATCTTTGCCAATGCAAATGAATATAATGTTAATTTACATCATATTCCAAATAAGCCCTATTTTGAAATTGTGCCTTTAGATGCGCAATTGGATTTATCAAAAGCAGCCGAAATGGCGGATATGTCGCTACATGATTTTTTAAAGCTCAATCCTGCCTTTAATAAAAAGAAAACAGCACCAGAAGGTTCAGGTCCTCGTCGTTTATTGATTCCTGTTGCGAAAGCGGAAGGATTTAAAGAAAACTTAGCGCAACTGCCTTTTGAAGAATGGGTTTCATCAAGTTATGACGCTGACGATAACAAAAACGAAGTGGATGTGCGTCAAGACCCGATTCGCCAGCATGATGTGAAAGATGCAAAGCCTATTTTGGCGTTACATAAAGCAAAATTAGCTGAAAAAGATAAAGGTCATCATAATAAAAAAGATGAAAAAATAGCTTCTGTTGCTTCAACATTATCAGATAAATCAAACGAAAAAAGTAAAACACAAGAGAAAACGGTAGCTTATGTTGTCAAAAAAGGCGATACCGTAACAAGTTTATCTCAGAAGTTTGCCGTTGATGCAAAGTCACTTGCCGATTGGAATAAATTATCGGCTAAAAATACGTTAATTGAAGGTCATATATTAACCGTTAGAGCGCCTTCTGTAGCGGTTGCAGCGGTATCGACAAAATCACAAACTGTGCATAACAAAAAAGTGAAATCCTCAAGTTAATCTTGTTCACTTGCCCGTTCTAGCGTAGCGACTTTTCAATAAAAGAATAGCTACGCTTAAAACGCATTTTGAACCCATTGTAATTCCCCTTCTCCTGATATTCCAATGACATCAAAACGTATGGCGGGCATATCGCTTGTTAACGTATTGAGATAAAATTCGGTTGTGGCAATCAATTTTGCTTGTTTTGAGGCGGTCACGCTTTCTAATGCGCTGCCGTATTTGGCATTTTTTCGAAAACGTACTTCAACAATCACAAGTGTTTCTCCTTCACGCATGATTAAATCGAGTTCACCATGTGGGCAGCGAAAGTTACGTTCAACGAGTGTGAAATGATTTGAAAGTAAAAAGTCACACGCACGTTGCTCGGCGAGTTCACCACTGCGTAAATGAGCTGCTTTTGTTTTAGGAATTTTCGTTGTATTCATAGTGGTTTTGCCGATTTTTAAATATTGAAAATAGAACGCGTATTTTACGCATTTTAAGAGAAAAATATGACTCAAACATCCGGTACGCTCTTTATCGTGGCAACGCCTATTGGCAATTTGGCTGATATCACTTTTCGGGCAATTGACACGTTAAAAAGTGTTGATTTGATTGCTGCTGAAGATACACGTCACGTTAAAATGTTGCTACAACATTATGGAATTAGCAATAAAGTCATTGCACTGCATCAACATAATGAAGATAAAGCCGCGTTAGACATTATCGAAAAACTTCGCTCGGGAATATCCATTGCGCTGGTATCGGATGCAGGAACGCCGCTGATTAGCGATCCCGGTATGCCTGTTGTCAAAGCGGTGCATGAAGCGAATTTAACGGTTGTTCCCATTACAGGGGCATGCGCGTTAATTGCCGCTTTATCGGTGGCTGGCGTGGCGATTACGCCATTTACGTTTGAAGGGTTTACGCCCCGCACGTCAGGGGCAAGGCAAACATTTTTCAAAGAACGTGCAGAGATACCGACGACATGGGTTTTTTATGAGTCATGTCATCGTATTTTAGATTGTTTGCAGGATATGGCGAGTGTTCTGCCACTTGAGCGCTCGATTGTGATTGCGCGTGAATTAACGAAGTTACATGAAACGATTGTTAAATTACCGTTGGGTGAGATGTTAGCTCTTGTTGAGCGCGATGCGAATATGCGTCGAGGTGAATTTGTTGTTATTGTTGAAGGCGCAGAAAAAATTAACCCTGCAGATATTGACTTAACGTCTGAGCAGTTGCGTGTGCTCACGCTTCTGCTTACACAATGTAGTTTGAAACAAGCCGTTTCACTCGCAGTTGAGATTACGGGCGCGAAGAAAAAATTATTGTATCAAAAAGCGCTTGAAATTAATGGTGCTGAGGGTGAATAATAAATTATTCAATTAATTGATAAATTTATCCGATAAATTAATATCTTGCATTTATGCGTTCAGACGTTATGTCGGCATTGTAGCTGCCAAATCATAACGCCTGTTTTCATTTCAAAAATTCATTGTCATGTTATGTGCTGATTATCTCAACAAGGTCATGACGGTTTGGCCAGATTGATTAGCTTGCGCTAACATCGCTGTTCCTGCTTGTTGTAATATTTGAGCACGGCTCATGTTTGCAGTTTCTACTGCGAAATCGGCATCCATAATACGTGATTTAGCTGCAGTTTGATTTTCAATGCCGTTTTGCAAGTTAGCAATCGTTGTTGTGAAACGATTTTGGGTTGAACCTAAGTTTGAGCGTTCTGTATCAATAGCAGCAATAGCAGCATCGATGTAATTAATTGCTGATAATGCATAATCCGCTGCTACGCCGTCAGCGGCAGTCGAAATATCTAAAATTAATTTATTGTTACTGATTGAAGAAGCTTTATCGGTTTCATTTGCTGACGCAGTTTTCAATGGATCTTCAACATAAGATGCGCCAGCAATCGCCTTCGCTACAGCTAATCCAGCTAAGGTTTTTTGAGCCTCTCTATCGGCACCAAATGCATTACCTACTTTAAATGACCGGTTCACCGACTGGTTTAAAACGGTATCTTGACCAGCAACAGCTAAATCTACTTGGCCTGACACATCTCTGACTGAAGCGGGTTTATCAATTTTGTCCCCAGTTAAACTGTACATGATGTTGGTGTAAACGTTTTGGCTAATGGCTGTAATAGTGATTTTTGCCGCGTCAGCCAATGATGCTGCTGTAATTGATAGTGAAGCTGCTTGAGCCGCATCGGTTACACTTTTCGCTTGAATAACAGTATCTGTTGCGATAACAGATGTATTGGTTGCCTGGATAGCGAAGTCAGATGCATTGACTTTATCAGTAAATTCTTGTGATACTAATTCGGTAGATAAACTTGTTGTTGTAGTTGTTTTAGTTGCTGCAGATGAAGCTGCTAATGCTGCCGCTGCTTTCGCGTTTGCTGTTGATGCGGCTTTTGCAAGTGCTACATCAGTAGGTGATTCCATTGCTTTTTTTGCGGCAACAACCGCTGCATTGGCTAATTTAGCTGCTGAGTTAGCGGGTGTTAACAATTGATAATAAGCAGAAGTAGAATCATTGACAGCGTCATTACTGGCTTTAGTGATTGCAGCAGACATGGAAGAATCAATTTTTTGACTGGCTGGACTGAGTGTTGTTTTAGTCACGGGGGCCAATAATTGACTCATATTGGATACTGCTACGCCAATACGACTGTTGGTGTCTGAAGTGGCACCTACTTGAATATTTAAGCCAGTAGTGAGGTCACCGTTTAGAATTTTTTTACCATTGAATTCACTATTTTGGACAACACGCATTAATTCATCGTTTAATGCTTTGAACTCAGTGTCGATTTTAGCGCGATCCGAAGCTGAAACAGCTGCGTTACTTGATGATTGCACGGCTAAATCTCGCATACGTTGCAAGGTATCAGTTAATGAACCTAACGCGCCTTCAGCAGTTTGTGTAAGTGAGATGCCGTCGTTTGCATTTCTAACAGCAACGGTCATACCACGAATTTGAGAGTTCATTCTGTCAGCAATAGCAAGACCAGCTGCATCATCTTTTGCACTATTAACTCTTACGCCAGATGATAAGCGTGTCATTGATGTCGAAAGTGATGTTGCCGAAGAAGTTAAATTACGTTGCCCGTTAATTGAGCTTAAATTGGTGTTGATTATAAGTGCCATAAATACTCCGTTTTAAAGTGTTTTTCTAGTAAAAATACTGTTTTCGAATCCCATTTAGATGCAAATTAAAATGCCACTAAATTGACATTGCTTTTACAAATACTCAAAAAAGCAATAAATGTACCAATTTTAAACGAGGAAATATGGGGGGGGGTGTGGCAATTGGATATAGTGTGAAATAGTCGAGTTCTGGTAGAGTGCTAGTCTTCTTCAATACCCAACGTAAAATTTGACACGTCATGAATCTAAGTGGACAATTTGATGAAGTTAAACTTAATGGGTTGTATAAAATGGCTTTCGATACTATTTATTTTCAAAATCCGCACACAAATCAACTTAGAGAAGCGCCAGTGGGGTTCTCATGGACGTGTCTTTTCTTTGGCTGTTTCGTCCCCCTTTTCAGAAGTGACTGGAAATGGGCGCTCATCATGTTTTTGTGTTCGCTAGCCACTTATGGACTTAGTCAATTTGTATTTATTTTTATATACAATAAACTGTATATCAAAGATTTGATTAGCGAAGGTTATCGGGTTAAATCTATTGAAAATGGAACTATCGGGGACTTGGAGAGAGAATTAAGCCTTGTACTTGATTAATTAAGATAGTAAGTCAATACCGTTGTGATATAGCCTTATACATACTTCGGGTGCGAAAGATTGATTTCATTCTACGCAACGAAACCAATTCATTGGTCACTATCTTATGCTGTTAGAGTTGTTCGACTTTTCATGCTCAAAAAATTATTAAGCCTTAGTTTGAAGAAGTGAACCTGAATTACCTTCCAATTCTTTCATTCTTTTCATAAAGTCTAGCATCTCAGCTGTTGGAATTTGGCGAATCAATTCGCCGGATTCCGTATCGACAATTTTAATTATGACGTGTTTTGTTGTATCGTCTATCTGAAAACTCAAACTATGATTTGAATATTGAAGTATTTCATTACCTTTTGATGCTACTGCCTTGGCAGTTTCTAAATTCAATTTTGTATTGTCTTCGTTTTTCAGTGGACTTGCGTCTACTGTTTTTAAATCTCCTGCCGGATTGGCTTGTTTGATTTCAGTAATGGAATTAGATAAAACTGATGTGGCTTGAATTTTTGCAGAAGCAGCAAGCGTTATAGTAGATATTTCACTCATGACACCCTCTTAATTTTTAACTAAGCGTGAAGTGTTAAAGTATTTCGAGACACTCATACCTAGACTTGATTGAATGATTAACTTAAGGTTAAGAGCCGCTAAAAAAAAACAGCTTAACTCTCAACCCTAAGTATAAACCTTTATCTCAATAAAGCCATTACAGTTTGACCAGATTGGTTAGCTCGCGCTATCATCGCTGTA
Source organism: uncultured Pseudomonadota bacterium (assembly GCA_903848905.1). Taxonomy (GTDB): domain Bacteria; phylum Pseudomonadota; class Gammaproteobacteria; order Methylococcales; family Methylomonadaceae; genus UBA10906. Next base: position 16,107 of record CAINHP010000124.1, read on the forward strand.
ACTGCTTGTTGCAAAATTTGAGCGCGGATCAAGTTTGCCGTTTCTACTGCGAAATCTGGATCCAGAATGCGTGACTTAGCATCAGTTTGGTTTTCAATGCCGTTTTGCAAGTTAGCAATCGTTGTTGTGAAACGGTTTTGAGTTGAACCCAAGTTTGAGCGTTCTGTATCAAGCGCCGCAATTGCCGCATCGATATAGTTAATTGACGCTAACGCGAAAATCAGCCGCAACACTTTCAGCTACAGTTGAAGCTGAAAGCACTAAAGCGTTATTACCAATAAAAGACGCTTTGTCTGTTTCGTTAGCTGAAGCTGTTTTCAAAGGATCTTCAACATAAGACGCACCAGCAACCGCTTTAGCTAATGCTAAACCAGCCAATGTTTTTTGTACTTCTCTGTCCGCACCAGATGCATTGCCTACTTTGATCGATCTATTAACGGCTTGGTTTAATACGTTATATTGACCGGCAACCGTCATATCAACTTCACCTGATACGTTTCTAACTGATGCAGGAAGATCAATTTTGTCACCAGTTAATGCGTTCATTACCGTTACGTAAATATGTTGACCTGCTGCAGCAACGTTAGCTTTTGCTGCTTCAGCTAATGACTAAAAAATACTTTCGTAATATCGACTGAATTTTTTGTGCTTTAATTTGTTTGATGTATTTTTTTAACGTTTTATCTGCAAAAAAAATAGCCCTGTTTAAGTAAATAAAAAAGGCTACTTTATAAAAATAACATCTCGCTAAATATTAGGCGTGCGTATTAATCGAACGGGCACTTGGCGTTTCCATATTCACGCTAACATTAGTGTCTACTTCTGCAACTTTCTTTGAGGGAGTTATTGCAGCAACAACCTCATCAGGTTTAACTAAAAGAGGTTGGTTTAATTCACGAATGGTTTGCGAGATGGTTGGAATGACTGACGAACTTATCATTCTGTTCTCCAAATTGTAATTAAAAATATGCAACCAACCTTTTTATCACATCAAATTGTGTTTGAAATTTTCATTTCAAATGAGTTTCAAATGCGATAACACGTTATCGGCAAAAATAATTATTTTTAGAGTTTGTTTTTCGTTAATTTGATAATAGAAAAAGCTAATCGTGTAGGCAAAGGGAGCAGGTGATTCCAAACTATGTCGATGGATAAATTCTGCTTCTAGCAACACAGTTATGCCTTATCTGGTCTAATTCTGGATTCTGTCGTCACATCATTTGATTTTAGTGCAACGATTGTTTTTTGTTTATATTCCGGTGTTCTGGTTAGAGAAAATCATTTGGATTTCTTTTTGAGGGCATTGCTTATTTCTTCAAGGTGTTCGTTCATCGAGATAAATGTTGATAGTGAGCCGATAAACAAGACATACAGTAAAAAGAATCCTAACAGGACTATGTCATTGTTTGCCGATTTACCTAATAATGCGACAAGCGAATTTTTGCTTTCATGAAAATTGAAAATGACTGCGATAAACGAAAGAATGACGATAAGGTGAATTGTTGACAACATTCGTCCGAAAATAGTTGCAATTAGTTTGTTCATACAAGCCCTCGATTTGATAAAAGCAAGAAATTAAGATGCAATCATCACTTAAAAATAAAAGTGACTCTCAGTATATCGGTTTGAAGGCTGTTTTTTTGAGGTGAGTTGGTTTTTGAATTATTGGTGGATTGTCTCTTTACAGGAAATTATTAATTAATAATTAAGGGTATTGTTAATTATTTTGATCATCTGTATTATATGGTTAACAAGTTTTTAGCGTTCTCATTATTATAGTTTGACATCTCCGCTCTCATTGCTACTAGGTAATGGGAGCTTTTTTTTGTGTCGATTTAAGGGGGGATTTAATTGCACACAAAGCTATATTCCCTATAATTCGACTGTCTTACTGAATTTTTAATTGACCTGATTAATTAGGCAACCCAAAGCGAATAATTTTCGAAAAATCGCTCGCATTCAGACTCGCGCCACCCACTAACGCGCCATCCACCCCAGCAAGCTGCATAATTTCACAAATATTATCTGGTTTGACATTGCCGCCATAGAGAATACGCACGCGTGCGGCGACTTGTTCGCCATATAAATCCATCAGTAAATTACGAATAAAATCGTGCACTTCTGCAATTTGCTCTGGTGGCGCGGGTTTTGCGCCTTCGCCAATAGCCCAAATAGGTTCGTATGCAATGATGATCTCATGCATAGTTGGACGTGCAACGCCGTCAAGGCCAATGCGTATTTGACGCTCAAGTAACTCAAAGGTCTCATGTGCGCGACGTGCTTCACGGTTTTCGCCGCAACAGAAAATGACTTGCAGACCATTTGCCAGTGCTGCATGAACTTTGCGTTGAATCGCTTCGTCACTTTCGCCCGCGCGTTCGTTTAATTCATGTTCTAAAAACTTTTCTAAACCCTCAAGTACGTCGTTATTACTTTCTTCAAGTAAATGCGCGATGGCTGATAAAATTTTAATGTCTGGGTTTTCGCGTTGACTTAAACGCAGATGCGATTGCGTGAGAAAGCTTTTAGATAAACGCCGCGCCACACTGGAGCTAAAACCAAAATATTTCCCTAAATTAGCGCGACGGTCTGAATGCCCAATAATGACGCGATCAACACCAATCGCCGCAAGCATATCGGCAGAGATTTCCCCTGTAAACGCGCCTTTGGATTCGAAAAACGTATCTTGCGCAAGTAAAAATACATTACGTCCAATGCCATACTCACGTTGCAAAAAATCGGGTTCGATATAATCGGCAAGTGTGGATAAGCCAGTGAAAGGCGGGGCAAATCCCATGTCTACATCACGAATGTTGTGGCACAAATCAAAAATTCTCGCTGCGAGTGCAACACCAGCGCGAGGAATTAGATTCATTTTCCAGTTTCCCGCCAAAAAAGGTCGAATAGCACTCGGGTCACCCTGTTCGGCTGGAATTTTTCGCCATTGATTGGCGGTGCGCTGACGGTAATAATTACGATATATTGGGGTAGTCATAAATGTCGCTGCGTGAAATGGATAAAGGTATCATTTTGAACGCTTACACCGTCAAGGACAATGCTATAATCAATCATTACAAAGATTTTTATTGAGGAATGAAAAATGACAATTGATGCAACGCAATTTAAACAGGCTATGCGTTTATGGGCAAGTGGTGTAACGGTATTAACAACGAGTTCGCAAGAACATGGTTTGCAAGGGATGACGGTATCGGCATTTTCGAGTGTTTCTGCGGAGCCAGCACTCATTTTATGTTGTCTAAATAACGATACCGATACAGGTGCAGGAATTGATATCAGCCAATGTTTTGGCGTGAATATTTTAAATGCGAATCAACAAAATGTGTCGAATCAATTTGCGGGCGGATGTAGTCATGAAGAGCGTTTTGCGAGTAATCCTTGGCATACAGCGGTAACCGGTGCGCCTTTACTGAGTGAGAGCTTGATGTCGCTAGATTGCAAATTAGTGGAAAAAGTTCGCGCGGGATCGCATTGGATTTTGATTGGTGAAGTACTGCATAGTGAAGTGCGTGAAGGACAGCCACTTCTTTATTTTAATGTAAATTACCATCGGTTAGCAGATTAATATTTTTTTTTAGAATAATAACGCATGCAAGAATTCATTCCTTTCGCCATTTTATTTCTTGGTCTTTTCCTTGGAAGTGTGGTGACGGTTTTTTTCATGCGTGCGCGTTTTGCGGCGACGCTGTCATCGGCACTGAATGACAGTCACATTAACGACGCACGTTTAAACGAGCGATTGCAGAATGTGTAGGAAGAAAATCGTCGCCTTGAAGGCGTGATTGATGAAAATGCAGACGATTTTCATGCGTTGCGCGTGCAATTAAATGACAGTCAAAATGAACGCGCTCAATTAATGGAGCGTGTGAGTCGCATTAACGTTCTTGAAAAAGAAAAAAATCAACTCGCCATTGAAAAAGAGGTGTTAAGTAGTCAATCCAATGAGTTGCATGCAAACATCGCGACATTAACAGCGCAGCTTGAAGCACAGCAAGTACAAAGTATTGAAAAAATTGCCTTGCTCAATGACGCAAAAGATCAATTAAGTAATCAATTTAAAGTGCTGGCAAATTCGATTTTTGAGGAAAAAAGTCGTCAATTCAACGAGCAAAATCAAAGCAGTCTGGACAATATTTTAAATCCACTCAAAACGAAATTACACGAGTTCCAAGGAAAAGTGGAAGAAGTGTATGTGCAGGAAGGTAAAGAGCGCAGCGCCTTAGCGCAACAAGTGAAACAGTTGATGGCGTTAAATCAACAATTATCCAGCGATGCGCACAATTTGACTAATGCACTCAAAGGGCAAGCGAAGACGCAAGGAAATTGGGGCGAATTTATTCTTGAGCGTGTATTGGAAAATGCGGGACTTATCAAAGGCGATCATTATAAAACGCAAGAAAGTCATACGCGTGAAGATGGCACACGTGCTCAACCTGACGTTATTGTGTATTTACCTGAAGGTAAACATTTAGTCATCGATTCAAAAGTGTCGATTGTCGCGTATAACGACTATGCCAATTCAGACGATGAGGCGATTAAAAATCTGGCATTGAAACGCCATATTGATTCGATTAAAACCCATATCGCGCAGTTATCTAGTAAAAATTATCACGATTTATATCAACTAAAATCGCTCGATTTTGTCATTATGTTTATTCCTATTGAACCCGCATTTATGCTGGCTGTCACGCAGGATAATGATATTTGGCAGCAGGCGTGGACAAAAAATGTCTTATTGGTCAGTCCGAGTACACTTCTTTTTGTCGTGCGGACCATTTCCCATTTGTGGCGACAAGAACAGCAAACACAAAACGCTCAAGACATCGCCAAGCGTGGTGGGCAACTTTATGACAAATTGGTGGGGTTTGTGGCCGATTTAGAAGAAGTGGGCAAACGACTGCAGCAAGCGCAAAAAAGCTATGATGACGCATTTGGGAAATTTACCAATGGACAAGGCAACGTCATTGCGCAAGCACAAAAACTCAAATCACTCGGTATCAAAACCAATAAATCCTTGCCTGTGTCATTGGCGCAGTTTACGCTTGAGGATTAAGTGTAATCGTTTAGTGAGAATTAGGGATTATTGCGCATTATTTTTTGGATATGTTATATTGTAACGAATAAAAATGTTTATTATGTCAATTTACCATGTCGCACCTTATCGAATTTAATACCACACACAATCACGACGCCTGCATACACGACGCGCTTGAAAATGCGCAGCAAATTTGCCAAGAAAAAGGTGGCGTTCTCACTGATATTCGTCGACAAGTGCTTGAGCTGATTTGGCGAAATCATCACCCTGTTAAAGCCTACGATATCATTGAAAAATTCAAACCTAGCGAGCGCACACAAGGCGCAGCAAAACCGACGACGATTTATCGGGCATTGGAGTTTTTGCTTGAAAAAGGGTTAATTCATCGCGTCGAAAGTTTGAATGCATTTATTGGCTGTAATAATCCGCTTCATGTTCATGAGTTACTATTACTGATTTGCAAAAAATGTGAAAACGTTCAAGAACGTAGCGCGGAGATTGTGATGGACAGTGTGAAAACAGAATTGATAAATGCCCACTTTATCGCGCATAGCAAAACCATAGAAATTCACGGATTGTGTGAAAACTGCATACAAGATAATCAGGTTGAATAATAAATTTATGAAAATATTGAATTTAATATTCTTGTAATAAAATATTGTAATAATATAACGTATCAATTAAAGTTGTAATCAATAATTCACAAACATCTACTAAGTTTGAGTAAAGGAAATTTATGTTAATTACAAAACGTGCTATGTCTTTTTGTCTGCTGGTTTTGAGTCCGTCACTTTATGCTCAGGAAGAAACAATTCAAAAACTTGATGATATGGTCGTCAGTGCACCTTTTATTGAGTCGGTGGAAGATTCGTCACATCCTATTACCTTATTAAAAGGGGATGAGTTACGTAATAAAGTGGGTTCAACATTGGGCGAAACACTGCAAAATGAACTGGGCGTGACCAATCAATCCTTTGGTTCTGGCGTTGGTATTCCAGTTATTCGTGGGCAATCGGGATCGCGGGTGAAAGTACTTCAAAACAGTTTAGGTAATAATGACGCGTCATCGTTGAGTGCTGATCACGCAACGGGTGTTGACCCGATTATTGCCGAGCGAATTGAAGTGCTAAGAGGTCCTTCAACACTTTTATATGGAAGTGGCGCGATGGGAGGGATTGTGAATGTGATTGATAATCGTATTCCTGAAACTCTATTCGACAAAGTTATCGGTGGTGCAGGTGAGCAACGTTATGATTCAGCTACCGATGAAACCTCCAGTGCGCTCAAACTCGAAGGCGGCAAAGATCATTTTGCGTATCATGTTGATGGTTTTTATCGTGATGCAGGCAATACAAGTATTGGAGGTATGGCGATTGATGAAGCGCGGGCGCGTCAACATGATCCGAGTTTTCATGCAGTACCAGCAGGTGAATTGCAAAACACGGATGGCTTTATAGATAATACGCAAACGCGAACACGAGGCGGTAGTGCGGGTTTTTCGATGATTGGCGATAGTGGTTTAGCAGGCGCGGCGATTAATCAGTTAGAAAAAAATTACGGTATTCCGCCCGATGGACATGGCGAAACACCGGTTCATGTTGAAATGAAGCAAACCAAATACGATTTTAAAAGTCAATTGAATAATCCGTTTGCGTTCGTTGAAAAAGCCAAACTGAAATTTGGTTATACTGATTATGCACATACTGAATTTGATGGAAATATTGCCGGTACTACTTTTTTAAATCAAACCTATGAAAGCCGTTTTGAGCTGGCGCATACGCCGCTAATCAAAAATAACAAAGGTATTTTGGGTTTTCAATCGAGCAATGGCGAATTTGTCGGACTTGGCGAAGAAGGCAAAATTGTGCCGAAATCCAATATTGATACATACGGTCTATTTAATGTTGAATCGCTCAAAGCGGGCGCGATGACTTATGAAATGGGTGGGCGCATTGAATCCACGCAAATTACGCCTGATGGTCGCGCTGATGTGTCCTATATTCCGCTGAGTGGTTCGCTTTCTGCGTCATGGGATGTGAATTCACAGAATAAACTCGGTTTAGCCTTTACCCATTCGCAACGTGCGCCACAAATTCAAGAATTATTTTCAGACGGTTTTCATCATGCCACGCGCAGTTATGAAATTGGCAATGCCAATTTGAAAAAAGAATTATCCAATAATTTGGATTTAAGCTATCAATTTGATGCGTCGTGGGTGAAGGCAGATCTGAGTTTATTTCATAATTGGGTGAGTGATTACATTTATCAGCAGCGTGATGCGGCGCAACTTTTTAATGCGGAAGACGGTGAATTTATTGCCAATGACAGCGATTGCGCGGAATGTTTCCCACTTTTGCATAGTCAGCAGAAGGCGGCTATTTTTAAAGGCTTTGAAGCGAAAACCGTGTTTCCGTTGATGGATAATAAATTCGGTTTAGTGGATTTGACCTTATTTGGCGATTACACGCGCGGCACATTTGATAATGGTGGTGATGTACCTAGAATGCCTCCACTACGTTATGGGGTGCAAGTGAGCTATGATAAAAATGAATGGTCAAGTAACGTGCGTTTAACGCGCGGTGAGGCGCAAACGAATGCAGGTGAAAATGAAACCACGACGCCTGCCTATTTATTGTTGAATTTAGGCACACAATACAAAATCGCGCATTTTGCACAATCGGATATTTTACTTTTCGCTAAAGGGAAGAATTTGCTCGATGAAAATATTCGCAGCTCGGTGTCTTATTTACGCAATTTTGCGCCCGATGCGGGGCGAAGTGCGGAAGTGGGAATTCGGGTGAGTTATTAACCTGTTCAAAGGTTGAAAAGAGTAATGATGGATTCTATTAGATTTGAGAATAACAATGCATATCAAAACAGCGTCTTGCTGTTAATTTTTGTCACAGTATTGTCATAATGACTAAATACACTTAGATTATCGTTAAACTACTTAAAAACATGATAAATGCCCCCTATGATAGATAAAACTAATCACGATATTGATTTACAAAAACCCGAACTTTATATCAATCGTGAACTCAGTATTTTAGAGTTTAACAAACGTGTTTTAGCGCAAGCCAAAGACGAAAGCGTCCCGTTGCTTGAACGTCTGAATTATTTGTGCATTTCGTGCTCCAATTTAGATGAATTCTTTGAAGTTCGCGTTGCTAGTGTCATTGAAATGGTGACCATGGATCCTGATACGCGTGGCATTGATGGTTTAACACCTAATGAACAGTTAGATTTGATTTCAACGTACACGCGCAAATTAGTGACGGATCAATATGATGTGCTAAACACCATTTTATTGCCAAAATTAAAAGAAGAGAATATACATTTTGTGCGCCGTCAACAATGGACAGAATCTCAGAGTAAATGGCTCGAAACGTATTTTAATGAAGAAATTTTACCGATTTTAACGCCGGTTGGACTTGATTCTGCACATCCGTTTCCGCGTATTTTGAATAAAAGTTTAAATTTCATTATTTCGCTAACCGGCAAAGATGCGTTTGGACGAAATAGTGGTCGTGCTGTCCTGCAAGCCCCTCGTTCATTGCCCCGTACAATTAAATTGCCAAGTAAAGAAACTGGCAGTGGTCCGAATGATTTTGTCTTCTTATCGTCGATTATTCACGCGTTTATCGATCAACTTTTTCACGGCATGATCATCAAAGGCTGTTATCAATTCCGTGTGACACGAAACAGTGATTTTTTTGTGGATGATGATGCAATTGATGATTTGCTGCTTGCTGTGCAAGGTGAGCTTGCGATGCGTAATTATGGCGATGAAGTACGGCTTGAAATTGATGCGAATTGCCCTGACGAAACCGTGTCGTTTTTACTTGATCGCTTTGATATGACGCGCGATCGACTTTTTCTTGTTGATGGCCCAGTGAATTTAAGTCGTGTGCAGGAAATCAACGATTTGATTCTAGATCGCCCTGAGTTGAAATTTACGCCATTTAAACCCACGATTCCAGCGGAATTGACACGTCAAAAAGACATCTTTTTAGCGATTAGACGCAATGATATTTTACTGCATCAACCGTTTGAATCGTTTTTACCTGTGGTGGATTTTATTCGACAAGCAGCAGCTGATCCTGACGTTTTAGCCATTAAACAAACGCTTTATCGCACAGGTGCCAATTCGCCCATCGTTAGTGCATTGGTGAAAGCGGCGCGTAGTGGTAAAGTGGTGACAGTGGTCATTGAGTTGCGGGCGCGTTTTGATGAAAAAGCCAATATTGATTTGGCTTATAAATTACAAGAAGCCGCTGTGCATGTCGTATATGGCGTGGTGGGCTATAAAACTCACGCCAAAATGTGTTTAGTTTTGCGTCGTGAAGGCAAACAACTGCGCAACTATGTGCATTTAGGTACGGGAAATTACCATCCTAAAACCGCGCAAATTTATACGGATTATGGCTTGTTTTCGTGCGATAAAGAATTGGGTGAGGATGTGCGTCGTGTTTTTACTCAGCTCACAAGCTTAGGTAAAGTGACGAAACTCAATAAATTAATTCAATCACCCTTTACCTTGCATAGCGGTTTAATGGAAAAAATCGAACGCGAAATTCGTCACGCAAAAGCAGGAAAACCCGCGAAAATTATGATTCAAGTCAATGCCGTGGTGGAACCGCTTGCTATTCAAGCACTCTATCGTGCCTCACAAGCGGGCGTGAAAATTCAAATGATTGTGCGTGGTATGTGTTGTTTACGTCCCAATATTGCGGGTATTTCAGAAAATATTGAAGTACGTGCCATTGTCGGGCGTTTTTTAGAACACGCGCGAATCTATGCGTTTCACAATGATGGCAATCAAGAAGTCTATGCGTCAAGCGCGGATTTGATGAATCGTAATATGTTCAAGCGAGTTGAGGTCTGTTTTCCGATTGAAAATAAAAAACTCGCTCAACGTATTTTGCGCAATTTGGATTTGTATTTAAACGATAATTCTCAAGCGTGGATTATGCAATCGGACGGTTCTTACGTTCGCGCGACGCGTGGGAAAGACGAACCCATTATTCAAGCACAGGCAATGCTATTACTTGAGGCACAAACAGGGTAATGTTCATAAATTGTGCTAAAATCTGAGCTATTCGTTTAGGTTTTAGCACCCTTATTGTGACATTATGGAAAAAATAAAAGTATTATTTGTATGCATGGGCAATATTTGCCGCTCTCCCACCGCTGAAGGCGTTTTCACGCATTTAGTCTATTCTCAAAAAATAGCGCCTCTTTTTCAGATTGATTCCGCAGGGACGCACGCTTATCACATTGGCGATGCCCCAGATTTGCGCTCGCAAAAAACCGCGTTAAATCGCGGTATTGATATTAGTCATCTGCGTGGGCGAAAAGTCATTTTCGGTGATTTTGACGATTTCGATTTTATTCTTGCCATGGATGATGCGAATCATTCTATTTTGATGAATGCGTGTCCTACGCAACATCAACACAAAATTTCCCATTTCCTCAGCTTTGCTCCCCAACTCAAGACCCGTGAAGTACCCGATCCTTATTATGGCGGCGCACAAGGTTTTGATCGTGTATTTGATATGATTGAGGCGGCAAGTGAGGGATTTTTAAATCATCTGCGCGCTGAAAAGCGGTTAGGATAAATTATGGCAATTGTAACGAATACACTCAATTATTTAGATGGCGACACCCTTTTAGAAGGTTTCTTTGCGTTTGATGATGCCATTGTCGGTCAGCGTCCAGCGGTCATTGTCAGCCACGCGTGGGCGGGGCGAAGTGAATTTACGTCAGAGAAAGCCATTAAGTTAGCTGAACTGGGGTATGTTGGTTTTGCGCTGGATATGTATGGCGCGGGAAAATTAGGGCAAACCGATGAAGAATGTGGCGCGTTGATGCGTCCTTTCGTCGAAGACCGCGCGTTGCTGCAAAAACGCATTGGCGCAGCGCTTGCCAATGTGCGTTTATTGCCTTGGGTGGATGATAAAAATATTGCCGCCATGGGCTTTTGTTTTGGTGGACTGTGTGTCCTCGATTTAGCACGGACAGGCGCAAACGTCAAAGGTGTGGTGAGTTTTCACGGTTTATTACATGCACCGGCTAATTTAGATAATCCCAAAATAACCGCCAAAGTGCTTGCGCTTCATGGTCACGATGATCCTTTAGTGCCGCCAGCGCAAGTGACCGATTTCCAAGCTGAAATGACAAAAGCTGGCGCAGATTGGCAGTTACACACGTATGGTAATACCGTCCATGCCTTTACGAATCCGCTGGCGAGTGATTTTGCCGCAGGGTATCAATTTTGTCCAAATGCCAATCGTCGCGCGTGGCAGGCAACAGAAGATTTCCTCGCAGAAATTTTTGCTCATTAGTATGTGAATTTCGCGTTAACAACCACTGGATGCTTTTTCCTTCAACTTAAATAATAAGAAACCACTATGAACGCATTTACTGAAGTATTTTTATTGATGTTTGCTGTTGTGACAGCAACGCAATATTGGCTGGCAAGACGACAAGCCGCTTATGTTTTCGCCAATAAAGAGTCTGTTCCCTCAGCGTTTGCACAAACTGTGTCGCTTGCCGCGCACGAGAAAGCGGCTGATTATACCCTTGCAAAATCGAAACTCGGCGATGTTGAGCGTGGCCTTGGCGTGGTGTTACTTTTAGGATTGACGATTTTTGGCGGTATTGACGCGGTGTTTGAATTTTGTGCCGCGCACATTGCCTCTCCTTTAATGGCGGGGGTAAGTTCGATTGCGTTGTTAACCTTATTGATGTCACTTTTTGAAATGCCGGTGAGTTGGTATGGCACGTTTGTGATCGAAGAAAAATTCGGTTTTAACAAAAGCACGCCTGCGCAATTTATCAAAGACGAGTTGATGCAATTAACCCTTGCGGCCGTCATTGGTTTGCCGATTCTTGCGCTGGTGCTTTGGGTAATGGACAGCGTGGGTGAATACTGGTGGGTCTTTGCATGGGCGATTCTGATCAGTTTTTCACTGTTAATGAGCTGGTTATTTCCGACATTAATTGCCCCGTTATTTAATAAATTTACACCTATGGAAGATGGCGAGCTGAAAACGCGTATTTCAGGTTTGCTTGAGCGTTGTGGTTTTAATAGCCAAGGCATTTTTATTATGGATGGCTCAAAGCGTTCGGGTCACGGTAATGCGTATTTTACGGGTCTTGGCAATAATAAACGCATTGTGTTTTATGATAACTTGGTCGCGTCACTTGATGATGAAGAGCTGGAAGCGGTCTTAGCGCATGAGCTTGGGCATTTTAAATGCAAACACGTTGTGAAAATGCTCATCACCTCGTCTATCACCAGTTTCATTGGTTTTGGCGTTTTAGGGTGGATGATTAAAGAAGACTGGTTCTTTACGGGTTTAGGCGTTTCGCAGCCGTCGAATGCAGCAGCGCTTTTATTATTTATGTTAGTGGCACCGATTTTCACTTTTTTCATGCAACCGGTCAGTGCGTATTTTCAACGCAAATTTGAATTTGAAGCCGATGATTTTGCCGCGCAACACGCGCAGGCGAGCAGACTTGTTAGTGGTCTTGTGAAATTGTATGAAGAAAATGCGAGTACGCTAACCCCTGATCCGCTTTACGCATCATTTTATTATAGTCATCCGCCCGCAGCGGTGCGTATTGCCCATCTAATGGGCAACAAATGAGTGTTGATACGCTTGAAGGATTAGTCCTTGCCCATTTAGGGCAGGGTATTGCGGTAGAACACGAAGGCGACATCATTTTATGTCAGCCGCTGAGAAAACTAGACACAGTCACCGTTGGCGATCGCGTAATGTGGTCGCTCGTCGCGCCCGAACAAGGGCGCATTGAGTCCATTTTGCCGCGTCGCTCTCTGTTGACGCGGCCTTCGCGCAACGACAAAATTCGCCCCGTTGCGGCAAATATTGATACCGTTTATGTCGTATTTGCTGTTGAGCCTTATTGCGATTTTCTACTCCTCGATCAATATCTTGCGATTTGTGAAAATCGAAATTTCAATGCCGCATTGATTTTAAATAAAACTGATTTACCGATTGCGCCCGATATTGAAGCCGAACTTGCTACTTATGTGAATTGCGGCTACGCACTTTATCGCGTGAGTGCGAATAATCCAGAAACGTTAGGTGAACTTAAACAGGCTATGCGCGGTCAGGTGAATATTTTCACGGGTCAATCGGGTGTGGGGAAATCTTCACTCACGAACGCCATTATTCCCGACAAACAACTCAAAACCAATACCGTCTCCGCGACCACAAAACACGGACGGCATACGACGACGGCGGCGACGCTTTACCATCTGCCCGAAGGCGGTGATTTAATTGATACACCGGGCGTGGCCATTTTTGGTTTAGCGGATATTTCGCCTGCGCAACTTGCGCAAGGGTATCGAGAATTTTCCCCTTATTTAGGGAAATGCCAATTTAACGATTGCAGCCATAATTTAGATAAAGGCTGTGAAATACGCGCGGCCGTTGAGCGCGATGATATTTCCTCATTGCGTTATTTACGATTTTTAAAATTACACGAAAAAATGTGAGCATGATGACAACGAACCTTCAATTAACTGCCGAGGGCAAATTAAAACATTTTCTAACGCCTGAAGGCTTAAGTTCTGCTTTACTTACCGCTATTCTTGATAAGGCAGAAACGTTTTTTGATGACAGTTCTCCTCAAGTGAAAATTAAATCCATGCCGCTGCTACGTGATAAAACAGTGGTGAATTTGTTTTTTGAAAACAGCACCCGAACGCGCACGACCTTTGAGCTGGCGGCAAAACATTTGGGCGCAGAAGTGGTGAATATGAACATTGCCACGTCAGCCACGTCAAAAGGCGAAAGTTTGCTCGATACTATTCGCAATTTAGAATCGATGTTTGTCGATGCGTTTGTCGTGCGTCATGCGGTGAGTGGGGCGGCGCACTTTATCGCCCAGCAAACTGCATCACATATTAGCGTCATTAACGCGGGCGATGGTCAACACGCCCATCCCACACAAGCCATGCTTGATATGTTCACCATTCGCCAGCATAAAAAAGACTTTTCCAATTTACGTGTGGCGATTGTGGGCGATATTTTGCATTCACGCGTGGCGCGTTCTGAAATTCATGCGCTCACTATTTTAGGTGTGAAAGAGGTTCGTGTCATTGCGCCCAAAACGCTGTTACCTGCAAAAATTGAAACGTTAGGTGTCACAGTGTCACATGATATGGCGCAAGGACTTGAGGACATTGACGTGATTATCATGCTGCGTTTGCAAAAAGAGCGCATGAGCTCTGCGTTGCTACCTAGTGAGAAGGAATATTTTCAGTGTTTTGGATTAACAGAGCAGCGATTGAAACTGGCTAAGCCTGATGCGATTGTGATGCATCCGGGGCCTATTAATCGAGGCGTTGAAATTGAGTCACACGTTGCCGATGGCAATCAATCGGTGATTTTGCAGCAAGTGAGTAATGGCGTGGCGGTGCGAATGGCTGTCATGGCAATGGCGATGCTGTCTTAATGGGCATGTAATCGTAATAGGTAGCGGGATTATGCTCAAAATAATACGCCCACAAGGACAATAAATACAGTGTTCTTGTGGGCGTTTTTAGTTACTCAATATCTTTTTTCCACTGCGCACGAAACCACAAATACGCTCCAATTCCCACAGTAGCTAAGACAAAAAGTCCTATCAGTATAGGATGTTCATAAAATGTTTCAAAAAATGCACCTGTTCCGTGTGACGTCCCACGATAATACGGCCCCATCATTCACCCCTTATGATTTTTGTTATTGTTGTAAAAGTTAAGTGGATCTATTTCTGACTCTTTACAGGGGTATTTTACCACGATAAACGATTCATACAAACGTTGTCACGGTACATTTTTAGCGGGCAATAAAAAGCCCGCATAAAGCGGGCTACCTGAGTAATTATTTTTATTATTATCCTGTCGTTCTAGGCAATTTCCCAGCGACGTCGACTCAAGTTGAAAATTTCTACTATTTATTATTATTGTTATGTTAGCTTCTAACAAAGCTACCTACCTAATCGCTTTCTCTCGAAAGCAGGTACATTTTAACGGAAATTATGATTATGTCTATTTAAAAAATAGATTGTTTCCAAAAAAAACATAAATTTATTTTCGAATATCAATGAATACAATGAGTTGTGAAATAGGTGTTATTTTAAAAACAGGCAATTAGTGCTTTTTATTGTGGAAAACTTATAAATCATCTACGCGTTTCTTCATTAAAACGGGTGAGTAAATCACCACGAATAAGGCAAATGCACCCAGCCAAGCCAGTGTGGCTAAATAAAACAGTACCTGTTGTTGAGCGCTAAAGGTTAGCGGCATCACAACGCGAAAGAGCGCCGCGAGATTGATAAGCACAAATGCGATTACAATGGGTTGAGAGGCTTTAAGGGCCTGGCCAGTGTGACCAAGTGCCACGCGTGCCATCATGCCGAGAGTGAGTGTGCCAATACCACCTAGTGTGAAGGCATGCAGGGCCAGTGATGGGGGAATCCAATCCCATGCAGCAAAAGCCGTTAAGACAAAGCCTAAAATCAACCAGCCATACCCTAGATGTAAAATCCAAAGGAGGGGAACAAAGGTAATTCTATAGATACTCCATCGAGCTAATCGCCAAGCGTTTAATCCCGCTGTTATTAAGGCGACAAGTCCTAAAAATACACCTGATTCAACTGCGCATTGCAGACTAAAGAACACAATCGTGCTTCCTATCGCTAAATTATCAAGCATGGGACTGCGAGGGATAATCACGCCTTTTAAGCCACGTTCAATAAAAAAGGGGAAGAGGCGGCCTGCGATAAATACGATCATTAAGACAATGGTTGCAAGGGCGATATTTATGCCCATTGTGGCGCTCGTACTTGAAAAACCAAGCATTTGGGCATGAATACACGCATTGGCAAGCATTAACCATCCCAGTAACCCGACAAATGCTAAATTTCGGTAATTCTTTGCTTGAATTAACGCTTTGCCCACCACGAAAGTGAGCGTCGGCAAAAAGGCAAAATCCACGAGCGCGATGAGCTCATTGGGGAGTAAGCCGGCATAAAATGGCAAAATTCGCCCATATAGCCAAAGTAAACTCAAGCCGACTAGGCCTTCTCCTTGCAGGGTAATTTTGCCTGTCCAATTACTGGCCGCTGTTAGCAAAAAACCGGCAATGACGGCTACACTGTAGCCGAGGAGCATTTCATGTGCGTGCCAGTAAGTATTGGCAAAATAGGTCGTGTTAGTTAACGAGCCTTGCGTAAATTGTTGCCAAACAATCAGTAGCACCAAGGCAGATAGACTGGCAAGTAAGAAAAAAATGCGAAAACCTAAAGTGAAAAGGGGGGCGTTAAGATAGTTGGAAAACGAGTGTGGTGTCATGATTATTCTATATTTTGGATTTACTTGTTATGTAACAGGGCTATACCTTAATAAATTTAATAAATTAATGAGTTATAGTTGCAAATTCTTAAAAATCGCTTTGTAATTAAGAACCTTTAATGCAAAGCACTGTATATGCGGTGGTCTAAATCATCAATGTTGATGGAATGTTTGTGGTGTTTATTCATCATTAACAAAAAACCACCGCTGATTTCAATTTCGGCGGTGTTTTTTTGTGGCGCGTGGGGAATTTAAACTGAAAAATCCATGTAATAGTTTTCGTCGTCGATTTTATAAAAATCTATATCGGTTCTTCCATATTTTAACAAATGCTCCATTATTACAGGTTCGCCAAGTGGAACACCTAACCTTTTTCTAAAGTATTCGCCAATTAAACTTTTGTTATACGGAGTTTGAATTGCTTTGCCATTTGCTTGTGTCCTTGTGAAAAAAATAATTTCATTGTCATCCGTTAGAACAGCAAAATGCCAATCGTAATCACGAAAAAAATCAGTTTTCCAAAGTTTCGATGGAAGTGAAATTAAATTTTTGTTGAGATAATCAGCGTTTAGCTCAAATTTTTCCATGAAATTGAATCGCTATGATAATTTAGTTGCGTCGATGTAATTGTTTTGGGCGTTAGGTTAATGTGTGTAACTGGATTAAAAATAACATTCATATTAGGATGTTCATCTAAATTGCTGATGACGATTAAAGCGTAATCGTCATTGTATTCTTGTGCTTTATTAAATTCATTTTTTGTCATTCTAATACTTCCGTAGTTTGTTCTTAGTCCTTTTACTTCAGTTAAAAAGAAGTGATTTTTAACTTCAATTTGAAAATCATAACCATCACCAAACATTCGTGCATCTTCAAGTACGCCACTTGCAAATGAATCAATTTTTTCATAATTTGAAATGAAAAAAGTCTCTGCTTCCTGTCCGGTTAATTGCAATTGTTTGAATTTACTTTTTATAATCGGACTTATTGATAATTCTTCACTGACTAATTTATCAGAAATGGAGTTATTTTTGATATAGAGTTTTACAATATCTGCGTAAGCATTCGCATCAAGTGAACCAAAAAGTGAATCGATTAAAATTTTACGATGGATGTAAGAATCAGCTTTTTGCCACCAACCTCTTCGATTATTTTCAAAGAACGGGTCAAATAAATCTTGCCGGTTTTTAACTGTTCCAACGGTTTCTGCTATGTCAATTTGAACAATATATTGATAGAAATCTGTTTTTGTTTTAAATCCAAAAAATTCAATAAATCGATTATCAAATTTAGCGAGTCCATAGCCAATTAGATTCAAAACTTCATAATTTTCGTGTTTTCCTTTTGTATCCATCTTTATCGTGTTTTGATTATAACTAAAAATTTTTGACGAATGTTTTTTGAACGCATTTGCATCCTACAAGAATAGTCAGTTTAGTGATTGACAAGGACTTTTGCCCCGCAATCACTTCTAATAACTACTGTTTTTTTTGAATATCATATTG
>CAINHP010000125.1 GCA_903848905.1 uncultured Pseudomonadota bacterium
ATAGTATTCAGTTTTACAGTAATAGTTCTGCCGTTTCACCAAAAACATTATTGCTTTACGATGTAGCGGCACTTCAAAATCTTTATGGAGCAAACACAACCTATCACAATGGTAATGATACCTATAGCTGGGATACTGATACTGATCCATTTATGACGATTTGGGATGGTAATGGAACCGATACGATTGACGTAAGTAATCAATCAAAAGTGCAAACTATTGATTTACGCAGTGGATATTTTAGTTCATTAGGAGCAGTTAAAATAGCTTATAACAACGGAACAACCGCTACATTCGCACCAAAAGATAACGTCTCAATTGCTTATGATACGGTGATCGAAAATGCAATTGGTAGTAATCAAGCCGACACAATTACCGGAAATAGCGTTTCAAATGTTTTAACTGGAAATTTAGGTAATGATAATTTTGTATTCGCTTCAATGTTAAGTAGCAATAATATCGATACTATTACTGACTTTAGTAGTGGTGATAAAATCACCCTTTCTCGGTCAATTTTCACTGCATTAAGTAGTGGCAATGTTTTAACAACAAACGAATATTTATCGGGTTCAAATAAAACAGTCGCGGAGACCTCATTGCAACATATCATTTTCGATACATTAACGAAGAATCTATATTATGATGCAGATGGTGTTGGTGGAGACAGTCCAATTCAATTTGCGATTCTGACAGGTGTGAGTCAACTAGATTCGAGCGTCTTTTTTCTTCAAGCTTAGTGTTGCGCCTAAAAAAGGGGACATAAAAACCCCGCAAGCCATTGGGATTGCGGGGCCTTAGGTAACTTTAGGACTGTATGAAACAGTTCTAATTCTTACAAGCTGTAGTACATGTCATATTCAACAGGATGAGTACTCATACGAAGACGTGTGACTTCGTCCATTTTTAATTTAATGTAGCCGTCGATCACATCATTAGTGAATACACCGCCTTTAGTTAAGAAATCACGATCTTTATCTAATGCGTCTAATGCTTGATCAAATGAGTGGCAAACTTGTGGGATATTTTTTTCTTCTTCAGGTGGCAAATCATACAAATCTTTGTCCATTGCTTCACCTGGGTGGATTTTATTTTGAATCCCGTCAAGACCTGCCATAAGCATTGCAGAGAATGCTAAGTAAGGATTTGCAGTTGAGTCAGGGAAACGCACTTCAATACGACGACCTTTTGGATTGTTAACAAAAGGAATACGAATTGATGCAGAACGGTTACGCGCTGAATAAGCCAACATAACTGGCGCTTCAAAACCTGGAACTAAACGTTTATAACTGTTTGTTGACGCATTAGTGAATGCATTAAGCGCTTTTGCGTGTTTAATGATACCACCGATGTAATATAACGCAGTTTCAGATAAACCGCCGTATAAATCACCCGTAAATAAGTTAACACCATTTTTCGCTAATGATTGATGAACGTGCATACCGCTACCGTTATCACCCACTAAAGGTTTAGGCATGAAAGTCGCTGTTTTGCCATAAGCGTGTGCAATATTTGCCACAACGTATTTAAGTCCTAATACTTCATCTGCTTTTTTAACTAACGTGTTAAATCTCACGCCAATTTCACATTGACCCGCTGTTGCCACTTCGTGGTGGTGAACTTCAGTAACTTGACCCATTGCTTCCAATGTTTGACACATCGCTGAGCGCATATCTTGGAATGAATCAACTGGAGGCACTGGAAAATAGCCACCTTTAATACCTGGACGGTGTCCAGTGTTGCCATCTGGATAGACTTTTTCAGCATTCCAGCCTGCTTCTTCAGAATCAATTTTGTAGAATGTACCGCTCATATCCGCGCCCCAACGAACATCATCAAAAATGAAGAATTCGTTTTCTGGACCAAAGAAAGCAGTATCAGCAATACCAGTAGATTGTAAATATTGTTCTGCACGTTTAGCTAAAGAGCGTGGATCACGTTCATAGCCTTTCATGTCACGTGGTTCGATAATATCGCAACGCAAGATAAGTGTATTATCATCAAAAAAAGGATCCATGACAGCTGTTGTAGGATCAGGCATTAAAATCATGTCAGATTCGTTGATGTGTTTCCAGCCCGCAATTGACGAGCCGTCAAACATATTACCTTCTTCAAAGGTATCTTCATCGATAGAGTGAGCTGGGAAAGTAACGTGTTGTTCTTTACCGCGAGTATCACAAAAACGGAAATCAACGAATTTTACATCGTTGTCTTTAATCATTTTAAGTACGTTTGCTACAGACATTTAAAGCGTCTCCTAAATGGAATGAAAATTAAAATCGGTGTTTAATCACAACCGTGCTAACGATAACATTTTTTTAAAGGTGTTAGCCACTAAAAAATCGCACATGAAATACTATGTTTTTATCCACCGCACTAAAATTAAACATAAAAGTGTTTTTATGCAACATTTTGGTGCATTTTTTCAACATTTATCTAATTTAAAAACATTAACTATCTGTTTTTGTTGTTTATAGAATACTGGCACACTACCTGCATATTAATTTATAAACACTCACTCAACTATGGAATTATAAAAATGAAAACACTTAAAAAACGCAATAATTACCGCACAATACAAGGCGTTGCAAGTAGCCTACTGCTTATTGGAGTAGTCTCAAATGTTAACGCGGGCATGATTTCAGATGTCACAGGCAAAGATGTAAATGAAGTTTCGTGGCTAAAAAACAACGGTATCGTTGTAGGCGGATGGGGAAATGCCGGCATTACCTATAACGCCACAAATCCGTCAAATGGATTCAATGGTCCCGTCACATTTGGCGATCGTGACAGCGAAGTTCAACTTAATCAATTAAATCTATTTATTCAACGTGCTGTTGCAACAGAGGGAACTAGTTGGGATTTTGGTGGTCGCTTTGATGCAATGTTTGGTACAGACTCCATTTTCACTCAAGCTTACGGTGTTCCTGCTTTTGACATTAATAACGGGAATGCATTAAATCGTAGTCATTGGGATTTGAATATGCTCAATAGTGCATCAAGTAATCGTTTTTACGACATTGCACTTCCACAAGCTTATGTTGAAGCTTATGCGCCAATTGGCAATGGTTTAAACATTAAAGCTGGACATTTTTATACACCAATTGGCTATGAAACAGTTCCCGCACCAGATAATTTTTTCTACACACACGCATACACTATGCAATACGGCGAACCATTTACACATACCGGCATCATGGGCAACTATGCTGTTGATTCTAACTGGTCTGTGATGGGTGGAGCAACAACAGGAAGTGCAACAGGTGGTTGGGATGGTGGATTTGATAAGCAATTAGGAAACTGGGGAGGCTTGGCTGGCGTAACTTGGACAAGTAACGACAAAGGCACTTCCGCCAACATTAGCGGGACGTACAGTGGTGCTTCTGAACAAAATAGCTCCACATTTGCTTTATATAGCATTGTCTTAAAACACAACATCACAGAAAAAACGCATTTGATGTTGCAACATGATCATGGATTTGCTGACAACACATATGATGCGGCTAATAAAAAAGCTAATGCCATTGACGCTGAATGGTATGGCCTAAATATGCACTTGACTTATGACGTTAAAGACAATTTAACCGCTGGTGTTCGGACTGAATGGTTCAGAGATCAAAACGGTTTTAGAGTTTGCTCTCCAGGTCGCGTTGCTGCAGCAACTGATAATACGGGCGCTAATTATGCGGCAAGTTTTTCTAGTACTTGCACAGCTTCTACATATTACGCTGTAACAGCAGGCTTAAATTGGAAACCTGTTGCATGGTTAAACTTACGTCCAAACGTGCGTTATGACTGGGCAGATGGTTCTCGTCCATTTGGCAATAACAAACAAGATCAGTTCTTATTCTCTACCGATTTTTCAGTTAATTTCTAAAATCATTTCTAAATTTCCAAGGGGGAAAAATGAAAGCACTTTCGCGCTGTCTAACTGCATTAACCTTGCTAAGTGCCTCTGCGCTTAGTTATGCC
>CAINHP010000126.1 GCA_903848905.1 uncultured Pseudomonadota bacterium
ACAATCTCTTAATGCAGCACGATTTAATTCGCCGTTTCCAAGAAGAATATTTTCTCCAAAGAGAGAAACAACTAAGGCCAAGCCTTTTTGGCCTCGTTTAACTATATGATGTGAAATAACATCTGCATCAATAACAGGAACATTGAATTGTGTAAATAAACTTGAAACCGTTGATTTTCCACAACCAATTCCACCTGTCAATCCAATTTTTAGCATTAATCAAACTGTCGTAGAGTTGATGACATCCGAGTCACCCGAATAGGGTGTTAACTCTGTAATTCTAGCGTTGTATTCATTCATTTTCTCAATCAATAAATCATTGGTATTCGCCAAGCGGTTCCCCATGATTACCATCATTTTTCCTGCAAATGACGGATTTTCAACGATAAATTGCTCTAATTGTACGCGACTTTTAATTAAAACCAGTTTTGTATCGGAAATTGTTTTTGCTGACGCACTCCGTGGTCTATTGCGATAAATCGCCATTTCCCCAAAAAAATCATATTGAAGAATAGTCGCTAGGGTAAATTCTTCACCATTCCTATCAACGTAAATCTCCACACCACCCTCAATGACGATGTACATGATTTTATCATAAGAGCCTTCTGAAAATATGACAGTGTTAGCTGGAATACTAGCTGTAGGTAACATATAAAACTCCTAAAAATTTAATGATTAATATGCACTAGATAAAAAGTAATTTTAATTATCTGTTACTGCGCCAAGTGATGCCGAATTGACCAATTTCGCATATTTTGCTAAAACACCTCTCGTATAACGTGGCGCTGGCTGTTGCCATTTTGTTAAACGACGGGCTATTTCATTTTCATCTACATGTAGCGTTAACAGGTTATTTTCTGCGTCAATAGTGATAGAGTCACCATTTTTAACAATCGCCAATGCACCGCCCACATAAGCTTCGGGGGTAATATGCCCAACAACAAAACCATGGGTTCCACCTGAAAAACGACCATCTGTTACCAGTGCCACCTCTTTGCCAAGTCCTTTGCCCATAATCGCCGACGTTGGTGAAAGCATTTCACGCATACCTGGACCCCCTTTAGGGCCTTCATAGCGAATGACAATCACGTCTCCTTTAATGATTTCACCATTCAAAATAGATTGTAGCGCTTGCTCCTCAGCATCAAAAACTTTTGCATTACCCGTAAAACATAAACCTTCTTTGCCTGTAATTTTAGCAACTGAACCCTCATTTGCCAAATTACCGTACAGCACAACTAAGTGGCTATCTTTTTTAATGGGATGCGCCAGATCTCGAATGATGTCTTGACCATTAGGATAAGGTGCTACCTCTGCTAAATTTTCAGCCAATGTTTTTCCAGTCACCGTTAAACAATTACCGTGTAACAACCCTTCATCAAGTAAAATTTTCATCAAGGGCTGAATACCCCCAATTTCAATCAATTCCGCCATTTGATAACGACCACTAGGTTTTAAATCCGCTAGCATCGGAACACGTTTACCAATACGCGTGAAATCATCAAGCGTAATATCGACCTTTGACGCATTTGCCATCGCTAAAATATGCAATACAGCATTTGTGGATCCACCTAACGCGATGACAACCGTAATCGCATTTTCAAACGCTTCTTTTGTCATAATATCGCTTGGACGTATTCCTTTTTCAAGCAAATTTAACACAGCCGCGCCGGCGAGTTCACAATCACGTTTTTTATCTTCAGATATAGCCGCTTGCGCTGAGCTATTTGGTAAACTCATCCCTAATGCTTCAATTGCTGATGCCATGGTATTGGCAGTATACATTCCACCACAAGACCCCGCACCAGGGATCGCTTTAGCTTCAATTTCAGCAAGTTCCGTATCATCAATTTGATTGTTTGCGCGAGCGCCGACAGCTTCAAAGACAGACACGACATCTAATTTTTTATCTTTATGGCACCCCGGTAAAATCGTGCCACCGTAAACGAAAATAGCTGGACGATTTAAACGCGCAATTGCCATCATGCAACCTGGCATATTTTTATCACAACCGCCAATAGCAACTACCCCATCAAAACCTTGACAACCAATAACCGTTTCAATTGAATCAGCAATAACCTCGCGCGATACCAATGAATACTTCATGCCCTCAGTACCCATAGAAATGCCATCAGAAATCGTAATGGTGTTAAAAATAACGGCTTTACCATTTGCATTATTCACACCGCGCGCGGCATCATCTGCTAAACGATTGATGTGCATATTACAAGGCGTCACCATGCTCCACGTTGACGCAATACCAATTTGTGGTTTTTTAAAATCGGCATTTGTAAAACCCACAGCGTGAAGCATTGCACGACTGGGTGCACGCTCCATACCATCAACCACTAAAGAAGAAAAGGTACGGCTATTATTTTGATTGTCTGTCATAGAATGTTTATAAGTTATTTTGATTTGATAAATTAAGAATTTTAATAAATGTCCCAGCTGTTTTTACGGCGCCAGCTAAGTTTAGGCAAGATAAAGCCTAAAATAACACCAACTAACGCTAAAATACCACCGTATAAAAACCAATCCTGATTTGCGGTATCTTGAAGCGCTTGATTTTCTAATTTAACTTGTTGCAGATCGCGCTCAACACTCACAAAACGCTCTTGCAGTTCATCTCGTTCATTTTTGAGCTGTACCGCACTTCCCGATATTTTTTTCAATTCATTAAGTTCTCGACTTAATTTATCACGCTCTGTTGCAAGAGATTGCTCAAGCGTCGTACCTGGTGTGATGACTTCTTTTGCTGCCTTTAATTCTGATTGCAATTTTGCACTTTCACTTTGAAGTGCAGCAATATTTCTCGCAGCAATATCATCTCGATCGTGTTCAGGTGCTTCTTTTTTTGTATATTTCGCTTTGATGAAGCCTTCCGTGCCATCTATAAGACGGACTTTGACAAAACCCGTATGCGTCATTTCACCTAAAAGCGTCAACGGTGTGCCTGTGGGAAGTGCCTTAATCTTGCCACTGTAACTTGGTGAACTCCACAAAGTTAAATTGTAATCATCCGCCACATAAACAATATCACTTTGGGCATTCACAACACCGCTAAGTGCTAAACAGAGCAATAAAAAAGATTTTTTCATAACACGCTCACCGCTAATCATTTAATAAGGAAATTTTCGCATTACCGCAAAGTAATAATTCGAGTAATGCTTTCTGTGCATGCAAACGATTTTCTGCTTCGTCAAATACCACACTATGTGAACCATCAATCACTTCAGCGCTCACTTCTTCACCGCGATGCGCAGGTAAACAGTGCATAAATAACGCATCTGGTTTTGCTGCCGCCATCACTTGCGCTGTCACTTGATAATCTTTAAAAGCCACTTCACGCAATTTTTGTTCGGTTTCTTGCCCCATACTCGCCCAGACATCTGTCACCACTAAATCAGCGCCTTTAGCTGCCGAAATGGAATTATCAAAAAAATGAACGTGAGATGCTGCTAATGCAACTATGTCGGAATTGGGCAAATAGCCTACAGGCGATGCAATATTCAGTGTAAAGCCGAGTATCATAGCTGCGTGAATATAGGAATGGCACATATTATTACCATCACCAATCCAGGCAACCGTTTTACCTGCGATATCGCCACGATGCTCAAAATAAGTTTGCATATCAGCCAGCAACTGACAGGGATGTTCCTTATCCGTTAAACCGTTAATAACGGGAACGCGCGAGTTTTCCGCAAATTTTGTGACCGTTTCATGTTCGTGGGTTCGAAGCATCACGCAATCCACCATGCGAGAAATGACTTTTGCACTATCAGAAATGGGCTCACCACGTCCAAGTTGCGTATCACGAGGCGAGAGAAACACCGCGTGGCCACCAAAATGTGCCATACCTGTTTCAAACGACACCCGTGTGCGAGTAGATGATTTTTCAAAAATCATCCCAAGCACCTGTCCCTTAAGTGGCTGATAATCATGATCACGTATATGCTTTAAAGTGATAGCGCGGTTAATTAATTGCCGCAATTCGTCACCGGATAAATCGAGTAGACTAATAAAGTGTCTTGGTTTCATGCTGTTAGCTCTTGAATCAACGCTGATAAAGTATCAACGAGTTGGTTAATTTGTTGCGCGTCAATAATTATCGGCGGTAATAGTCGAATCACTTTTTCTTGTGTGACGTTAATCAATAATCCTGCCTCTAATGCGCGTGTGACTAATTCACCACAAGGTTGATCAAGCTCAATGCCAATCATTAAACCTAAATGACGAATGTTTACAATATGTGGATTATCTTTCAATTTATCATTAAACGCCTTTGCAATAGCATCGCCTTTTTGTGCCGCTTGCGCAATTAAATTGCCTTCGCTTAACGTATCTAAAACAGCTAATGCAGCACTACATGCGAGTGGATTCCCGCCAAAGGTGGATCCATGTGTACCCGAAATAAAAACATCAACTGCTCTGCCGTGCGCCAAACATGCGCCAATGGGCACACCATTACCTAAGGCTTTAGCTAGCGTACAAACATCCGGCAAAATGCCGTTGTACTGAAAAGCCAGAAATTTTCCTGTTCGACCAATGCCCGTTTGAATTTCATCAAGCATCATTAAAATATCGTATTCATCGCACAAACGTCGAATCTGCGTTAAATAATCCCCATCAGGAATATTTACCCCGCCCTCACCTTGCACAGGCTCAACTAAAATAGCTGCAATGGAGGTATTTTCACTCAGTATTGTTTTAATGGCTGTAATATCGTTATAAGGAACGCGAACAAACCCATCAACTAAAGGCGCAAAACCTTGCTGAATTTTAGCATTTCCTGTCGCACTCAGTGTAGCTAATGTGCGCCCATGAAAACTTTTTTCCATAACAATAATAGTGGGCACGTCAATGTCTTTACTATGCCCAAAACGACGAGCAAGTTTAATGGCGGCTTCGTTCGCTTCCGCGCCTGAATTGCTAAAAAAGACATTGGTCATGCCGCTCATTTCAGTGAGTTTATCGGCTAATTTTTCTTGAGCAGCGATTTGATATAAATTTGAGGTGTGCAGCAGTCGCGCACTTTGTTTACAAATAGCATCAGTGACCGCGGGGTGTACATGACCTAAATTACACACAGCAATACCTGACAGCGCATCTAAATAGCGCTTATCGTCTTCATCCCACAACCATGCACCTTCACCACGCGCAAACGTGACGCTCAAACGTGCATAAGTTGGCATAATGTGACTATTCATAACGGTTTTGCCTGTCAAGAAAAAAAGCTCAAATTATAGGTTTCAATTCCACTGCAAGCAAGTGGATAAAAATTAAGATTTCGTTACCTTGAGTAAAGTTGATAAGATTCACCTTTATTTTAATCTTAACTGGAGTTATTTTCTCATGACTATTACCGCGCGTATTGAACAATTACTGCAAGAACACAAGGTCCTTTTATTTATGAAGGGCACACCTGATTTTCCACAATGCGGCTTTTCGGGGCAAGCAGTTCAAATATTAGGCGCCTGTGCCGCCGATTTCGATCATTTTAATATTTTTGAAGACAGCGATATTCGTGAAGGCCTAAAAAGTTATTCAAACTGGCCAACCTTCCCACAACTTTACATCAACGGTGAGTTAATTGGTGGTTGCGACATTATGATTGACTTGTATAAAAAAGGGGAATTAGTTACCTTACTTGCGGCAGTCAATGCCGTTGTGGCGTAAGATTGGGCATACCGTATGGCAAAAGCAAGTGATTTAAAGCGTGGCATGGTCATTGACATCAATGGCGCACCGCACATTGTCAAACATGTTGACGTTAAAAGCCCCTCCTCGCGTGGAGCAAATACGCTCTACAAAATTCGATTCAATAATCTGCAGACTGGTCAAAAATTAGATGAATCGCTCAAAGGTGATGATTTCTTCAAAGATGTTGATTTAGTCCGTGCAAAAGTACAATTTTCATATATTGATGGTGAGAATTACATTTTCATGAATACTGAAGATTATTCGCAATACAGCTTAGATCGAGATGAATTAGAAGATCAAACGGATTTTTTGACTGAAGGGCTTGAAGGTATTATTGCTCTTTTAATTGATGACGCCGTATTAGGCATTGAATTACCCAGTTCAGTGAATTTAGAAATTCTTGAAACACCACCTGCCATTAAAGGTGCAACAGCAAGTGGGCGTACGAAAACGGCACGTCTTAGTACCGGTGTTGAAATTCAAGTGCCTGAATATTTAGAAACAGGCGAAATCATTAAAGTTAATACAGAAACCAGCAAATTTATGTCACGTGCATAAATTGTTTGATTGTGTGGATGGAAAAATGCTTATCGTCCACACAATACTTTCTTATTGATAATCACCATAAAGCTTTGAATATAAGCCTTTTTGCTCAATTAAGGTTTCATGCTTACCCTGCTCACAAATTTCGCCTTGCTCAAATACATACACATGATTAGCTTGTTTCACTGCACTTAGACGATGAGCAATAATAATGGTCGTACGATTTTTTAAAAAATCTTGCAGCGCTTCATGGAGTTTAAATTCAGTTTCACTGTCTAAGGCTGAAGTGGCTTCGTCTAAAATAACCACTTTAGGATTGGCAACTACCATTCGCGCAATAGCTAAGCGTTGACGCTGACCACCGGACAACCGCATTCCACCACGACCAACCACCGTCTGCAACCCTTCAGGTAACTCTTTGATGGTTTGCGCTAATTGTGCAATTTTAAGCGCATGCCATAATTGTTCATTCGTTGCTTTTTTGCCTAATGTCAAATTAGCATAAATAGTGTCATTAAATAACACCGGATGCTGCAGAACGGTCACCACATTTTCACGGACAACATCAAGACCTATCTGTTCAATAGGCACGCCATTAAAATAAATTTTTCCAGAATTAGCAGGATATAAACCAATTAAAATTTGAATAAGCGTTGATTTACCACCGCCACTCGCACCTACCAAAGCGACTTTCTCACCAGCGTTAATATGCAGTTTAATGCCGTTTAGCACACGTTTATCACCATAACTAAATTGCAGATTTTCAACGCTAACAGAAACTGTTTGCTTATTTAAGAAAGGATTTTTAGCGTGAGGATATCGAGGTTCTTGACGCAGTGCCGTTAATTTATTAATGCGACTTAATGCCGCTTTTGCGCTGTAAAAAGCATATTGAATATTTAAAATCTCTTGTACAGGTCCCATCATAAACCACAAATACCCAAACACGGCGAGCATTTGACCAATGGTTAAGTTGGCGTAAAACACCATTAACATGGCGCAGGCGCGAAAAATATCAAACCCAAATAAAAAAACAAGAAAACTCAATCTTGATGCAGCCTCACTTTGCCAAGCAAATGCACCAGAATTTGTTTTTACTTCAAAAGCGGCATCAATTAACTGTTGGCAATAATGACGCTCACGATTGCTCGCACGTATTTGATGAATCGCTTCGAGTGTTTCGGTTAATGAAAGTTGAAATATTTCATACGCATTATTTTCTTTTGCTTTGAGATGCTTTACTTTTGAGCCAACGACACGCGTGAAATAAATGACAACGGGATTAAGCAGTAAAATAAACAGGCCGAGTTTCCAATTCATCCACAATAAAATAAGCGCCGTGCCTGCAACCGTAAGCGTCGCAACTAATAATTTCCCAACCGTTGTACCCAGAAAATTATCAATCGTGTCTAAATCTTTAATTAGATGCGTACTAACGGTTCCTGAGCCAAGACTTTCGTACTC
>CAINHP010000127.1 GCA_903848905.1 uncultured Pseudomonadota bacterium
CAGTTAACCAAACAAGTTTTGGTATTAAAAAATGCGTTAACAGGCGATAAGGTTAAAACTCTTTGGTTAATGGCCAATTATTCAAATTTTAGTAAAACCGTTTTTTCAAATTATCGTTTTATGATTTCAGCGATGAACTGGAGTTCGACAGTCAGTAAAAAAACGCCCAGTTTTTCAGTGGGGACATTAGGTAGTAACGTGTTTAATTTTCAATCGCGCTGCCTAAATCCAGACGCTGATTGTTTAATAGACTTGCTATTAATGAAAGAAAAGTTATTTTTGAAACTGCCTTATAGCGGTTTTGCAACCAGTACTAACGGTGTTGGGCTGTATACGGTAAATAAAGTAAAAGAGGGGGTGTTTAGTGAACCCACAACGCGCATTCCTGCAGATGTTATTGCGGTTAGCTCACGCAATTATGTCATTTTAGCGGTCAATAAACTACCTGACTACGCGGTTTTAGTTGATTTGAAAAACGTAAAAAAATAATAGGTAAATGAAAATGAAAACGTCAGATTTACTTGCACAGTCTCTGCCTTGGTTAACAGGCTCAAGTGTCGCGTTAGGACAAGGCTTACTTGCAACGGGATGCACTGTTCCTAAAATTGGACAGTGCGCGGGATGTGGCAGTTGCCTTATTGCAGTGGTGACATTGACTGGATGGGCGCTTAAAAAACGTCGTAATGAACGGGCGCAAGGTCTTGAACCGTTTGAAATTCGCACGAGCAATGATTAAAGCGCGTTTTTTTAATCACGTTGGCGGATTTACATTGTTGTTTTGGATAACAACAGGCGCTTCGGCTGACGATCAACACGATAGCTGGCGTGGTTCTGTGCGATCAAAAGTACAAACAGATAATCGTTATAATCTGGACGGTGATTACACGGGTGAAGTGTGGGGACAAATGGTTTATAGCAACCCAAATCAAAAATTAAACGGAAATTTGAGTGTGCTTAGTCGCTTAAGTACGGATATTTATCGTGATAGACAGGAAGTATATCAAGCCTTTGCGGAAAAAAAATTTGATCGTATGCCTTTAACGCTACGTGGTGGACGTTTTGAGAAAAGCGATAATTTGGGGCTTTATTTGGTGGATGGTGCGGTGGCTAAGTATCAACTCAGTCAACCCGTTAGCGTTGAAGTTTACGGTGGGCGACCTTTGCGAATTGATCATGTGCAATCGGTTCGTGGCTCACTTGTTGCGGGCGTAGAGAGTGTATTTCAATTTGCGCCTCATTTCGCTTCTGGTGCATTGGGACTTGATAACACTGATTTTGGATTGGGTATGCAAACCGTTGAGCGAAATGAAATCGGTGTAACGCAAAACACGAATACGGAGCCTGTTGTCGATGAAAATTTTGACGTGATCGAAAATACGAGTATAGGAACTACGCAAACCCGTAAAACACTGACCACTTATCGATTCAATGGTAATTCACATTTAAAAGGCTATTTATTCAATGCTCAAAAACCCTTTGAAATGTATATAAAAGGATCGTATGCGAGTGAAAAAAGTCGACTTGAAAATGTGTTTGTAGATTCTTGGTGGGATATGTTTAAAGATATGCGTCTTCGCAATTATTACGAAGCGTATCGCCCTCAACGCTATTTTGTGACATTTAGGGATCGTTTTTACAGTGCGTACGCGCTTGGCGAGCAGCAAATTTGGCGCGGTTCGCTTGAACAACGCTATTCTCAACGATTGCGCTATTCAGCGGGAATACAATTTGCAGATCGTGAAGTGGGTGAGAGCGGTCAAGGCTACAATGCCAATATTAGCTATCAATGGCTGCCTAATTTAACATCGCAAGCAACGGTGGATTATTTAGAATTAAGCGGTGGTGATTACGCCGCGAGTGTTTATCTTTCAAATACGCATGCCATTGATAGTAAAAATCGCTATAGCATCAATTTTGCACTGCGTGAGGAACAAAAAAGTTTGTATGGCGAAAATGTGGC
>CAINHP010000128.1 GCA_903848905.1 uncultured Pseudomonadota bacterium
GTCACTGTCTTTTCCTTCGCCAATATTAAAGCGAACGTTTTCACATAAGACGACTTCACCGGCAGAAATAGTAATGCCTTCCAGCCAGTCTTTTTCTAAACGAACCGGTTTATTTAATAGTGTTGCCAAATGATCTGCAACGGGTTGCAGTGAATACTCTGGATTGTATTCTCCCTCAACTGGGCGGCCAATATGCGACATCAGCATGACTGCTGCGCCAGCATTTAGCGCATGTTGAATGGTGGGTAAACTTGCTTGAATACGAATATCACTGGATACTTTACCATTTTTTACAGGGACATTTAAGTCTTCTCGAATTAAAACGCGTTTTCCCGCAAGGTCTAAATCTACCATACGCAAAATGGTCATACGTTATTCTCCCTCTTTCCATTTAATAGAACAGCCAATACTGCTTAATTGTTCTGTTGGGCCGTGACCGGTTTGCGCCACTAATTTCATCGCTTCAAATAAATCACGTGGTGTATTGTCGGGTGTGATTTCACGGCGACTTGAATCAAGACGGCCACGATATTGCAATTCAAAATTGGCGTTGTACCCGAAAAAGTCAGGTGTGCAAATAGCACCGTAAGCCTTAGCCACTTCTTGTGTTTCATCGATTAAATACGGGAAACTGAACTGCAATTCATCAGACAATTTCTTCATGTTCTCAAGCGAATCGTCAGGGTAGTTCACTACGTCATTAGGCATAATGGCCACGCTGTTGATACCGAGTGCTTTAAGTTCGTTTGTATCACGCACGATACGATCTTTGACCGCTTTGACATAAGGACAATGATTGCAAATAAACATCACAAGCAGGCCTTTCTCGCCCATACAATCTTGCAAAGTCCAGTTTTTGCCATCGACACCAAGCAGTGTAAAATCAATTGCTGGTTTACCAAAATCACAAATCGGTGTTTCTAACGTCACCATAAATTTCACCTCGTTTATTTGAAATATTGAGATGATTATATAGTGTGGCGCTGAGAAAATAACTATTAACCTTTGAATTTATGTTTCAAAGGATTGCAATAGCGCGCGGCTAGGGTAATGATATGCCATCGTTATTTATTTTTATTTTACTCAAATCATGAAGGAAAATCGTATGATTCAAACTATTAATTTAACCGTGACAGGTATGAAATGTGGCGGTTGTGAAACGAATATTGTAGGAAAACTAACGGCTTTAGCGGGTGTTGAAAGTGCGGTCGCTAATTTTAAAGAAAATATAGTCAGCGTTGATTTTGATGCAGATCAAATTGATGTCGATGAGTTGGAAGAGGTGATTATTGCCGCTGGTTTTGGCGTCGAGTAACTGGCGATGACTGCAAATTCGCTTGGTTCTGAAGAATTGCGTTTATCTATTTTAGGAATGCGGTGCGCTGGCTGTATTAGTGCTGTTGAGGGGGCATTAGGTTCTGTTTCTGGGGTGGAATCGGTGAGTGTGAATTTTGCCGATCATTCTGCCATAGTGAAAGGGAATCCTGATATTGAAGCGCTGAAGAAATCGATTAAATCAGCGGGTTTTGATGCCGCCGTAATGGAAGGTTTTGAAGATCCACGTGAACAAGAAGCACAAGAATTGGCGCGCTATAACTCGCTCATGTATAAAGCAAAAATAGCAGGTGGTTTTGGCGTATTTCTAATGATAGGGGAACATTTGGATTGGTTTCCGATGATGGGCATGGCACACAGTCAATTTTTTTGGACAGTCATTGCTGTGTTGACGTTAATGATCATGGGATATTGCGGTGGGCATTTTTACACCGGCGCTTATCAGTCATTTCGACTGGGTCAATATAATATGGATACGTTGATTGCTTTAGGAACGGGTTCTGCTTGGTTTTACTCTTGTGTGATGATTGATTATTACATGGCGTTTCCTGCGTTATCGCAGCATGCTTATTTTGAGGCGGCTGTGGTTATATTAGCGTTTATAAATTTAGGTAATGCGCTTGAAACGCAGGCGCGAGGTAAAACATCGGGCGCGATTCGTCAGTTGCTAGGATTGCAACCACGCACGGCGCGTGTTGTCCGTGATGGCGTTGAAATGGATGTGCCTATTGAAGAGGTTGGACTAAGCGAAACTTTACGTGTGCGTCCGGGTGAGAAAATTCCCGTTGATGGCATATTAGTTGAGGGGCATTCGAGTGTTGATGAATCTATGTTAACGGGTGAATCCATGCCGGTTGAAAAAACGCTAGGCGCACTCGTGGCAGGGGGTACGATGAATCAAACGGGCAGTTTTTTATTTACAGCAACGCGTATTGGTCGTGATACCGCGCTTGCTCAAATTATTAAAAGTGTTCGATCAGCTCAAAATAGCAAACCTAAAATTGCGCGTTTAGCCGATCAAATTGCGAGTATTTTTGTTCCTGTTGTGGTTTTAATTTCAGGTGCAACTTTTTTGCTTTGGCTGATTTTCGGTGGTGAAGGGGCGTTGAGTTATGCGTTTGTGTCATCAATGACCGTTCTGGTGATTGCATGTCCTTGCGCATTAGGATTAGCGACGCCTATTTCTGTCATGGTGGCAGTAGGGCGTGCAGCGCAATCGGGAATTTTGATTCGCAAAGGTGAAGCGTTGCAAACGGCAGGAAAATTAAACTGTATTATTCTAGACAAAACCGGCACGGTGACACAAGGTAAGCCACGTGTTGCAAAGGTACTTGCTTTTGGCGATTTTGGTGAAGCGACAGTTCTGCAACTTGCTGCAAGTTTAGAGTCTGGATCAGAACATCCGCTTGCGGGCAGTATTTTAGAGGCTGCAAAACTGCAAGCGTTAAAATTAACGCGTGTTAAGCAGTTTCAAGCCATTGCAGGGCGGGGCGTTAGCGGTCAGAGTAAAGAGCAGGCTTTATTGTTTGGCAATAAGACGCTCATGCTTGAGCAGCAAATTCCAGTAGATGACTATATTTGCGTATTGCAGGAATTATCGCAATTAGGTCAAACGCCTATGCTACTTGCTGTAGACGGTGAAATTGCTGGCATTATCTCAGTGTCAGATCCTATTAAAGCCGATTCCGCAGAAGCGGTTCGTGAATTAAAAAAATTAGGCGTTCGCTTAATTATGGTCACGGGCGATAACGATATAACGGCAAATGCGATCGCAAAACAGGCGGGAATTACCGAAGTGAAAGCCCAAGTGTTGCCTGAATATAAAGCGACTGTTGTCCGTGAGTTGCAGCGCATTGGTTATTGTGTTGGTATGGTGGGTGATGGTATCAATGACGCGCCAGCGCTTGCACAAGCTGATGTCGGCATGGCAATTGGCGGTGGAACGGATGTGGCTATTGAAAGTGCTGATATTGTTATATTGCAAGGCTCGCTTTTAAAAGTGGCTGAAGCAATGAAGTTATCAAGTGCAACCTTGGTGAATATTAAACAAAATTTACTTGGCGCATTCTTTTATAACACGATAAGCATTCCTCTAGCCGCGGGTTTATTTTATCCCTTATTTGGGGTATTACTCAATCCGATGATAGCAGGGTTAGCGATGGCGATGTCTTCGGTGACAGTGGTGTCAAATGCGAATCGATTGCGTTGGATGAAATTTTAAATTTGGGAGTATGATTTAATGAAATTGCAAAATATAAAAAAAATCAATGTCGGTTTGATGTTATGTGCTTTTGGATTTAATGTCTTTGCGGCGGATTTGACCCGCAGTGATATTGAGCAATCGCTTAAGAACTCTGATAGTGCCCATGTTGCTGATTTGCGTCGCAAAGATTTTCGGCGTTTAGATTTGTCAAAACTCGATTTTCGTCATGCCGATTTATGGGGCACAGATTTGCGAGATGTGAATTTAGATGAGAGTGATTTATCGAATTTGAATTTAGATTTAACGGTGATGACGCGTATTCATCTTGCTCGTGCGAATTTAGCAAATAGCAGTATATTTGGCGTAAGTATGATGGATGCTGATTTATCGGGTGCAAATTTATCAGGCAGTCGTTTTATTGCGAATTTGGAGCGAGCGAATTTAAATCATGCAAACTTGGTCAATGCAAATTGGGGGGTTGATATGAAAAACCAACCGATGGGGTTAATGCGTGTGACGCTTAATAGCGCCAATTTATCGTATGCAAATTTGACGAATGCGAATTTGAATAAAGGTTTGCTTAAACGTGTGGATTTAAGTCATGCAAATTTAACGAATGCGGATTTGAGTGGCGCTGATTTAACGTCGGCACGTTTTGATCATGCTAATTTTACAGGTGCAAATTTAAATGGCACGCGTTTTAGTGTGATTAAAGATAAAACTGTTTTTAACGGTGCGATCAATGTGAACAGCGCTATTTTTGAAGAGTAATATGCGAATTTCAAGACTTTACGCAAACGATACATTGCGAATCAATGAAACAATCAATTTAGATGATGATAATGCGCATTATGCTCGTAGCGTTCTGCGTTTAAAAAACGATGCCCAAATTATTGTATTTAACGGTCAAGGTGGCGAATTTTTTGGGCGCGTCGTTGAAGTGAGTCGAAAAAATGTACGCGTTGAATTGCAAGAATTTATAGATCGCTCCGTTGAATCGAATTTGAAAATACACATTGGTTTGGGTATTTCGCGTGGTGATCGCATGGATTTTTCGGTGCAAAAAGCCGTTGAGTTGGGCGCGACAAAAATTACGCCATTGATAACAGAGCGTTGTGTTGTGCAATTTAAAGATGAAAAGAAATCTCAGCGCTGGCAGCATTGGCAAAAAATCATACAGCATGCAACAGAGCAAAGCGGTCGAACGGTTTTGTCTGAGTTTGACGAAATATCGCCTCTTGGGGCATGGGTTGCAACGCAACAGAGTGGTTTAAGAATTTTTTTAGACCCGTATGCGCCAACGTCGTTAGCGCAACTCACGCTCGATAATAATGAAGTTATTTTGTTGACAGGGCCTGAAGGTGGTTTTTCAAGTGCCGAGCGTGACGCAGCAGTTTTAGCTGGATTTACGCCTGTAAAATTAGGTGCGCGTGTTTTGCGCACAGAAACAGCATCCCTTGCAGCGCTTGCAACGGTGCAAATGTTATGGGGTGATTTTAGATAATGCGTCAAACTATTATTTTTATGTTTATCCCGATGTTGGTATTAGTGGTTATCACGAGCAGTGCTTGTTTAATGGCGTATTTGATTGCGTTAAGCTTTAATGATCCGTTAATACTTAGAAAGCTCATCATTCGGTTTTCACAGATATTTCTAATATTAAGTA
This sequence comes from uncultured Pseudomonadota bacterium, assembly GCA_903848905.1. GTDB lineage: Bacteria > Pseudomonadota > Gammaproteobacteria > Methylococcales > Methylomonadaceae > UBA10906. The sequence goes on from CAINHP010000128.1 coordinate 5,205, forward strand.
TTTTTCCCGTTTCACGGTATTTGGGTTTAACGAAAGAAATGTTGGGATACGCTGCCTTTACGAAGATGTTCAAGCAGTTTTTTCAAGGTATTTACGTAAGTTTACTTGTTTTATTACCGGCTTTTTTTATGCTGTATATGCTGGGTGTTCATTCTATTGATATGACAAAAGAATGGTCGTTTGAGTGGGTATTGAAAAAAATTGGGATTGCCTTTGGGTTGGCAATACTCATTGGGGTGGTTGAAGAGTCGGTTTTTCGAGGGATGTTATACAGTAGCTTAAAAAAATATTTACCGGCATTTAGTGCTGTGTTAATTACCGCCGTTTATTATGCAGGATTGCATTTTTTAGACAGTAAAACGCCTGTTTCAGAGGAAACATTGAGTTTAAAAGGGAGCTTTGGATTGCTTGAGCAGGCTTACCTTAATGTTTTTGCTATGCAAGACGTAAGTGCTTTTTTTGCTTTACTTGTTGTAGGTATTTTTTTAGGTGTGCTGCGTTCACGTGGTGAAATGAATTTAGCGTTTTGCATTGGTTGCCACACGGGGTGGGTGTGGCAAATCCGAATGTGTAAATCGATGTTTACCGTACATGCAATCACGCCATATTCATTTTTAGTCAGTCATTATGACGGTGTAATTGGATGGCTTGTGGCTGGATGGTTGCTACTATTGCTCTTTATATATTGGAGCTGGGGCCAATTAGTCTCGAAAGTTGTCAAATTGTAGTGGTTGCTCTAAGTTTGAGGCACGCAAAAATTGAATGGTTGCTTGCAAGTCATCACGATTTTTGCCTGTAACGCGAAGTTTTTCACCTTGAATGGCAGTTTGTACTTTGAGTTTGTTGTCTTTGATTAGTTTCACTATTTTTTTTGCCAAGACAGATTCAATGCCTTGTTTAAGTTGAACTTCCTGGCGCATGAGTTTGCCGCTACCTTTTGCGTCTCCAAGTTCCATGCAGGCGATATCGATGCCTCGTTTAGTGAGTTTTGAGCATAAAACGCTAAACATTTGTTGTAGTTGAAAGGTTGATTGTGACTCCATGACAATGGTGGTGTCGTTAATTTCGAAATTTGAGTCAGTCCCTTTAAAATCAAAGCGTGTTGTGACTTCTTTGTTAGCTTGGTCGACGGCATTTTTAGCTTCATGTATATCAAATTCGGAAATAATGTCAAAAGAGGGCATAATTTAGTTCCTGTGTTTTTAAGTAGGTTATTAAATAAATGACTAAGTTAATTTATAATAGTATTTTGAACAAATAATAATTTTTTAAGGAGCGATAAGTAAATGATAGATGCAGCATTTCATGTAATTATATATACCACTATTTTCTTTGCACTGGGTATGTATAAGCCACAATGGCCATTATTCTTTTTGAAGCAGCCATCACGTTTTATAATTGTAGCAATATCAACCATGGGTCTTATGATTGGAGGTACGCTGTTTGGTGAAGGTCACAAGCAAGCCAAACTATTGCAGAAAAAAACTGAGCAAGCAATGGAAGTTGCGACACCAGCGTCAGAATTGCCAGCAGTAAAGTAATTGAGCAGTAAACTAATCAGAGTAATCAAATAGAGTCAAATTTTAAAGAATAAGTAAAAACAATAATTAAAATTTAATATTTTTGGAGATGGTGGGGCTTATGAAAACATTACAAGCGGCGAAATTTACAGGTATTGCTTTAGTATTATTAACAAGTATGGAAGTTCAGGCTTATTCCGTTGGTGAAGTGGAGGAGTTATGTAAAAAACCACAAGTACGAGAATTTAGCTTGCCTACCTACCAAGAGCCAGAAAATATAGAAGTAGCGCCAGAATCAGAGTTTACATTTAAGCTTTCAGATTGGACAGATCCGCAGACAATACGTTTGACTTTTAAAGACCAGCCAGCAGTATTTACGGTAGAAAGTAATAGCAGTTTTCATAAAGTAACAGCGAAATTGCCGCCAGAGTTAAATGGAAAATATGTGCGTATTGATTTGTTTTCAAAAGCAGTTTTAGGGTGTTATCAACGTGAAGGGTGGTTAGTTAAGGTGGCTGATAAAGTAGTTGAGAAAGCACCAAGTGAAGTACAAGTTGAAAATAAATAGGAAAAAGTATTGACGATGGAGAAATAGGCTGTATAATACTTGGAATCAGCTGCAGAGACGCAGCGAGAAAGCTCTTTAAAAACTCAATCAAAATAATTTGTGTGGGTGCTTATGCTGATTAGCAAGATTA
>CAINHP010000129.1 GCA_903848905.1 uncultured Pseudomonadota bacterium
ACCGCACCCATTTGGGATCATCTAACGTAGATTGATGGACGGTATTTGAAATTGACGACATAGTGTTACCTTAAATTTGACCTGAGCGTCTGCGCACCCAATGTTGCAGTACGTTAATAAAAAACAGCAAGACAAACGAAAACACCAGCATCGTTAAACCAATCGCGGTTGCACCGGCAATATCGTATTGTTCGAGTTTTGTCACAATCAGCAGGGGCAGAATTTCGGATACATACGGGATATTACCTGAAATGAAAATAACCGACCCATATTCTCCAACCCCTCGCGCAAAGGACAGCGCAAAACCGGTGAGCAGTGCTGGGAAAATATTGGGGAAAATAATCTTCGTAAAGACCTGCCATCGTGTTGCACCTAAACTCGAGGCTGCTTCTTCCATGCGCGAATCAAATTCTTGCAAAACAGGCTCAACGGTTCGAACCACAAACGGAATACTAATAAAAATTAATGCCACAACAATGCCTAGCGGCTTAAATCCTACTTGCAAATCAAACTGTTGTTTTAGGAATTTCCCTAAAAAACCACTAGGCTGAAAAATGGTCGCCAGCACAATCCCCGCAACCGCTGTGGGCAACGCGAAAGGCAGATCAATTAACGCATGAAAAAAACGTTTACCCGCAAACGAATAACGCACCAGCACCCACGCCACAATAAAACCAAAAAAGCTGGCTACCGCAGCAGCGCCAAGTGACGTCGTAAAACTCACTCGAAATGCGGCAAGCACCCGTTTATTGGTAATAATATCGACATAATCATTCCAATGTAGCTCAAAACTTTTGAACACCAAAGTGCTCAATGGAATCAGCACCACCAGACTTAAATAAAACAGCGTAAAACTTATCGTTGGGCGAAACGCCGGCATAATGCGACTTTGGCTCATGAATTTTTATCTTCTCACAAATCAGTAATAGTGGATCTCATGGTAATGAAAAATAGAGGAAAGATAAAATGATGAATTTAGATAGGGTTATCGAATAAATAGATAAACAAATTTCTTTTTAAACTATTCAAATAGGGTGAGTATGAAATAAGGGCGAAAGTATGATTCGCCCTTATATCGTAAAATTTCTGAATTAAACTATGATTCTATGCACTTATACGTAAGATTAAATTGAGCCACTCTTAATTTTACGCACCGAGCTCACCAAATGATCCACTTCGTCATGGGTATTGTAAAACGCGAGTGATGGACGCACAGTGGCTTCGAGTCCAAAGCGACGCAAAATTGGTTGCGCACAATGATGACCAGAGCGAACCGCAATGCCCACTTTATTGAGTGCTGCGCCAATGTCTTGTGTGCTGTGGCCTTTTAAAACAAACGATAACACACTGGTTTTCTCTTTTGCAGTACCAATGAGCGTTAAGCCATCAATACGGCGCAACGCCTCCATTGCATACGCGAGCAAATCATGCTCATACACGGCAATATTTTGAATGCCAATGCGCTGTAAATATTCAAGCGCGGCGCCAAGACCTACCGCATCGGCAATATTGCCTGTCCCCGCTTCAAACTTGGCTGGCGCTGGTTGATAGATCGTTTTTTCAAATGTCACATCTTCAATCATATTGCCGCCACCTTGCCAGGGCTGCGTTGCGTCAAGTAACTCGGCTTTGCCGTAAACGACACCAATCCCTGTTGGCGCAAAGATTTTATGCCCCGAAAACACCAGCCAATCACAATTGAGTTTTTGGACATCGGCACTCAAATGTGACACCGATTGCGCGGCATCAAGCAACACTTTCGCGCCGACGCGATGCGCCATTTCAATCATTTCTTGTGCTGGCGTCACCGTACCTAGTGCATTGGATACTTGCGTAAATGACACCAATTTTGTATTTGCGTTAAGCAGTTTTTGATATTCATCCAGCAGGACTTGACCGCTATCGTCCACCGGGGCGACGCGTAAAGTTGCGCCCGTCACTTCACACAATTGCTGCCAAGGCACGATATTGGCATGATGCTCTAGCCAAGTAATGACAATCTCATCATTTTTGCCAATATGTTGAATCCCCCAACTTTTCGCAATTAAATTGATGGCTTCAGTGGTTCCACGTACAAAAATAATATTATCAGGCGACGGTGCATTCAAAAAATGCGCTACGCTTTGACGCGCTTTCTCATACGCATCAGTTGAGCGTGCCGCAAGCTCATGTGCAGCGCGGTGAATATTTGAATTTTCATGCTCATAAAAATACGAAATACGATCAATCACCACTTGGGGCTTTTGCGTCGTTGCCGCATTATCAAACCAAACGAGTTGATGTCCATTCACGCGCTCGTTGAGAATGGGAAAATCTCGACGCACCGCGTGAATATCAAAAGCGCTGTGATGCGATTGTGGTGTGTAAAGCGATTGCGGTTGCTCAAAGGTCTTCACGTCATTCAAAAAATAAAACGACAAACCTTGCGAACTTAAACTTGCAATATCGACAGATCGGCTAGGTGGTGTAATCAATTTTTGAATTTGTGCTTCTTGCGGCAAATTAAATTCACTTGGAATCGGTTGACGCGCTGACGACAAACTATTGGGTGTTAAATCTGAAACGTTTTGCGCTCCCGCTAATTTTTGTAAATCCGCATCAGCAGGAATATCAAAATGTTGCGGAACGGACACAGATTGAAACGATGCTAAACTTTGCAGAGGCGCAAAACTACTTACATTTGGCGTGGCAAATTGTTGCAACGCTTTTGGCAAATCTGCTGGAATGCCCGTTTGCGAAACAGCATTATTTACAAGTCCTAAACGCGAACCGTCACAATGAGGTAACTCCGAAAAAAATTCATTCGCAAGGCGCGTCAACTGTTGCTCCATTGCCGCGATATCAGGTGAATAATCGGGGGTGAAATTATTTGTAGTCATAATAGTTGCCTACGTCGACATTTTCTAACACGCCAAGCGCGTCTTCAGTCAATACGGCCAGTGAACAGTAAAGCGATACTAAATAAGACGCAATGGCCTTGTGATTAATACCCATAAAACGCACAGACAAGCCCATACTCAGCTCACCTGTTAAGTTCGGTTGATAAAGTCCCACCACCCCTTGACGGCTCTCACCCGTGCGCAGGAGTAAAATGCTGGTTTTGCCGTTGATAACACGGATTTTATCGCAAGGAATGAGCGGAATCCCACGCCAGGTAATAAATTGTGAACCAAATAAACTCACTGTGGGTGGTGGTGTGCCACGACGTGTTGCTTCACGCGAAAAAGCGGCAATCGCTTGCGGGTGCGCTAAGAAAAAAGCAGGCTCTTTCCACACTTTTGAAATCAATTCATCTAAGTCATCTGGCGTAGGCGAGCCTAACGCATTGCGCGGTTTAATTCTAAAATTCGGTGCAACATTGTTGAGCAAGCCGTATTCGGCATTGTTAATCAGCTCACTTTCTTGACGCTCTTTGATGGTTTCAATGGTTAAACGTAATTGCTCATTGGTTTGATTATGCGGACTGCTATATAAATCGGCGACGCGTGTGTGGACATCAAGCACCGTATTCACCGCATTTAAGCGATACTCACGACCCCATTCTTCATAATCCACAAACGTTTGTGGCAAGATTTTCTCATCTAAGCTTGAGCAATCCACCGCCAAATTAGCTTCATTTTTCACTTTATTCACACGGTAAATACCGGCTTCAACAGGTACCCAATGCAGTAAATGTGTCAACCAACGGGGTGTGATGGTTGAAAGCATAGGTACCGTTTTCGTTGCGTTAGAAAGTGTACGCGCAGCGACATCACCTAAAGCGGTGTGAGCATCATGAATATCAGACATGGTTTTTTCCTTTTTGAGTAAAAGTGATAGGATTAAAAGAATTAGTGTTGAATAGTCGCGACGTTTCGTCAAGCGATGAAATTCATATAAATCAGTGAATTAAATGCGTATGGTTAATGGGTATAGTTTTCAATTTATGACTCACGACTACGCAACTTTGGCGTAACGGGAATATACAAAACAGTCGAATTGGTTTTGCTGTCAAAAATTAATGTCACGCCTTCTTTTACAGTAAACTTTGATTCGATTTGTGTTTGCATCTCGTTGATTTTTATTGTTTTCACTTGCCCTTCTGGACGAATAGATATAATGGAGTCGCCGTAGGAGTGAATCCATTGTGATACCGTCACATGACTGCATTTAAGTAAGCGTCCAATCGAGCGAAACCCAAGTCCCGCTAGATACAATTGCAAGGCTTGACGACGAACGTCCAAACTAAACCCGCGATGCGCTACCGTGTGACGATATCCGCAGACTTTGCATTTAAAGCGCTGTTTTTGCTTAACAACACCATCCTTAATGCAGGAGGTGGTATGACATTTTGGGCAAATGGGTTTTGAAATCAGGCTATCTTTATTAACCATTAGATTAGTTTGAATATCAATGAATTACGGATTTCGTGTATGGAATGACTATCACGGATTTGTTCAAAAAAACGCCATTAGAAAACAATTGCATCGTCATTCCTGCGCACATTTGCTTGGGTAATCGCGCTATTGGGTGCCACGCTATGCGTCAACCACACATTTCCGCCAATGACAGAGCCTTTCCCAATCGTAATACGCCCCAAAATCGTGGCACCGGCGTATATCACCACATCATCTTCTACGATCGGATGCCGCGCATGACCTTTGACTAAACTGCCATCATCGGCTTGCTCAAAACGTTTTGCGCCAAGCGTGACTGCTTGATATAAACGCACACGACTGCCAATAATGGTTGTTTCTCCAATCACCACGCCCGTGCCGTGATCCACAAAGAAACTTTCACCAATTTGTGCACCGGGATGAATGTCAATCCCTGTGGCAGAATGTGCTAATTCGGTCATCATTCGCGCAGTCAGCGGCGCACCTAAACGATATAGTTCGTGCGCAAGTCGCTGATGAATCATGGCGTGAATACCGGGATAGCAAACGAGGGTTTCATCAGACGTTCGCGCCGCCGGATCACCTTGATAAGCGGCCTGAATATCAGAATCAAGCAATTCACGAACACGCGGTAGTTGCGCAGCAAACTCACGCGTTAACTCGTAAACATCGCTTTTACTCACGCGAACTAACCCCTGATGCTCCGCCATAAAATGCAATTCACGATGAATTTGTTCATACAACTGACGCAGAACCGTATCAAGCGTATTACCGACAAAATAATCAATGCCTTCATCGCGTAAATCAGGGCGTCCTAAACGATTAGGAAATAACGCACCGCTTAAGCCTTCCAAAATGTCAATTAACACTTTTCTAGACGGCAATTTGGGTGGTTTGTCGCGACGATCACGCTCATCGAGTGAGCGCACCCGAATATCACGAAGTTGCGCAACTAAATCATCAATACCAAAATTTCCGTTTTCGTACGTCATCTTAAAAACCGTTAACGTGCTTAGAATCCACTAATTTATGTTCGTAGTAGCGCCCTTCGACAAAATCAAAGCCGCTGCTATCCGCTAAAATTTCCGATTTTTTGCGATCCACTTGCCGCAAAATGCCTCGGCTTTGCGTGGCATTCATCATATTTTTGAGCGTTTGCAGTTTTTTAAGCGCATTTTCGCCACTCTCCATTTCCATTTGACGCGCGGATAGACTCACATAATCCGGTGAGAGTTTTGAAATAAGCTCAAACGCGTGTTTTTCACAAACGAGATAATCAAAACGCAATGCGATTTTGTAATGGCGTTGACGATAATTTTTTAAGCCGCGAATTAACGCTTCGTTATAAGTTAAGTAATGACGAGTAATCGCCAGCACGATAACGGTATTTTTAGTGGCTAAACCGCATTGCGCGATAACGGATTCAAAATAGGCGCCATGATCTTGTTTCACACCTAAAATATGACGCGGATCCACTTCGAGAAATAGCTGCGTCTGAGGATTTGCCAAGGGAAGATAATTGAGCATGTGAACCGTTCGTGCCAAGCGGTCAAAATTAATTACGGATTCAAATTGACTGTCTGCAATCTTTGCATTCGCGGTTAAATTTTCAATTTCATAGCTATGAAGATGCAGGGATTCCACTGCATCCACTTTGATTTTAACCGCCTGTCCTTTAATGGTTTCTAGCCGGTTTTTTTCTCGAATGGGCGAAAAAACACTGCTGATGCGAAGTTGTCCAAAAAAACCATGAACCCGGTCATTTTCAACTGTCAAAGGTCGATAATTTGCATTGTGCTCAAGCTCAAAGCGATTATTAAAATAATCAACCAAATCATGTAAAGCCATTTGTGGTCACCCTCTATTGCTAAGTCAAATTAAGTTGTTATCAGCTTAGATGACATTCTATGCAATTGTGAAATGGTATTATTCGATAACCCTATCTCTTTTTGTTATATCCAATTATTAGATAGTGACATCTAAAAATAACATTTCAAAAGTTAAGTTTAATTTGGTTATGATTGTTGCGAAATCACAAAAATGTCGCCACTTTCACAACGTCTTTACTTTTTATAGAGGAAAATTTATGAACCTGATTAAACCCACACTGCTCTCAAGCGCGATCGCTATTGCGCTACTTAATGCACCCACTGTTGCGGCGCAAAGTCATCATAGCAGCTCGCCATCAATTGATTCCGCGAAAACACAAATCCTTGAACAGCGCATTAAAGAGCTCGAAAATCGCTTAGAAAGACTAGATGCACTCACGCAACAGCAACCTCAAACTAGTCAATCACCTACCTCACCCCAAGCAGATGTGAAAAAATTAACCAATGAAGTACATTTACTTGAGCGAAAATTGGAGGTGCAAGAAGAAGTCGCTGACGCCAATGCGAAAAAAGCACCCATCATTGAAGCTGGTGAAAAAGGGTTCAAAATGACGTCTGCAGATAAAAAAAATCAAGTTCGTCTGCGTGGCGCAGTGCAGGTGGATAACCACACGTTTACTGGTGAGAGTCATCTGAGTGCCGATGGAAAACCGTTAACCATAGATAGTTTTGATTTAAAACAAGGACGTGTCTGGCTTGAGGGCTATGTCTTTAACGATGTCGCTTTCAAAATTATGCCCGACTTTGCGGCTAGCGGAAATGTTCTTCCTGATGCGTATATTGACTATACCTACCATCCCTCGGCGAGTTTGCTTGTCGGCAAGTTCAAACCAGCATTGAGTTTAGAGCGTTTGCAAGGTGACTCAGATGGGACGTTTGTGGAGCGCGCATTTCCCACTTACTTAGCAAGTAATCGTGATGTGGGCGTTCAGTTGCATGGTGGGTTTAATTTCACCGGTCACGGCGCAGAAAAAGTGGCGGGACCTATTGACACCAAAAATCAACTCACTTACCAAGTCGGGGTATTCAATGGCGCTGGTGATGACGGCAGTCCAAACAATAACGCACCCGATACCAATGACAATAAAGAATTTGTTGGTCGTATTTTTGCCCAACCCTTTCAACATAGCGGCTACTCTTGGATTGAAGGTTTAGGTCTTGGGGTAGCTGGAAGTTATGCGCAGCCAACCACGCAAACACTCAAAAACCAAGCCACACCGATTGGGCGTAATACGTATTTAAGTTACGCCTCACTGAACACGGGATTTACGGCGCCCACTGCTAATGGCGATACTTACCGCATCTATCCACAAGCCTATTGGTACGCAGGGGGATTTGGTTTAATGGGTGAATATGCGGTTTCCTCACAAAATCTGCTCTCGACGCAAACAGTAGGAAAAATTAAAACCAATCGCACTATCAACCAAACTAACTCTGCTTGGCAAGTCCTTGGTTCGTATGTATTGACAGGCGAAGACAATAGCTTTGGAGCCATTCGCCCCATTCAAGCATTCAATCCACTGGAAGGTAAATGGGGCGCCTTGCAGCTCGCTGGGCGTTATAGCCAGTTAGACGTGGATAGCGACACATTCTTATTTGTCGATCCTAATAAATCAGCCAATCAAGCTCGTGCATGGACAGTAGGCGCAAATTGGTATTTAAACGCGAATGCGCTTATTCGTGCTGATTATGAACAAGTGTCGTTTGACGGCGGTGCCAGTAAAGGCGGTAATCGTCCCACTGAACAAGTCTTCGCCACGCGTTTTCAATTAGCTTTCTAAGCATTTTTAATATTCTAGGAATTATCACATGAAAAATTTTAAATCATTTTTATTCACCGTCGCATTCAGCGCGGCGGCTTTATCCAATTCGTTTGCAGCAGATATTAATTTGCTCAATGTGTCCTACGATCCAACACGCGAGCTCTACAAAGAATATAACGACGCATTTTCCAAATATTGGAAAGCAAAAACAGGTGACAGTGTCACTGTTAATCAATCACATGGTGGCGGTGGCAAACAAACTCGCGCGGTACTCGAAGGCTTAGAAGCAGACGTTGTTACACTAGCTGTCGGTTATGACGTGGATCAACTCTATCAACAACGCAAATTGATTCCCGAAAACTGGCAAACCCTTTTGCCAAACAATAGCTCGCCCTATACCTCAACCATTGTGTTTTTAGTACGCAAAGGCAATCCACTCGGCATCAAAGATTGGAATGATTTGGTTAAACCCAATGTCAGTATCGTCACGCCAAATCCAAAAACCTCAGGCGGCGCACGTTGGAATTATTTAGCTGCGTGGGCGTACGCGCTCAAGCACAATAACAATGACGAAGCCGCAGCCAAAGTTTTTTTAAGCCAATTATTTAAAAATGCCGCTGTACTCGATACCGGTGCGCGTGGTTCGACCACCACGTTTGTTGAGCGTGAAATTGGTGATGTGTTGATTACATGGGAAAACGAAGCATTTTTGGTACAACGTCAATTTGGTGCGGATAAATATGAAATTGTTGCACCGTCACTGAGTATTTTAACAGAGCCACCAGTAGCGGTTGTTGAAGATGTTGCCAGAAAACACGGCACCACCGACGTCGCGACAGAATACTTGAAACATTTGTACAGCAAAGAAGGTCAAGAAATTATTGCCAAAAATTTCTATCGTCCCACTGACACTGAAATCGCTGCAAAATACGCGAAACAGTTTCCCAAAATAGAATTAGTGACTATTGATAAAAATTTTGGTGGTTGGAATGTGACGCAGAAGAAACATTTTTCAGATGATGGCATATTCGATCAAATTTTAGCCGGTAATAAATAAGCGTTAAAATATCCAATCCTCGTCAGATTTTGGCGAGGATTGGATATTGACTCCTTACTCCAAAGGCAAAATCAAATAATCTGTCCACTTAGTGTCACCAGCCGCTTTTTCAGGTGAAGGGATAAAACTCTCATTCCACCCTCCACCTAACGCCTTAATCAATAAGACCGACGACAATAATTGCTCACCTTGCAATTGCAACGCCGTTTGTCGATTGGATAGCATAGCCGTTTGCGCGGCCATCACGTTTAAATAACT
>CAINHP010000130.1 GCA_903848905.1 uncultured Pseudomonadota bacterium
ACCCGAACGCCCTTATGAATTTTCATTAAATTTCAACAATACAGGCTCTGACAGCGCGGGTGAATATCGTCTAACTGGCGGTGCGCAATACAGTAATTTATGGGGACTTGATCATGTTATCAATGCGTCATATACATTACCACCCGATCATGCTGACACCATTCAACAATACGGTGTTACTTACGCGTTACCGGTTTACTCACTAGGTGGCTGGCTCAATATGTATTACGCGTCATCGAGTGCCAATACCGGCGTTGTTGCTTCAGATTTAAACATTACGGGTGCGGGCAAAATGATGGGCATTCATTATCAACAATTTTTGCCAAAATGGGGTCAATATGAACACAGTGTCGATGTCGGTTTAGATAGTCGTCATTTTTTAAACAGCATACAAAATATCAAGATAGCAAGTAAACAATGTGAAGCAGTTATAGAATTACCAGCTCTTGCAGGAGCGCCTAAGCCAGTCTGTGATAATGAAACTAACGTTCGCAGTACGCCTTTTAGCATTACCTACAAAGCGGAATATCCCTTTGAGCAAATCAGCAGCAGTTACTTTGTTCAATGGGCAACTAACGTGGGTTTATTGTCAGATAATGACGATACGTTTTACGACAAATCACGTAAATATGCTACCTCAACGTTTAATATTGTTCGTTATGGAACCAACTTTTTCACTAAATTTGGTGAATGGTCGCTCAGCACAGGCTTGAGTGGTCAACACAGTGATTCTCCCTTAATTGCAGGTGAGCAGCTGGGCATTGGGGGTAGCTATGATGTTCGAGGCTATGAACAGCGTGAAACAGGTGCAGACAGTGGGCAAATAGTCAAAGTGGAACTCACCTCACCTGCTTGGGAAAATATCAACGCATTTGTATTTTACGATTACGGACATGGTACACGAGAAACACCACAAGCAGGCGAAACTAAAAATTGGTCATTAAGTGGTGCGGGCGTGGGTGCAAAATGGCAATGGCAAGAAAATTTATCCACTAATATTGCATTTGCCACCGTGTTAAATGATGCAAAAGGCATCAACGGTGGCTCAACGCAAGCTGGAAACAACCGCATTCACATGAATATCAACTTACGATACTAAATAGTCAAGTAGTAATCCCAGAAAAACCACCAAACCAAACCAATTATTATTTAAAAATGCACGAAAACAAGCTGTTTTTTCGCGGTGAAAAATGAGTTTTTGCTGATAAACAAAAAAACCTGCAGCAATCAGTAAACTTAAATAATAAAAAGGGCCTAAATTCTTCAATTCACCAACAATAAACAAAAGCAATAAAATCACACACTGCAAAATCGCCATAATGTGTCGATCATAATTGCCAAATAAAATAGCGGTGGATTTCACGCCGATTTTTAAATCGTCATCCTTATCAACCATCGCATACATGGTGTCATAAACTAGCGCCCACAAAGTCACTGCTAAATATAATACCCATGCAACTGGTGGAATTGCATTCATCTGTGCAGCAAAAGCCATAGGAACGGCCCATCCAAAGGCGATCCCTAAATATGCCTGAGGCAAATGCGTATATCGTTTCATAAACGGATAACTTGCCGCTAAAAACGCACCGATAAACGATAACTTAATCGTCAGCGTATTCAGTAATAACACTAAACCAAAAGCGATAGCACATAACACAACAAAAAAGATTAACGCAGATTTCGGTTTAATTTTACCTGCAGCAATGGGGCGTGTTTTTGTGCGTTCAACGTGGGGATCAAAGTCACGATCGGCATAATCATTAATCACGCAACCCGCCGCACGCATCACAATGACGCCAAGCGTAATGACCGTCAACACTAAAATATCGGGCTTGCCATCGCTTGCTAACCAGAGCGCCCAAAGTGCAGGCCAAAGTAAAATCAATGTACCAATGGGGCGATCAAATCGCGCTAATACCCAATAATTATGGACAGATTCCCGAAATGAACTCACGCGCCCTCGCCTTCTTTTTCATCATCTTCACTTAATTCAGAAATTTCTTTCAAACGACAAATAGCTCTGTAATTCAAACTATTCTCTGTATAATTGCCCGCATCATCCATATTACCTGCGACTTCACCCGTTAATAACTCAAGCGCTTGGTTAACGTTATTCACAGCGTAAATGGCAAACAATCCCGCCTCTACGGCATTTAAAACATCTTGTTTTAACATTAAGTTACGTTTATTCGCGACAGGAATGATCACAGCATGTGAACCATTGAGTCCTCGCGATTGACATAAACGAAAGAAACCTTCAATTTTCTCGTTTACGCCACCAATAGCTTGAACTTCCCCATATTGATTTATCGAACCGGTTACAGCAAAACTTTGTTTAATAGGCACACGAGTCAGTGCTGAAATTAAACTGCAAAGTTCCGCCAATGCAGCGCTATCACCGTCAATGTAGCCATACGATTGTTCAATGGCAATACTCGCCGAAATCGCAAGAGGGAACTGCTGCGCATAACAATGCCCCAAATAACCTGTTAAAATCATGACGCCTTTAGAATGTAGCGCCTGACCGAGTTCTGCTTCACGCTCAATATCGACAATGCCACGCGATCCTGGATAGACCGTAGTTGTAATGCGCGCCGGCGTTCCAAAACTACTACCGCCAATATCAATAACCGTTAATCCATTAATTTTTCCAATCGCACCGCCACCCGTATCAATTAAAATAGTGCCATCGAGCATTTCCTCTAAAATGGTTTGCGACATTCGTCCATTACGATATTCACGCGCACTTAACGTAGCGTCAATATGCTTTTTATCGATATGATCATCTTGTGACTTTTTGCAAAAAAGTTGAGCTTCACCAATTATTTCAAGTGCATCATGGATACACGCAGAAAAATACTGCTGACTTTCCGCTAATCTGCAACTGTACTCAATTAAGCTCTCAATGGCTTGACGCGTTAGCGGATACGTTTTTGCATCTCTCGACTGTTTGACCATTAATTGTGCAAAATGCAACATCGTTTCTTGTGTACGCGGAATACGATAATCAAAATCCGCTAATACACGAAACATTTCATTAAATTCATCATCCATGGAATCGAGAACATAATAAATATCACTACTTCCAACTAAAATAACTTTTACATTTAAAAGAATGACTTCAGGCTTTAACGTTATGGTATTAACACTTTGCTCGGTATAAGGCGATTCAATTTCAATATAGCCTGATTTTAGCGCTCGCTTTAATCCTTCCCAGACAAAGGGATAATTAAGCACCTTATCTGCATCTAAAATTAAATAACCGCCATTAGCTTTATGTAATGCGCCCGCACAAATACGACGATAATGCGGAACGAGTGTTCCTTGATCGTTGGTATATTCCACTCGCCCAAATAAATTTTGATAAGTTGGATGCGTTTCATAAATAACGGGAGCACCGCCATCTTGTTTATTATCAATTAAGATATTAGGTGCATATTGTTCTAAAATCAGCTTTTTTAACGTATGATCACGCTCAATTGGCTCATTTGACGATACAGGCATTAAATAATCATTAATAGTATGTCGTAGATTTTTTTTAATTTCCTCTAAATAGGTGACAACATCATCTGCCTCGACATATTTCAAATTCAATTCCGCAAACAACGGCTCAATTGCTGCGTCAATCGTGTCATTATTTAGTTGCTGCATCGATGCGGCTAACTCTCTTCGCCATTGAGGCAATTCGAGTAACGCTTCACTCAAGCAATCTTCAAGTTCTTCGATGTGCTGCTTAAACTCTTCTCGAGCCTCAGCAGATAACGCCGATAATTGCTCTTCACGCATGGGTTTATTTTCATAAAGCGGCACAAAATTAAATGTCTCATTTTCAGAAAACAAACCAATATTTAATTCACGCGCTTGCGCATCGATTCGCTCTGTAGCGTCTCGATAAGTATGAACAAACTGACGTTCAACTACCGTCTTCTTTTGTTGATAACTGGGGTTTTCAAATGCTGCGGGAAATGTTGCCAGCACATTGGTAATTAATTTTTCAATGGCTTTGCAAAAATCTTGACCGCATTCAGCTGGCAACTCAATGGCAATGGGTTCACGAGGGTTGTCGAAATTATCCACATAGGCATAAGACGCAGGGGCACTTTGACTTGGCGCAATAGTCGCTAAGTATTGCATAATCATAGACAACCGACCTGAACCAGTTTCACCCATGACAAAAATGTTATAACCTGAATTTGGCATTGCAAGACCGAACTCTAGCGCAGATTGCGCACGTTCTTGCCCCAAAATCCCCGCTTGAGTCGTTAAGAGCGAGGTCGAATCTATCTTACTTAAATCAACAGTTGCTTTTAAGGTTTCAAGGGGGAGTTTTAAAGAATCTGGCATGATTTACTTGATAATTAAACTATTATTAACGGCTTTAACACCTTTAATGGTTCGAGAGAGTTGCACTGCGCGGTCGGATTCTTGTTGTGTGTCAACAAAGCCACTCAACTGCACTGTCCCTTTATAGGTTTCAACATTAATATCACGCACTTTCAAACGTGAATCACCGAGAAAAGTAGCTTTGACCTTTGTGGTTAACACCACGTCATCAAGGTATTCACCGGTGCTTTCGCGTTTGGCATTTTCCGCACAACCTGCCACACCACCAAGCAAGAGCACGCCCAAAATAAAGCTATTAAGTATCTTTAGTATAGTCATAATGAAAACGTCATAAGGTAATTGAGGTTAAATATCAGAAAAATTCTCATTTATTGCAAGGTACATTCACCTTAAGCGAACTATAGCAACAAAAAAGCGTAAAAAAAATAGATCAATACGAACATTTACATTTGTTCTTCGACTACCCGCGTCTATTTTACCTAAAAACAGCATTTGTAATTCTACTGTATCGCTTATAATGTCAAAACCTTCATTTTTGAAAGTTCACTTACATAAAAAAGCTAGCATTATTTAGCATATTAAACTAAACAGTATTTCGACAAGCAGTATTATTTTGAGAATAACCCACCATGTTAACCTATCAACACGATTTTATTGAATACTCCCTAAAATGCGGTGTATTAAAATTTGGCGAATTTGAATTAAAATCTGGTCGCATCAGTCCCTATTTTTTTAATACAGGCCTATTTAACACCGGTGCGCAACTGCAAAAATTGGGCGAATTTTACGCAAAAACGCTCATTGATTCAGGCATTACAATCGACGTTTTCTATGGCCCCGCATATAAGGGAATCCCTCTTGCTGTCGCCACCGCGAGTGCTTACGCAGCGTTAACAGGCATCGATATGCCTTTCACTTTTAATCGCAAAGAAGCAAAAGATCATGGCGAAGGCGGACTACTCGTTGGCGCATCACTCAATGGTCGTGTGTTAATTATTGATGACGTCATTACCGCAGGTACCTCCGTGCGAGAATCCGTTGATATTATCCGCACCGCCCACGCAACGCCCACCGCTGTTTTAATTGCCTTGGATCGACAAGAGAAAGGTCAAAATGAATGCTCTGCTATTCAAGAAGTTAGCGAACAATTTGACCTGCCCGTCATTGCCATTATCACGCTAACACATATTATCGAGTATCTTCAGCAAATCGGCGACACATCTCAGCTTGCTGCTATTCAAGCTTATCAAAAGCACTACGGTATTTAATATAAAAATGCCCAACCCTATTTTCACAGGATTGGGCGTAATTTTAAAACTAAACAGAAAAACCGTTTATTGCACACTACTACCTTGCAATACTTGACGTTCGGTTTGCTTATTCATCACAATAACCGATATACGACGATTAATTTGATTCATCGGATCCGTTGTTGCGCTGTATGGAATACTTGAAGACAAACCAACTACGCGCAGAATTTTATTTTCCGCTAACCCTCCTCCAATCAACTCATAGCGAGCTGCGTTAGCTCGATCGCTTGACAATTCCCAATTTGTATAGCCTTTTTGGTTTGCTGGAAAAGGCAACGCATCCGTATGTCCATTCAAGCTCACTTTATTTGGCATCTCATTGATTACTGGTGCCAGTGCGTGCAGAATAACTCGAATATGCGGCTCAGTTTGAGCGCTAGCGAGTTTGTACATAGGACGATTTTTATCATCCACAATCAAAATACGCAAACCTTCGGACGTCATTTCCAGCTTAATTTGATCTTTGTATTCGTTAAGATCAGGAGTTTCACTGAGTTTTTCTTCAATTTTATCTTTCAAGTTTTCGAGTTTTCCTCGTTCGATTTCAGTTTCTTTCATTTTTTCAATTTTATCAGCCTCTTCTTCGACTTCTTCCTCTGGCTTATTAGGCTCTGAATCTGTGGTTTCACCTGTTTGAACCTGCCCAGGATCGGTTGTCACCATATCCGTACCTCCACCTTCCATTAACGCGGTGCGTTCAGCCGCTTCAGCACCACCGTTGATAGACACTTTATAGGGATCGTGAAAGAATTCCGCAATCCCTTTTCGCGTTAATGGATCAGTGGAACCAAGCAACCACATCAACAAAAAGAACGCCATCATTGCGGTTACGAAGTCAGCATAAGCCAATTTCCAAGCGCCGCCGTGATGACCATGCGCGGCTTTTTTGATTTTTTTAATGATAATGGGTTGTAGTTGCTCAGCCATGACTGCGATTACCCTTTGTTGCTACGTAATAAATTATCTAATTCTTTGAAAGAAGGTCTTTTTTCAGAAGATACCATCGCTCGCATATATTCCGCTGTCATAGCAGGTGAAACCCCTTTCGCACAGCAAATCAATCCTTTTTGTGCGCATTTATAAAGGTTAGCCGTCATCTCTGAACGTTGTGCCATCAAAGCACCAACAGGTCCAACGAATCCATACGAAAGCAAAATACCAACGAACGTTCCTACAAGCGCCGCCGCAATCGCCTTTCCCATAACCGCTGGTGGCGCACCAACAAGCTCCATGGTATGTACTACCCCCATAACCGCCGCTACGATACCAAACGCAGGTAAGCCGTCAGCCATAACTTGAATGGTACTTACAGGTGTGTGTTCATCAGCATGATGCGTTTCTAATACTTGATCCATCAATTCTTCTAATTGATGCACCTCAACACCGGTAATCATAAGACGTAAGTTATCACAAATAAATTCCAACAAATGATGATCATTGGTAATTCGTTCTGTAAAAATAGACGGATTACTTTCTGGATTTTCAATTAAATCCTCTAGCGACAACAAACCCTCTTTACGCGTTTTATTGGTTAACATATAAAAACACATCATTAATTCGACATAGAATTCTCTGTCGTAAGGCTCAGGCTTAAGTGTTGCTGTTGCTTTTGCAACCGCTGACTTAACCACTGAAAGCGGATTTGCCACAACTAGAGCACCAACCGTCGCACCAACGATAATGATCATTTCAAACGGCTGCCATAAAATGCCAGGATGACCACCGCCCCCAATATAGCCGCCCATCAAGGAGGCACAAACTAATACATATCCAATAATTACAAACATTGTTTTCTCGTGTGCTGTGTGATTAAAATACTACGGACTATAAACGTCAAAAAATAGCCGCCATCGTAAGGTTTTACTAAAGGTTTGCGCGATAAATTTAATCTATCACATTAGATTTTATCTATATTTACCAGTTAATCGGCACCAAAAGGATTTTTTAAAGAAAATTATACAGTCAATAGATGCCATAGCGTCAAGGATTAGACGTTATTAAAGCATTCCCCCGTTTTAAGTATAATACGCCATGTTTTCCCTTGAATCATACAAAAAACATGCCATATTTTTATCATTTACAATTTTAGAATGCATCTCACATTTATTATTTTCATTTCGTTAAGGTATTTTCGATGATATTGAGTAACAAACAATTAAAAATTTACCACTGGCTAATATCGCTTATCTTGACGTTATTATTCTTAACCCATACCGCTGGGCAATTTAAAATACCCACACTACAACGTATAGAAAATATCCTATACGATGTACGTTTGCGAATCACTATGCCAAATACAGTTGATAAACGTATTATTATTTTAGACATAGATGAAAAAAGTTTAGCGCAAGAAGGGCATTGGCCATGGCGGCGTGATAAGTTAGCTGATTTAGTCGATATTCTTTTTGATTATTATGGCGCCAAATTAGTTGGATTTGACGTCATTTTTTCTGAAAAAGCGTCAAATGACAGTATAACAACACTCGAGAAATTGGCAAAAAATCAGCTACAAAACGATGCGAATTTCATATCCGCAATTGAAAAAATACGTCCTGAACTTTCATACGATGACCGATTCAGTCACAGCCTACAAAATCGCCCTGTCGTTTTAGGTTATTTCTTTAGTCATCATGACGAACAAAACAACGAGATTGGTCAACTTCCCGCCCCTCTATCTAATACAAACGACGATTTTACCCATTTACTTTTTGACGCAAAAAGTTACATTGCCAATTTACCGACACTGCAATCATCTGCACTTTCCGGTGGATATTTAGATAATGCAAACGTTGATGAAGATGGCGTTTATCGTCGATTACCGCTCATTACAAGTTATAAGCACCAACTCTACAGTACGCTTTCGCTTTCACTTTTCCATCAATTAC
>CAINHP010000131.1 GCA_903848905.1 uncultured Pseudomonadota bacterium
TCTAACCACTATAGGTGCAAAATCACCACCGAAAGTAGAAAAGTACTCTATATAAAAAATCCGCAGCACTATTTTTTTAAAGCTGCAGACCTATTTCTGATAATAATATTTAAAATCAATATCTTGAAATTTTTATTTTAAAAAGCTCAGCACGCTTAATCAGCCTTCGTCCAGCTACTCTGATATTGCTGGCTGGGCTTGAATGCTTTAGACGGTGCTTAAGACTTGTATTTATGGTGGGTTGTGTAGTTGTAGATTGAGACTGGAATCGGAACCGTTGATCATTCTTTATCCTACTAGCGACAAGATGATTAAAATCAATTAATCTGATATTACCTTATTTTGCTAACGCTACGGAATAATTTGGATAAAGTGGATTTACCATCAACGTTTGCTTTCTTGGATGAACAACTAGATTCATTGCTTCCATTGGAATGGTTTCATGATGACCATCGTCAATAACGAATATATTTCATGGATATTTTAGGGTTTAGCGTATAGTGATGATATAAAATCCTTGGAATATTATATGTACATTAAAAAAATTATTTCTGCAAAGTTTCTATTTATTGTATTAACTTGCTCAATTTTTCTCAGTGAAACACTCATTATGTTGTTTATTGATGAATTACCTGAAATGTTGAAATTAAATGAAGCACTTATTGACGCTACTTTACTTATAATTGTTAATTTCCCAGCATTATATTTTTTGACATTTTTGCCTCAAAAACGCCTCAATAAATCCCTTCTCGAAGATAAAGAATACTTATCTCATAAAAACGAAGAACTACTCGAGGATCAAGCTATTGAACTTGAAGCACAGCAATCCGAACTAAAAGAAACTGAAGCTTGGTTTAGAGGAATTATCGAATCAGCACCGGATGCGATGCTCGTGATTGATGCAGAAGGGACTATTGTTCTATGCAATAAACGAGCAGACGAAGTGTTCGGATACGAACCGGGTGAATTGATGTGGGCAAATATTGATAAACTCGTTCCATCACACGCACGAGCACATCATCTTGTCATGCGTCAACAGTTCATGACTGAAGGCAGCACTCGTATAATGGGGGTGAAAAAGGATTTACATGGTTTACGCAAAGATGGCAGTGATTTCCCTATAGAAGTTGGGCTGAGCACCCTACCTAATGCGAGCGGACAAAGATTTGTCTGCGTAAGCGCTTGTGACATCACACTCAAAAAACAAGCGGATCTCGCACTCCATCAAGCAAAAAAAATAGCTGAAGATACCACTCAAATGAAGTCGGATTTTTTGGCAAATATGAGTCATGAAATTCGCACACCATTAAATGTTATTTTAGGTATTACGCATTTAACTTTGAAAACTGAACTTAACCATAAGCAGCATGATTACATGCGAAAAATTCAGAATTCAAGTCAACATTTGCTCGCTATTATTAATGATATTTTAGATTTATCGAAAATTGAAGCAGGTAAAATTTTCATTGAACAAATCGATTTTAAAATTCAAAAGACACTAAATAATCTCGTTGACCTTATTTCCGTCAAAGTTAAAGATAAAGGACTCACACTGACTTTTGACATCGATAAAAATTTACCTATTTATCTTAATGGCGATCCGCTACGTTTAGGGCAAGTGTTAATCAATTATGTCAATAATGCCGTGAAATTTACTGAACAGGGTGAGATTGTCGTGACTGTAAAAGTACTTGAAGATGATCAAAATGAATTGTTATTGTATTTTAGCGTTAGCGATACAGGTATTGGTCTAAGTGATGAAACGAAAAACAAACTCTTCCAATCTTTCCAACAAGCAGACACCTCAACAAGTCGCAAATATGGAGGCAGTGGTTTAGGTTTATCTATATCAAAGCAACTCGTCGAACTCATGAATGGTGAAGTAGGTGTTGAAAGTGAATTAGGTAAAGGAAGTCTATTTTGGTTTACGGCAAGATTAAAAAAATCTCTCAAAAATGCTTCGTCTATAACGACTACAAATAACCTTACAGGGCGCCGTGTGCTCATTATTGATGACACAGAATCAGCACGAGATATATTAGAGAACGCGTTATCCAATATTGGACTGAGTGTGACTCAAGTTTCCAATGGTAAACACGCTTTAAAATACATAAAACAGGCTGAAAAAAATGGCGTGCCTTATGAAATTGTATTTCTTGATTGGTATATGCCTGATATGGATGGCGCTGAAACAGCTAAAGCTATTCGACATTTATCCTTAACTCACCCCCCTCAAATTACTATCATTACTGCTCATGGACGTGAAGAAATTTTAAGCGAAATGAATAATATAGGTTTAGATAATATCTTAATCAAACCTATCAATACCTCGTTATTATTTGATTTAGTGATTCGTTTACTAGGCGAGTCAAATGCATCATTTGAAGACTTTGAAGAAGATTTGAATAATTATCTCGGATTTTCTTATGTTGTTGAAGATTTAAAAATTATTCATGGCTCCTCTATTCTTGTCGTTGAAGATAATAAACTCAACCAAGAAGTCGCCCTTGGTCTACTTATAGACGAAGGATTTAAAGTGGATATTGCTAATGACGGCAGAGAAGCCATTGATATGATTCAGCAGAATTATTACGATATTGTTTTGATGGATATGCAAATGCCCGTGATGAATGGCGTAGAAGCAACGATCGAAATACGCAAAAACGCTAAATTTGATTCATTACCAATTGTTGCCATGACCGCAAATGCCATGTTACAAGATCGTGAAAAATGCCTACAAGCCGGCATGAACGATTTTATCTCAAAGCCAATTGATCCTGAAGAGCTGTTTCGAACTTTACTTCAGTGGATAAGACCTAAGCACCTAGAATTATCTTCAACAAATGATACACAACAAAGTCAATTAAACGCGCATACCATTGAATCACTTCCTGTAATTGACGGTCTTAATGTTTCCCTCGGTTTGAAACGTGTATTGGGTAAAACAACGCTTTATTTTAATTTATTGCGTCACTATGTAAGCAACCAAGAAAACATGCCCCAAGAATTTCAAGTAGCCCTCGATACAGGCGATATCGAAAGTGCAGAACGTCTTGCGCATACTGCAAAAAATGTAAATGGTAATATTGGCGCAAGTGAACTTGAAAATTTAGCTGGCGAAATTGAACACTTACTTCGAGAAAATACGTCTCTTGAAGTGATTGGTCCTAAAATCGATCACTTTAAAAATAAACAACAGTCTCTTATCGCTGATCTACGAGCAGCTATATCTACCATAAAAAAGTCTGAGCCTATCAAGGATGGTGAACAATCAACGGAAGTGATTATTAAACAACTCAAAGACTTCCTTCTCGATGATGATAGTGCTGCATTAACGTATTTTGAGGAAAATAGCACACGAATTAGCCGTTCATTTAGCATTAAGGTATTTAGCAACATCGAAATAGCTATCATGCAGTTTGATTTTGAAAAAGCCTTGCAATTATTGACCAACAGCTAAATCAGCTCAGTAAAAAACGTTCCATAACGTTAAGATTGAAAAATAATTTTCATTATATCAATCAGTTATGATTCAAGTGTCGCGTTACGCGACACTTGAAATTGAACGCATCAAACTCAAATTCCGTTTAACATCAGAAGATAGATAAAATTCTATCTCCTATAAAACCATCTCGCTAATGCACCCAGCATAGCAAACAAGCATTTCTCAAGTTCACAATAATAAAAACTACATGTTATATTTTTAAAAAGGATGCCATTGCTACAGCGCGATCTGCAGCGACTTTTTGTACATGGGGACGCGTTTCGATTAGCTGCATATAGGTTGTCACAGCAGGAAGATGAGCAACAACAATATCAGTACCGTAAATTTTTTGACTAGTCATACTAACCATAAAAAAATGCAACCAAGCAACACAATCTGCTGCTGTATAAGTATCCCCTGCAATATAAGGTTTAAATTTAGCTAGTCTTGCCAATCCTTTCAAGCCAATATCTAAACGTTCTTTGACTTCGATCTTAATTTCTTCAGAGACAACGCCACCAAAAAACGCTTCTTTATACAAGCGACGTGCATGCAGCTCAACATTAAGTTCCAAATGCTGGATTAATTCTCGACACTTTGCTCGCTCAAAATTATCAGCCGGATAAAGTGAATTTTCAGGATAAACGTCTTCCAAATATTCAAGAATAACTTGAGATTCTGATAATCCACCGTGTTCAGTTTCAATAAAAGGAATCTTTCCGAGCGGAGATCGTTCTAACAATTTTTCTTCTTGAGAAGGAAAAACTTGTTCTTCAGTAAAGGCGATGCCTTTTTCAAGTAAAACCAATTTGGTTTTATTATAGTAATTGCTAACGGCAAAACCACATAAATTAATCATCACCATTCTCCAAGGTAGTAAAAATAAACTCTGATTGAGTCAAATATATAGAACTTGGAGTTTAACATTAATGCCTAATGTTTAGCATGACATTACATTGCCGTTAGTTTTCAATTGGTTTTGAAAAATACATGGCGACCAACAAGAATATTGCAACACAGCTTTCCTAAACCCCAACACAGCAAAGCAACCCAGCATTTCTCACCACTATAGGTGCAAAATCTCCACCGAAAGTAGAAAAGTAATCTATCTAAAAAATCCGCAGCACTATTTTTTTAAAGCTGCAGACCAATTTCTATGTAAATTCAATAACTTGAAATTTTGTGCGTAATTGGTTCAGCACGCTTAATCTGCCGTTGCTCAGCTACTCTGGCATTGCTGGCTGGGTTTGAATGCTTTAAACGGTGCTTAACGTTTGGAAGTTGAGTGGGATTGTTGGATTGGGCACGTTGTACTTTGCGTTACATTAATACTGAACCTGCCCATTTTTCAATGAATCAGCTATTCAAGAACAAAAGCAAGCAAATTATTGACGAATTCTGTAGATTTTTTTATCAGTTCAGTTGAAATCTCTTCAAGAGGCAAAATCTTATCTGCTCCAGCAAAACTTAACGCCGAACTAGGCATATAAGGTGTGTGAGCTGTTTCAGGATTTTCGATAATCGCATACCCACCCGCTTGACGAATGGCAAATAATCCAGTTGCACCATCTGTATTTGCGCCTGTTAAAACAACACCAATAGCATTGATGCCACACGAACTTGCCACAGAATCAAACATGACATCAATACTTGGGCGCGCATACGTTACTCGTTCATCGGATGAAAGTACAATGGTCATATTATCTTCAACCAAAAAATGATAATTTGGCGGTGCAATATAAACACAACCCACTTTAATCATTTCTGATGCTTCTGCTTCTTTGACGATTAAGGCACAATCTCTTTGCAATAGTTCAGCTAATATTGAATTACTGTATGGCGACACGTGTTGCGTAATGACAATTGCCATTGAAAAATCAGGAGGCAGCTTTGTCAAAATTGTTTGTAATGCTTTTAATCCACCCATTGAGCAGCCAATAGCAACAATTCCAATTTTTTTCTCAGCGACTGGTTTTATGATTCTAGGCGAATCAAATGGTAAAGCCAATTCTTCAAATCCTGTTTTTCGCCATAGTTTGTCTTTTAACGCTATTGGTGTATACAGGCTCTTGACTGGCGTAAATTCTAGCGTTTCTTTACTCCCCAAACATAAAAAACCATTATGTGACAAGCTGGAAGTAAATAAAGACAACACTTGATTTTGTAATGATGGCGTAAAATAAATGAGAACATTTCGGCACATGATTAAATTCATTTCGCCAAAAATACCGTCTGTTGTTAGATTATGATTCGCAAAAACAATTCGTGTCGCCAATGTTTTATCAAAAATGACATCATCACCCTTTACCTCATAGTAATTTGATAAATTATATTTGCCACCAGCTTTTAGGTAATTGCTATTTGCTTGTTCCATATTTTTTATGGAATAAATTCCTTGTTGTGCTTTGTGCAAGGCGATGTCATTAAAATCTGTCGCATAGATAGTGGCTTTGTCCAGCAAACCAGCTTCTTTTAGCAAAATAGCCATTGACCAAACTTCTTCACCTGAAGCACAGGCGGCGTGCCATATTTTAAAATAAGCCCAAGACTGTAGTCGCGGTAAAATTTCAGCCACAATTTTTTGCCACATCTGCGGATCACGGAACATTTCAGTCACCACAATACTAAAATTAAGCACCAAATCTTGAAAAAAAACCGCATCATGTAGAATAAGCGGAATCAATTCGCTCAAGTGTTTAATATTATTTTTCACCATTACATGATTCACACGTCTTCGAATAGAAGAACGTGCATAAGCACGAAAATCATATCCCCAACGATATTCAATTGCATTTAACAATAAATCTAATTCAAAATTTTCCAGTTCACTGTTCATATTAATTTAGGAGTCTGCAATAAAATATTAAATGTTGTCCCTTCGCTTATATCCGTTGTGAGTAGGATATGCCCACCAGATTTATGAACAATGCCAGTAACTGAGGCTAAACCTAATCCTGCGCCTTTTCCAAGCTCTTTGGTGGTAAAAAACAGATCAAAAATTTTGGCGATTTTATCTGGATCAATGCCAGAACCCGTATCTGTAACACTCAGTTGAAGGTACTTGCCTTGAATCAATCCGCCACAAGCACTACACATCACATGCTGTATTTCAACAGACGATAATCCAACCGTTATCTTGCCGTGTCCATGATTAAATGCGTCACGCGCGTTGATGATTAAATTGACAATGATTTGGTTAAAATCCAAGGGGTTGATATAAATTTTAGGGAGATTTTCTTCAAATTCAATCATGATGATTATGTTGCTTGGCAATGTGTGTTTTAACATTTTTATTGCTTCATCACTCAACAAATGGGCGCAACTTAATTCTTCTATTCCATCAAAATCGGGATTTTGTTGAGAATAATTTAGCAGTTGTTTTGTAAGTTCTATAGCTCGTACACTGGCATTCGTAATTTGGACAAAACAATCATCTAAATTCGCATCGGTATTATATTGACTATCATCAATATACATTTTTGCCAGGTCATTAAATCCAGAAATAGCCGTTAAAAGATTATTAAAATCATGGGCAATACCACCGATTAGCTGTCCTAAATTTGATAATTTTTGCGTTCGATAAAGCTGTTCTCGTAACTTTTCTTGTTCAATATAGGATTTTTTAAGCTCGTGTTGATGTAATGCAAGATTTAAAAATACTCTAGCTTTAGCGCGCAGTACGTCAGGATTAAATGGCTTGGTTAAAAAATCAACGCAACCATATTGATAGCCTTGAAACGTATATTGCTCGCCAAAATAAATTGCAGAAAGAAAAATAATCGGCACATGACGTATTCGTTCATGTTTTTGCATTGTTTCTGCTAGCTCATAACCATTCATATTAGGCATTTGTATATCAAGAATAGCTAATACGGGTAGTTCTTGAGCATCCAGTAACAATTTAAGCGCTTCATGTCCTGAAGAGGCTTGCATAAACTCAACGGATAAGTCTTCTAGCGTATATTGCAATGTCAATAAATTAGCTGGCGTGTCATCAACAATTAAAATTTTCATAATTTATTTTCGAATAATTAAGTTGAAAATACGTCCCCGTTCGGCTATCGTCAATCCGCCGTCTGAAAAGGCTGGGGATTAGCGATACAACCAAATACGCAGCATGGCTAATAAGCGATTGACATCAATTGGTTTGGTCAAATAATCCGATGCGCCCGCTTCTAGACAAATTGTTCTATCTTCTTTCATCGCTTTTGCCGTCAACGCGATAATGGGTATTTTAAAATAGCGGTCATCTGCGCGAAGTATTCTCATTAACTCCAGTCCATCCATTTCAGGCATCATGACATCGGTAAGAATGGCATCAAAAGTCGTTCCTAATTTCAGTTTCTCTAATGCTTCTTTACCGCTACTCGCCGCGACAACAATAATTCCACGCGCTTCAAGAACTGATGATAATGAAAAAATATTGAGGATATCGTCATCCACTACCAAGACTTTTTTATCCTGAAACATGACATCTTTATCGTGTAGCGATAACAACATTTTTTGGGCTTTTGCAGGTAATCGTTCTACCGATCGATGTAAAAATGTTCGCGCTTCCGACAACAAACGCTCATCAGAATGCACACTTTTGGCAATGATACTATTGGTGTAATTTTGCAGAGTTTCATGTTCCAAACGAGTTAATTCACGACCTGTATAAATAATGATCGGTGGGAACGTAAAAATGTCATTCTGCTTGATGTGTTTCAACAATTCAAAGCCACTCATATCAGGTAGCCCTATATCCATCACCACTAAATCAAATTGTTTTTGCTGCATTAAATCAATAGCCGATTGGCCGTCGAGCGCCGTATCAATCTCTAACTCGTCATTACCCAGTAAGTTAGCAATAGACTGTGCTAAATGAATATCATCTTCTAATACCAAGAGACGTTGCGTTCCATGCCCCAAGATACGCTGAATTTTTAACAAGGTTTTATCCAACTGCTCTTGTAGCAATGGTTTAGCGATGAAATCTAAGGCTCCAAGCAATCTGGCATTAGCGTAGCTTTCGTCAGTTGACATCACGTAAACGGGAATATGTGCCAAAGACACAGTCTCTTTAATGTGGTTTAAAACGGTCATACCATGTTTTTCAGGTAGTACCATGTCAAGTACAACGCCCCCAATTTTATAGTTTTCAAGCAGTATCAGTGCCTCTTCAGCAGTCGGTGTGGCAAGATACTTATGCTTATTTTCATGACACATTTCAGCTAAAATTTGAGCAAAATACGGATCATCTTCAACAATCAAAATAGCGCTTTCCCCTTCGACTAAATTATCACGATCATCTGCAATGCCGATAACTGGCGGTTTAGCCATCGCTTGTTGTGGTGCTTTATTTGTGGTTTTTTTGCTATAGGAATGGTTGGTGGCGGGAAGATTTGATGTGATTATTTCTGCAACTTCAGCCTCATCAACAGAAACGCCATTCATAGGCAAATAAATACTAAACGTGCAACCTTCATTTTGTTCAGAAACCAGTTTAATTTCACCACCCAGCAAACGTGTTAATTCACGCGAAATGGTTAATCCCAAACCAGTTCCACCATGTTTTCGACTTATTGATCCGTCCTGTTGCTGGAAGGCTTCCCAAATAACGGCTTGTTTCTCTTTGGGAATACCTGAGCCGGTATCTTTCACCGAAAAAACAATAGTCGTTTCATGCGTGAGTAAATCCCCCAGTTTAATGTTAGCACTTGGCAAATCAACCACTAGTGAAACTGAACCTTTTTCGGTGAATTTACAGGCATTTGAAAGTAGATTTCGTAAAATCTGCCCTAGACGTTGACGATCAGTGCGGAAGTGTTTAGGCACGGCATCAGATATACTCACAATCAATTCCAGCCCTTTATCTTCAGCAACTGGACGGAAAAGACCTTGCGCTTGATCTACAATTTCACTCACCGAAAATAGTTCTATAATGGCGTGTTCATGCCCAGATTCAATTTTCGATAAATCTAAAATATCGTTAATGATAGTTAATAAATCGTTACTACTTTTGTTCATCACAACTGACATTTCAACTTGCTTGTCAGTCAAATTTCCATCACGGTTATCAGACAACGAGCGCGACAACAACAACATTGAATTAAGTGGCGTACGTAATTCATGACTCATATTAGCGAGAAACTCACCCTTGTATTTTGACGCAATGGCTAAATCTTCGGCGCGTTGCGTTAAATCCGTTTGAGCGACTTCTAGCAAACTATTTTTTGTCTCAATCACACTGCGTTGCTGCTCTAATGCTTGGGTTCGCTCTTCTAACTCTTCATTGATTTGCTGCAATTCTTCTTGCTGCATTTTTAATTGCTGTTCACTCGATACCAATGCTTGCGTTTGTTCTTCCAACTCTTCGTTGGATTGTTGCAGCTCTTCTTGTTGAATTTGCAAACGCTGTGATTGTTCCTGACTTTCAAATAACAACACTTTTGTGCGACTTGCTGACTGAGCAACAAAAATAGCTGTACCTATATTGGGTGCGGCTAAACGTAAAAAATCTAAACTGTTTTGACCAAATGCATGCAAACTGCCTAATTCTAAAACGCCTTTTAATGTGCCTTCATAAAGTAGCGGAATGACGATGGCGTTTCTGGGCTGAATACTTCCAATAGCGGATGTAATGCACACATAATTATCAGGTAAATCTGTTATTGAAATAACTTGTTTTTCGCGTGCAGCTTGTCCAACCAAACCTTCTCCCAAAGCAAACTTGTGTGATAGGTTTTTTCGCAATTCGTAAGCGTAACTGCTCGTTAAATGTAAATGTTGATCTGCTTCATTCCATAAGTAAATCGCACCAATTTGTACCTGTAGATAAACTGCCAAATGGGATACCACTTGATAAGCTAATTCTTCGAGCAACATATCACCGCTAATTTTGGCTGATAAATCTGTAATGCCCGTTTTTAACCAGTTTTGCAATTGGAGCGATTCTGTATTTAGTTGAATAGTCTCTGCGACAGAGTTCACGCTCATCATGATGATTTTCCAATCGCCCACATAATCATCTACAGGAACTCTTCGATTTAAATCATTTTCACGTGCCGCTACATTCATGATTTCTAGATCTTTCAGGGCTTTTTCAGCGACGGCTGCGATTTTATTCACCGCATCTTTAATCCGATTATGGTCGCCCTTGAAGTCATCCGCGATACGAGTAGTTAACAAGCCGTCTGCCATGTTTTGTAAAACGATTGCTTGTGAATTGACAGGGGTTAGCGCTTCATTCATTGCTGAATTAACACCCACCATGATGGCTTTCCAGTCACCAGAATAATCATCTGTTGGAATTCTGACCTTTAAATCACCTTCACGCGAAGCGATAACCATGAGTTCTAAATCTTTCAGGGCTTTTTCAGCGACGGCTGCGATTTTATTCACCGCATCTTTAATCCGATTATGGTCGCCCTTGAATTCATCCGTGATACGCGAAGTTAACAAGCCGTCTGCCATCTTTTGCAAAACAAGTGCTTGTGAATTGACAGGGTTTAGTGCTTCATCAAGTATGACATTCACACCCAACATGATGGATTTCCAATCTCCTACATAACTCTCAACCTCAAGGCGGCGTTGTAAATCCCCATTAGCAGAGTATGCTGCTAAACTGTTCATATCTTTCTTCAATTGAAGAATGTTATCTAACACAGATTGCTTGGCGCGAAACAATTCACCAAATTCATGGTGCAAACTAGTATCGATGTTTATTTCAAATTCACCATTTGCAATGGAATTATTGATAGAAATTGCGGTAGCAAGTGATGTCATAATTTGGCTAATAATTGCACTTGCAATCCAAAAACCCAGAATGACTGTAACAATGACGGTAGCAATTAAAATAAATATGGAAAAATTAATTTCTGCATCAAGTAAGATATTTTTACTATTATTTATACCTAACCATCCGATAAAGGCAATAAATGTAATAAAAAACAATAAAATTCCAAAACCTAATTGGAGTTTTAGTTTTATTGATAAATGTGTAAGCATAGGCCTTTTGTATAACCTCTAAAATTATTAAATATAAAAAAAAAATGAATTATTTATAAAAATTCAAAAAATCACATAGCGTGATTGATTAAATTTATTGATAAAATCAAAATTTTTTATATAGTATCTAACTTAGATTCTAAAAGAGAATTAATTCGTCGTAATAAAATTATTTCCTTATTTAATTGAGCGATAGTAGAGAGGGAATTTTCTAACATAAAATCTGTCAAAATATGTCTAGTACAGGGATGTTTTTCTGGTAAAAGCGAACAATAAGTTTGATTAGTTTTAACATCTTTATTACCTAAACTAATAGAACTCAATCCTACTGAATCTAAAAGTTCAAAAATAGTTAAGTCCAATAATGTAGATATTTGCAATAATTTATCTAAAGTGATACTTGTTTGTCCTCGTTCAATATTACCATACCCATTGGATGACATATTTAAAAGATGTGCCATTTCCTCTTGAGACAAACCTTTTTGATGTCTCATGAAACGAATATTTTCATGTATAAGCATTGTCAGCACCACGGAAAACTAAAACAAATTTGAAAAATCCCAATATACCAAAAAAAATAATAAAAGATATAAAAAAAAGTTTATTTTATACAAATGTACAGTTTAAAGAGTTTATATACAGTATTAAGGGTTTATATAGAGTAGCGCTTGCTGGTAAATTATTATAAAGAAT
This sequence comes from uncultured Pseudomonadota bacterium, assembly GCA_903848905.1. Taxonomy (GTDB): domain Bacteria; phylum Pseudomonadota; class Gammaproteobacteria; order Methylococcales; family Methylomonadaceae; genus UBA10906. Next base: position 12,167 of record CAINHP010000131.1, read on the forward strand.
ATAAAATGAGATTGAAAAAAACATTAAAATAATATTGGTTATTAACCTCAAAAATATTAAATCGAATTTACGAATCACTTATCATGAAATTTAAAAAAAGAGAAGAAAATGACTAAATTTTATAGCGATATAGAATATATACTGAAAGATAAAGATTTATTAGTGTCAAAAACAGACCTTAAAGGAAATATAACATATGTAAACGTAGATTTTGAGCGAATAAGTGGATTTGCATTAAAAGAATTAATTGGATCACCACACAACATGGTTCGTCATCCCGACATGCCTAAAGAAGCATTTGCAGACTTATGGGCGACAATAAAAAGTGGATTACCATGGCGTGGTTTAGTGAAAAATATTCGGAAAGACGGTGGTTATTACTGGGTAATGGCCAATACTTCACCGGATTATGAGAATGGGAAAATAATAGGATATATTTCGATCCGAACGAAAGCAACTCAAGCAGAAATATATTCAATAGAACCAAAATACAAACTTTTCAAACAAGGAATGCAA
>CAINHP010000132.1 GCA_903848905.1 uncultured Pseudomonadota bacterium
TGGGTTTCGTGATGTGAGGTCATAATAACAAGACCACCTTGATTGGCATGCGTTTCAATAAATTGTTCAAATAATTGAATGCTAGCGCGATCAAGAGAGGTAAACGGTTCATCAAGAATCCAGAGGGGTTTATGTGTGCAAAGCAGCCGTGCAAGTGCTAAACGTCGCTGTTGACCGGCAGATAATAACCGCACCAGCGTATCTTGATAGCCGTCTAAACCCACTTGCGCCATTGCTTCATCAATACTTAACGTTGTTGATGAAAGCGCTTGTGCGTAACGTAAATTTTCTTGCGCGGTTAACGCCACTTTTAACCCATTATTGTGTCCGATATATGCGGTGTCTTGATAAAAGTGAACCGAATTTTCAATCAATTCTTCATTCCAAAACAAATTGCCACTTTCTGCACGACGAAACCCCGTCAAAATACGAAGTAGGGATGTTTTTCCCGCGCCGTTCGCGCCTTCAATTAGCAAAACGTGTCCACTATTTAAGGTAAAATCCAGCTCACTAAAAAGCATACGATCATCACGAACGCACGAAAGTTGGTAAGCTTCAAGTTTGTTTAAATTAGTCATTGAGTGAAAAATTATATTTTTTAAATTTTAGGCGCATTAGATGTTAATTTTCGCGCTGATTTAGCGTTGCCTTCAGCATTTCCCAAACCTCTTTTGTTAATTTGCCTACATGTCTTGCTCGCACAATCCCATTTTGGTCAATCAGATAAGTTTGCGGCAAACTGAGTACATCAAAAGGCTGCGCAGAAGCCATCGCGCCATCAAACATAATCTCATCAAAAGGATTGCCCTGCGCCTTTAAATATGCCCGCGCATTACCTAAATCATCTTGATAATCAACGCCATATACAAAAAAACGATGTTGCGTAGCGATTTCCATCAATAATTCATGCTCTGCGCGACACGCGCTACACCAAGAGGCCCAAATATTAATAATGGCTGGTGTTTTAAAATAGAGACTGCTTATTTCTTTTTGGGTATCACTTAATGCTGGCAACGTCACGATAGGAAACGCTTTTCCAATTAAACGAGATTGGCTTTTATTCGGATCAAAAGTGAGTCCATACGCATAAAACACACCTAAAGTCACCATTAATACGATTGGCAAAATCAGTAATAAACGCGGCGCAGGTTTATTATTCATTTTAGGTAATCCACGCCAATCTGACGCACGGTATTTTTATTGTGGAAATATTTAAATTTTGGCAACGCATTGATTCCATGACATTCTACGCAAAAGGTATTTTTCACGCCTTCGGTACGCAAAAAGCTATTTAACGGCGAGCCTTCCACATTCTCCGTTTGCCCTAACGATAAAAGGGCTTTGGGCGCTGACTTGAGTGCTTTTGCTTGAATGTTGGCGCTCCAAAAGTGGGGATCGTGGCAGGTTTTACAAGCAATCTCCCCTAATTCAGCAACTTCTTCTTTTTGATTGAGTAGCGGCATGATTTTTTTATCTGAACGCAGCACCATATCTTTACTTGGATGCATGAAATATTTAACCACTTTATTTTCTGCCATCCCCTGCTTTTGATGACAATTTATACACAATTTATCTTCACGCAATTTACTGTGTTGCAGTTCATGATCTGCAAAATCCTCAATCACTGATGTCACAGACGATAAATGAGGCGGATTATTATCACCCCTATGTAGCGTATGACAAGAAGCACA
>CAINHP010000133.1 GCA_903848905.1 uncultured Pseudomonadota bacterium
CAAATGTCTAAAATTAATTGCGTTGCGCGTTCAATTGCGCGATGTTGCAGTTCAAAATCCACGCCACGCTCAAAACGATGCGAAGAATCCGTATGCAAACCAAAATGACGTGCTTTACCAGCAATTGCCAAGGGTGCAAAAAACGCGCATTCCAAAAATACAGTCTGAGTATTTTCATTTACTGCGCTGTCATTTCCCCCCATCACGCCCGCTAAGGCGAGTGGCTGTTTGTCATCTGCAATAATCAAATGATTATCGGTAAGTGTAATTGTTTGCGCGTTAAGTAATTCAAGTGTTTCACCGATTTTTGCGTAACGCACATGGATATCACCTTGCAATTTTTGTGCATCAAACACGTGTAGCGGTTGACCTAATTCAAGCAACACATAATTTGTCACATCGACAAGCGCACTTAACGAACGCAAGCCACTACGACGCAGACGCTCTTGCATCCAAAGTGGCGTTTGCGCTTGATTGTTCACACCCGAAATAATACGCCCTAAATAACGCGGACACGCTTGTGGTGCCTCAACATGAACCGATAATTTTTCAGTTGACGTCACAGCAGCAGCTTGAATTTCTGGAATAGCAAGTGTTAATTGATTTAACACAGCAATTTCTCGCGCAACGCCTTCAACGCTCAAACAATCAGCGCGATTAGGGGTTAAATCCACTTCAATGCTGTTATCGTTTAATTGCAAATAGTCACGAATATCGACGCCAACAGGGGCATCAGCAGGTAATTCCATTAAACCTTCCGCTTCTGCAACAAGGCCTAATTCTTTTGCAGAGCACAGCATCCCAAACGATTCAACGCCACGTAATTTTGATTTTTTAATTTTAAAATCACCGGGAAGAACAGCACCAATAACGGAGGCAGGAATTTTCAAACCGGGACGGACATTTGCAGCGCCGCAGACAATTTGCAAAGGCTCTGCTTCACCCACATTCACGAAGCAAACGCGGAGTTTATCGGCATCGGGATGCTGCTCTGTTTCAAGCACTTCACCCACAACAACGCCGCTAAATTGCGCGGCAACCGGCTCAACAGCATCGACTTCAAGACCGGCCATGGTGATTTGCGCCACAAGCTGCTCCGAACTGAGCGCGGGATTCACGTATGTTCTTAACCAAGTTTCACTTATTTTCATAATTTTAACGTCCCTGCCTTAGTTAAATTGTTGTAAAAATTTTAAATCATTTTCAAAAAATAAACGTAAATCGTTAATGCCATAGCGTAGCATCGCGAGTCGCTCAACGCCCATACCAAAGGCAAAACCGCTATACGTTTCACTGTCAATGTTCACGGATTTAAAAACTTCGGGATGAATCATGCCGCAACCCATCACCTCAAGCCAGCCGGTATGACTGCATACGCGACATCCTTCACCAGCACACATCACGCATTCAATATCCACTTCAGCCGACGGTTCAGTAAAGGGGAAATAAGAGGGACGGAATCGAACTTGAATATCTTTTTCAAAAAATGCACGTAAAAATTCATATACCACGCCTTTCAAATCCGCAAAGCTCACGTTGGTATCCACCAAAAAACCTTCAACTTGGTGAAACATAGGCGTGTGCGTAATATCGGAATCACAACGATACACGCGACCAGGAGCAATCACTTTAAGGGGGGGCTTTTCGGATTCCATGACCCGAATTTGCACAGGTGACGTATGGGTACGAAGAACACGATGCGCATCAAAATAGAACGTATCATGCATCGCGCGGGCAGGATGATGAGCGGGAATATTTAGCGCTTCAAAATTATGGTAATCATCTTCAATTTCTGGGCCTTCAACCACTTGAAAACCGACACTAGCAAAAATTTTATTGATACGACGCAGCGTGGTGGTGACGGGGTGAAGACCACCCACTTTTTGACCACGACCCGCTAATGTCACATCAATACGCTCGTTTGCTAAACGGGCGAGTAAAGCGGCTTGTTCGAGTTCGATTTTTTTAGCGTCCAATGTATCTTGAAACGCCTCTTTTGCTTGATTGATCACTTGACCTGCTTCTCGGCGTTGATCGGGCTCAAGCCGCCCTAATTCCTTCATTTGGGCAGTAAAAACGCCTTTTTTCCCTAAATAATGCACACGAACATCATCAAGGCTCGTTAAATCAGTGGCGTTAGCAAGCGCGTGCAGCGCCTGCGTAAGAAGAGCTTCTAAATTATCGGACACGGGTCAACTCGCGGTAAGTGAAGAAAAAGTGATTTAAAAATAGATATCTATAAATACAAAAAAATCTGCCCACTGTTTAAGTTGGGCAGATTTTTGAGGTTAAAAAAGCGAATCGATTTAGAGCGAACTCATGTTTGCTTTTGCGATTTCTGCAATTTTACCAAATGCGTCAATATCACGAACAGCGATATCCGCCAACACTTTACGGTCAATTTTAACATTTGCTTTGGTTAAGCCATTAATTAAACGGCTGTAAGAAATGCCAAACATACGCGAAGCTGCATTGATACGCACAATCCATAACGCACGGAATTGACGTTTTCTTTGTTTACGATCGCGGTAAGCATACTGACCTGCTTTAATGACAGCTTGCTTTGCAACGCGATAAACGCGGCTGCGAGCGCCATAATAGCCTTTGGCTTGTTTAAGAATTTTTTTGTGTCTTGCTCTGGCGGTAACGCCACGTTTTACTCTAGGCATGATTTATTCCTTATTTTTTGAAATCAAAGATAAGGAATCATGCGGTTCGCCATTCGTAAATCCGAAGGATGTACTGAATTAGGCGCACGCAATTGTCTTTTTCTTTTAGTCGATTTTTTCGTCAAAATATGACGACGGTGTGAGTGACCACATTTCAAACCACCGTTACCGGTACGTTTAAAACGTTTCGCAGCACCGCGATTAGTTTTAATTTTTGGCATTTGTTTGCTCCAAATAAAATAAAAAAAGTCCCTGAGAAAAGTTCATTTAGGCAAAATGCGTGGCCTAAATAAAACAAAAGTCACCCGTTCCATGCGTGACTTGTACTACTATTTTTTCTTTTTCGGTGCAAGAACCATGACCATTTGTCGACCTTCCATTTTAGGAAACTGCTCGACAATCGCCAATTCTTCCAAATCTTTTTCGATGCGTTTTAGCACATCCATGCCCAATTCTTTATGAGCCATCTCACGCCCACGATACCGCAACGTAATTTTGGTTTTATCGCCATCGCTTAGAAATTTAAGCAAACTTTTTAGCTTAACTTGATAATCACCGTCATCAGTTCCAGGTCGGAATTTAATTTCCTTCACCTGAACTTGTTTTTGCTTTTTCTTAGCAACAGCTAGTTTCTTGTTTTGTTCAAACTGAAACTTGCCATAATTCATAATTTTGCAAACTGGTGGATCTGCATTAGGTGAAATTTCAACCAAATCCAAATCGTCGTCGTACGCTAATTTTCTTGCTTCATCAATGGGAATAATACCTAGTACTTCACCATTCGCGCCCGTCACTCTCACTCGCCGAGCGGTGATCATATCATTTAAACGCGTTTCATCTTTTTTCGCAGCGATACCTTAATCCTCCACGTTAATTATTCTTTGTTTGCGATGACCTGCGCGAATTTTGCGCTAAAGTCCTCAATCGTCAAACTACCTAAGTCGTCACCCTTCTGAGTGCGTACCGTGATTTTTTGTTCTTCTAATTCTTTGTCACCGATAATAACAAGATACGGTACACGTTGCATAGAATGCTCTCGGATTTTAAACCCGATTTTTTCATTTCTCAAGTCAATTTTGACGCGAACACCTTGAGATTCCAAAGTTTTTAGTACTTGATGCGCATAATCCGCATGTCTATCTGCAATCACCATAACCATCACTTGCACAGGTGAGAGCCATGTGGGGAAAGTACCCGCATGTTGTTCAATCAAGATTCCAATGAAGCGCTCAAGCGATCCCAAAATAGCGCGATGCAGCATCACCGGTACTTGGCGAGAACCATCTTCAGCAATAAAACTGGCGCCAAGACGACCGGGCATTGAAAAATCAACTTGAATCGTACCGCATTGCCAAACACGACCAATACAATCTTTCAGAGAAAATTCAATCTTCGGACCGTAAAATGCACCTTCACCCGGTTGCAATTCCCACGCTATTTTTTTTGCATTTAGAGCAAGTTCAAGCGCGGCCTCTGCTTTATCCCAAACTTCATCACTACCTACCCGATTTTCAGGACGAGTTGACAATTTAATGATGACATCGTCAAAGCCAAAGTCTTTGTAAACGTCATATAATAACTCGATAAACGTGGCAACTTCTTCTTGAATTTGCGATTCAGCACAGAAAATATGTGCATCATCTTGCACAAAATTACGCACACGCATTAAACCATGAAGGGTGCCTGACGGTTCATTACGGTGACATGAACCAAATTCCGCTAAGCGAATGGGCAAATCACGGTAACTCTTCATCCCTTGATTGAAAATTTGAACGTGACAAGGGCAATTCATCGGTTTAATTGCGTAATCGCGATTTTCAGAATGCGAAGTAAAAATCATCGCACCAAATTTATCCCAATGCCCTGATTTCTCCCAGAGAGAACGATCGACTAATTGTGGTGTTCTAACTTCGCCATACCCGTTAACACGTAATTTTTCACGAATATACTGCTCAACTTGTTGATAAATCGTCCAACCTTTTTCATGCCAAAACACCATTCCCGGTGCTTCTTCTTGAATATGAAAAAAATCTAAAGTTTTTGCTAATTTACGATGATCACGTTTTTCAGCTTCTTCAAGACGTGTTAGATACGCTTGTAATTCTTTTTTATCACGCCATGCTGTACCGTAAATACGTTGCAACATTTCATTTTTTGCATCAGCACGCCAATAAGCGCCAGCAATTTTCATCAATTTAAATGCGCCCAATTTGCCTGTATTTGGCACATGAGGCCCACGACATAAATCAGTGAAACTGCCTTGATTGTATAGTGATAAGACTTGATCAGCCGGAATCGATTCAATAATTTCTGCTTTATAGGTTTCGCCTTGATTTTTGAAGAAAGTTACTGCGTCATCACGCGATAATTCAGAGCGAGCAACGTCACTATTTTCCGCTACCAATTGCTGCATTTTGGTTTCAATTGCTGCTAAATCATCAGGGGTAAACGCTCTTTCATACGCAAAATCGTAATAAAAACCGTTTTCAATGACAGGCCCTATCGTCACTTGTGCACTTGGAAAGAGTTGCTTTACCGCTTGTGCGAGCAAATGCGCTGTCGAATGACGAATAACCTCTAAGCCTTCTTCGTCTTTTGCCGTAATAAGCTGAAGTGTTGCATCGCTTTCAATGCGGGTACTTGCATCAACAAGTTGACCGTTAACTTTGCCTGCAAGCGTTGCTTTAGCTAATCCTGCACCAATAGATTGAGCCACCTCAAGCACACTGAGGGAGGATTCATAAGTACGTTGAGAACCGTCTGGGAGCGTAATGACTAACATGACTGAAAACCTGATATTGGAAATCTGATGAATAACGCAATAAAAAAGCACTGACGTTGCAGTGCTTTCTTTTGTTTGGTAGGCACGAGTGGACTCGAACCACCGACCCCCACCATGTCAAGGTGGTGCTCTAACCAACTGAGCTACGCGCCTGAAATTTTGTAATTTCAATCCCTCGATTATACCAAGTGATTTGTTTTACGCAACCTTTTTATACATTTTACACTAACATATGGCTTGTTTGCTTATTTTGAAAACGAAATAAATTGGCGATAAGGCGACCCCACTTTCCATGTTATCCCTTCACTGTAATAATGCATAAGCGCGAAATACCCAAGAATGCCCAGTGTCACGGCCTTGCGAATTTCAACACCAAAAACTTGCTCTGTTAACCACGACACCATCACATCACCATAAGCTTGCAGTATAAACGCCAAGAAAAATGATATAACTGGCAGGACAATAAAAATCGAAATAGAATTGCGCTTTGCAAAGCGATAAAGACCATTTTGGGGAGCTTGAGTATGTTTATTATAATCATGCGTGACATAAAAAATATAAGCCGTTGCATCATGAACTAAACGCGGCATTAAAATAGCAAAAAAATAATAACTCTCTGAATACAAATAAAAACTACTCACCACAAGCAACACATTCATCCATAAAAAATATTTACCCAGCAGATTATTGACATAACGCTGACAATAAAAAGCACTCATCAACAATAATAACGTTAAAAAACCCGCTGCGGATTGAATCTGCATCATAATCTCCGTGTCTAAACTGGTATGCAAAAAAATGCCAATATAAATTAATACCCCAGCAGCCACACTTAACCAAAGTAAAACGTGATAAGCCCACGCAGGCAATTGACAAACCCCTTTTGCCACCCCATGTTGCTGTTTTAAAACATGAAAAACCGTCCATGCAGCTACTGCAATATAAAACACGCGGTAAGGAATAAATAAACTCCCCACACCAAAAACTACAATAATGGCCACCGTCATCCAAAATAAATGCTTTTTATAAAAATGAAAATACTCTCTATTACTGACGAGTAAAATGGTACTCGCTAAAATATGAGGTGTGCCAAACAGCACCTGAAACAATAAAAAATGCGTAGGGCGCGAAGGCAAATTGTCATGCAACCAGCCTTGCCATAATGCATTGTCCAAACCATATAACAGCAAACATAATGGGATAATTAAATATAAACCAAGCAAAACACGAAACGAAACACTTAATGGTTCAAATTGATTGATTTCTTCTTTTTTTTCTTCTTTTTCTCGAGATATCAACACGCTTGACATAATAAAATCCTAAAACAGTGAATGAGTCTAAATTTGGGACAAGTCCACTAAATTATAAATCAAATTGTTAAGGACAAAAACGATATCGTGACTATTGGAATATCATCATATTGTAAATCGGGGTAGCTTGGTAAAACGACAAATTATTATGATAATGAGTGTTGAATTTTGAAATGGGCTTGATGAATTGATTATAACGCTTGTATTGTACGTTTCGTATGGGATGTTTTTGTTTCTTATATAGAATGATTACCGCTGCGAAATAAACTAATTCCGGGAGAGTTTTAGTAAGAAAAGCGCATAATATAGGCTGTGTGATATAATCGCAGACGCTACATTTTTACAGAATAACAATAATCAGAGGTAGTCAAATGAGAATGAGAAATTGTATTAAATTTTTACCATTAATCGTATTATGCTATACATCGACAGCATATGCTGACGTAACATTAAAAGATAATAGTGACATTGTTGGTAAATGGACCTTAACAGCAGAATCCCTAAAAATTGATGGCGAAAAAAAATCGGTTACTAGCTCATGGGAATTTAAAAGTGATGGTACACTAATTTCCATTGCAACCGATTCACTTGGTCGCACAAAAGAGATGACAGTTGCTGTAAAATATCTTGTTGAAGACGGTTTA
>CAINHP010000134.1 GCA_903848905.1 uncultured Pseudomonadota bacterium
CATATTCGCCCAATCGCTGTTTACGTTCTAGCGTTTCGGTAGCTACTTTTTTAAGTGTTAAAAGTATATTTTGCGTGTCTTGGCTAATTTCTTTCATAACCCTGCCTTTTGTAACAATCATGGCAATTTATTCACATCCGCAAAAATATCATCCATTTCTTGCTCATTAAAATCAAAAATTGGCTCATTTTCTAAACGCAATTTATCGATAAAATCGAGTTTCGTGTAACCCGCTAATTCTGCCGATTTTCCTAGCGATAAACGATTTTTTCGGTACAACATCAACGCAGACATAAAACGAAAATTTCGGGTAAATTCATCGGCATTTTCTTTTAACGATAACAAAATGTCTATTTTGACAGGAAAAGATATGTTCAGTGTGTCGTTTAGCATCGTGTTGAGTCCTGTGTATTTAACCGAATTCGCCCCGTCAATAATTCCTGCATCATTCCCTGTTTTAGCTCACCCATTTTCGCGCGACGCCCTTCAAGTTGGCTGATTTCTGCGTCCATGTCGCTGAGAATGTTGGCGATGGCGGTTTGTTCTTCAATTGCGGGAGGAATGGATAAAATAAAATTAAAAAGTGGAGAACGAACTATTTGAGGCTGCCCCGTCCCAGTAATGCAAATAGATAAATCTTTATTCAACAACAAGTAATACAAAAATTGTTTTTCTATATTTTTGGAATTATCGCAATTTATGACCATTGCATTTCCAGTAATCCATGACTTTTCTATCGTTTTGTTAACAGTGCCACAAGTTGAACCCCTACATGTTACGGTTACTTGAGAGCTTTCATGGTTAAAATCGTGATAAAAACCAACTACACCATTAGCACCATAAACAGGGTAACCAGATTCAGTAAAATGCTTTGCCGAAATCGTAATTGGTTGATAAAGATCCACCAATTCCCCCAACCGCTTAACCTCCCACTCCCCACTAAACCCAGCCAAGCGTTTTTTGCCGGTCAAAAGCTGTTGCATGGTGGCTTGTTTGATGCCCTGCTTTTTGGCGATGAGTTTATCCAATTCGCCAATTAACGCATCGATGTCCGATAGGGCTGTGGCTATGGCGGTTTGTTCTTGTTTGGGAGGTATGGCAATAAATAATTTATTCAGATGAACTGGTCCAAAATTTGGTTGCGCTCCGCCCGTAATCATCAAATCAATTTGATTTTTGAAGTGATTAGAATTTAAAAATGTGAGCAGATAACCATAATCAAGATTTTTTAACGGTTTGAATCTGATAACACTCGTATTCATAAGTAGCGGTAAATCTTGATTTCTAACAACAGCAACTTTGCCGTAACTGTTTCCAGAACTGGCAACTACAATATCATTTTCTTGAATTTCAAAATGTTCGTACATTTTGTGAAATTCGTTGAGTGATATATGTCTATCTGTTCTCTCTAAATTCAAAATTCCACTTTCTAAATTTGTAACGTTGATTACTTTTATTCCAGATTTTGTAAATTGCCAATTTCTTAGTCCAGGTCCCTCTTGAAACCAACACATTTCATTGAATTTGTTAACTTCCCAATCTTCAGGAATGATGCCGATTTCGGTTTGTTTGTAGCCTTGTTTTATATTCATTGTGCATAAACCCAAACATTCGTGTCGATAAACACTTTCATAAACCCTCTCGATAAGCCTCAATTTCTGCATCAATATCATCATCCGTCACGCATTGAGCTTGGGGTAAGGCTTGGGTCATTTTAAATAATTTCCGCCATTTATTGAGCTTAGCAGTTAAATTTGTTTCACTCATCACGAACACAACGACTTTTTCCCCTGTTTCAAAAGGCAAATCGGATAACATAAAACTGTGGCTGTTGTTGATGACCATTTCTTTTTTTAGTACAACTTGCATGATTTTATCCTCGTTTAATGTCGGTTTGTTTGATAGTTATAAATTCCATAGAAAATTATTCCTGCAGTCATCTAAACACTTCAACGCAAATACTATTGTTCATGATTTAAAAGTGTCAATTTTGCTTGTTCACGTTCTTTGAGCATTTCATGCTTTAAAATAGTGTTGATACAAGCTTGATAATTTTTGCCTTTTAGCTTTAACCACAACAAAATATCCGCATCAACACACACCGTTGTCGTCACCATCTTATGTTTCATCACAAATGGATTGACTGTCGCCTGTTTCCAAAACTCATCAGTTAGCGGAGGTATATCACTATAATCAATTTTTTCATCATCAAGCGCATTAAGCGCGTCGATTTCTTCTCTTTGCTTAATTGTTAACGCCAAAGGCGCATTAGTCTCAATTGAAAAATATTTTTTATCTGATAGATTCTTCATAGTCAACATAAATGGATCTGTAAATATTCCTGTAGCTAACTCAAAACTAACCTGATGTTTTTTTAAATTTGATTCTGCTTTATGGGCATCCCAAGTAAATGTTAAATACATACGCCTAACAGATTTAATTTATATCGCATGGTACTCACCTTAATTTAAATAAAAAACAGGCCTAATTTTGTCTTAATTTAACGTTATTTCAAAATAACATGTATAGAAAAACGCGGTTTTCTATACATGTTATTTGAACATGTATAGATTTTGGCTATTTTCTATACATGTTGCCGAGCAAATCAAAAAGCGCTGTATTGATATAAAAATTTTCGCGTCCAATTTTACGTTTTTCAAGTAACTCGATTTGCGCTAGCTCATCTAAGTAGCGTGTCGCTGTAATACGGCTAACCGCAAGCTCCTGCATGACAAAATCAATCTTTGTGTAAGGATGGCGAAAAAGATTATTAAGCAAACCTTGGCTGTAAATTTTGGGCAATTCAATACGCATTTTATATTTAAATGCTTGCATCATGGCTTTGATTTGCTCAATCAAAACAACCGTTTCGTTTGCTGTTTGCTCAACACCATCAAGCATAAACAGCAGCCATTGCGACCAATCTCTTGTATCACGCGTGGATTGCAACAGTTGATAATACTGCGTTTTATGCTGATTGATATAGCGACTCAGATACAAAATAGGAATCTTGAGTAACCCCTGTTTCACTAAATACAAAATATTAATGATACGCCCTGTTCTACCGTTACCATCATAAAAGGGATGAATACTTTCAAACTGATGATGAATAACCGCCATTTTGGTCAGTGAATCCCAATCACACAATTCGTCATCATTGATAAAGCACTCTAAATTATTCATGAACGCAATAATGTCATCAGGATGTTGCGGTGGTGTGTAAATGACTTCACCCGTGACGGCATTTTTTAACGTCGTCCCCGCTTGTTTTCGAAAGCCGGCATTATTTTCTTCAATAAAACCTTGAATCGCTAAAATATCATTGCTGGTGAGTAAATCCGTTCGCTTCACTTGCTCAAAACCATTGCGTAATGCGGTGGCGTAATTATGTACTTCTTTTGCTGCTACATTCACAAAATATCGAGCATGAATGTCACTACAATAAAGGTCATCATGCGTGGTGATAATATTCTCAATAGCTGAACTGTCTTTAGCTTCCTGCAAAGCTAATGTGTTAATAATAATGGATTCATTGGGAATAGTGGCTGCTATCCCTTTTAGCTCTGCTAAAGCTTGATGCGCTCGAGCGAGCTTTTTTAAGACAACTTTCGTTTCAATATCTTGCTCAAAAGGCAAACGCTCAATCTGCATCATATTGCAAACCCCATACTTGCTAAATGCGCATTCACTTTAGCCTCTAATTCGCTGACACGCTCAACATGAACGGATACGGGCGTTTCATAACGCTCGGCTAATTGTTTAATGCGTTGCGTGAGTGCTTGGCTAATGCGGTTCATTTCACCATGAAACGCCAATTCAAGCGTGGCCAACCATTTATCATTCACCACGAGCGTTTGAATTTCCTGTTCGCTAAGGCTTGGATAGGTGTCATACACGCGCTTATCTAAATCAGCCTCAGCGGTTTTGAGTGCTTTTTTGACATCGTTTTGCTGATTATAAAGCGTTTGCCACGCATTTAAAGCGTCGCGCTCGTCTTGGGCGGTGCTGTCGTTTTTGATTTCTTTCAAACGCGCGGCAACCGTGGTTTTCGTGATTTTGTCGAGTTCAGCAAATAAGCCTTCTTCGCCGCCGTGTTCTTCTTCGAGTTCACTGAGTTGCGCAGTGACGTTTTCAATATCGGCTTCTACATCCGCAATGGCTTGCTGCTCGGTGGCAAAATAACGCGCCACCAATAACGATTTTGGCACCAAATCACACGCCCACCCTTTATCGCGGCCTTTTTCGAGTAGTCGATACGTTTTCGCTTGCCAACCCTCATCTGAAATTAAATAGCAATCGTCTTGCATCGTCGCGTCCCAATAATCCATGAGATGTTGATACACGTCATATTTATCAACCAATGGTTTATTTTCATAATGCGCAAGTAAGGTTTCAGCGAGTTCCTCAATAATGGAGCGCGGCAGACAGCCTACTTCAAGCGATTTTAACAACGCCGCACTGCTCGATTCCCACTGCGAAAAAATCGTATTCATCAAGTCAATAAACGCGACAAATTCACTGTGCTGATAAATAGCCGATTTAATCGCTGATTTTTCAACCGCCAACGCCACATAATGCGGGCGAATGGATGTAAAAATGGTGTCACGCAACGCGGGACATACGCGCCAATAATCCTGCAACGCCTCCACATCATCCTGCGGAATACCGCCTTTTAAATGCGCCTCAATATCTTGCAAATCTTCAATCTGCCCGCTGTCAATGTAACGCGGTAAATTGAGATTGAACTCGTTTTTCTCAATTTCATCAACACTCACCATACGTGAATATTTGGGCAATTCGAGTTGTTTTGTCCATACGTCCACGATTTTGTGAATATCCATCGCGCGTAGACGATTTTTATTGCCATCTTTTAAAAAGCCCGCGCTGGCGTCAATCATAAAAATGCCTTTGCGAATGAGCGCGTCGTGTTTATCAATCACGATAATGCACGC
>CAINHP010000135.1 GCA_903848905.1 uncultured Pseudomonadota bacterium
ATGGCTTCATCAACGCTATATCCCGCACTTTCCAAAATATGTCGATGATACATACGAACCGTTGCCGCATCGTCAATAACGAGAATAGTTTTCATCTGCTCTCCAAAGGTTTCTGATACACAATCGCTTCAGGAAATTTACACACCCGAAACAATGATGAAATACGACTCATTGATTCCGAATGTCCCAAACACACAAATCCACCTGCTTTCATGGCATCAAAAAACATTTCAGCAGCATAGCGACGCGAGACATCATCAAAATAAATTAATAAATTACGACAAAAAATGACGTCCATATTCCGATAAGAACGCACTTCTAAAGGCTCCATAATATTCACTCGCGTAAACTCCACCGCTTGTTGTAAATCACGGCAAATCTGATAGCCTTCATTTTTATAGGTAAAGTATTTATGCAATATTTTATCGGGTAAATTCTGCACAGAGCGTGGCGAATAATGGCCTTTTTTTGCTTGGGAAATAATTTCCGTATCGATATCTGACGAAATAATTTCCACATCCCAGCGATCAATTCCGCTCCAATGTTCAAGCAAATAAATAGCGATTGAATACGCCTCTTCACCTGACGAGGACGGCACTGACCAAATTCGAATGGGGGAGTCGTCCTTTTTTTTGCGTACAATTTCAGGCAGAATCGAATCTACTAAGCATTTAAACTGATATTCTTCACGGAAAAAATAAGTCTCATTGACGGTCATCAAATTGACTAATTTCTGCAGTTCTTCGCCTGTTGTTTCAAAACGCAGCATCACAAAGTAGCTACGAAAACTCCCTGAGTTTGTCGCTTCAATACGTTCTATGAGTCGTTTGTCAACAAAGTAGCGTTTAGAATTTTCAAACTGCATGCCCGTTTTGCGGTAGAAAAATTCTTTAAACTTTGAAAAATCTTCCTCGCTAATCGTGATGCTAGTCATTTAATGTTCGCCTTGTTGAATACGCTTTAAGGCTAAATCAACAGAAAAACAGATATACGGTTCATTGGCAAAGCGTTGTTTTAAGTTCATTAACGACTGTACTGAAAGTTCGCTGCCCACTTCGCTGAGTAAATCCACCGCTGTTGCGCACACATTCACTTGATCGTCATTATCAATAACACTCATTAACCATTGCTCAACATGTTCATGACGCAGTGACTCTAAAATATTAATCGTAAAAATACGCACATCCGAGTCACTGTCATTTAACAACGCATTAATAATTGGGCCAACTTCATCGGGAATGGCTTTTAAAACTTCAATGGCTTCATTACGCAGTGATGCCTCATCGCTACGCAAACACGTCACCAGTCCATTCATAGCCGTTTTATCCCCCAATTGCGCAAGACTACTTAAAATAGCCGTGCGAACACTCGCATCCTCTTCGATTTTAAGGCGAGCAACGAGGACTTCACTTGCTTGGGGAAAACTCACTAAATCACGCACCGCCCAGCGTCGCGCAGTGGCGTGCTCGCTATTTAACTCTGCGCTCAAACCATGAAAATCGCGAGCAGTCGTCCGCTCATCTTCACTGACCTCTTGTGGAGCTTGTTGTTTAATAAAAGCCATCATTTCCCCCTTTTTACTTTAGCCAAGCTAAAACTTGTTTCGTTATCCTATCGGCAGGGAGCACTACACTCGCGCCCCCTTTTGAAATTAATTCGGCTGGCATTCCAAAGACCACGCACGACGATTCACTCTCTGCAATCGTGCGTCCTCCGCGTTTTTTGATTTCAGCAAAGGCATCTGAACCGTCATACCCCATCCCCGTTAACATGATCGCCACAATATGTGTCGCGTCGTAATTCTCAAGCACCGAGCGCCCGAGTAATTCCACAGACGGGTGCCACAAAAACTCTCTATTTTCTGGTTTGGGAATAATGGTCGGTTTGCCACCTCGTTGCGCAACCACCATATCAGCGCCGCCTTTACCAATATAAACAAATCCAGGCTCAATACTCGTTGGTCGACTCGCTTCAACTACTTGAAGCTCGCATAAATCATTCATCCTATTTGCAAATGGCAGCGTAAAACTTGCTGGCATATGCTGTGCCACTAACACAGGATACGGAAAAGAGGCTGGAAATAGGGGCAATATATCCTCAAGCGTACGCGGTCCGCCCGTAGACACACCAATAATCACAATCCCTTTATTCGCAACGCCCCGTCGAATAATTGGCGCAGATTCAACCGGCGCTGTTTTTCTCGCTATTGGTTGGCGTACGGGTGTCGTTAGGCGAGAAGGCGCTTTAAGGTGCGCTTTTGCGGCCATGCGCACTTTACGCACTAATTCATCTCGAATATCACCAATAGAAAGCGAAATAGTGCCGCTAGGTTTTGCAACATAATCCACCGCACCTAAAGCTAGCGCCTCAAAGGTTGCAAGCGCACCTTTCTCAGTAAGTGACGACACC
>CAINHP010000136.1 GCA_903848905.1 uncultured Pseudomonadota bacterium
TGATTTGTCAGGTTTTGATGAAGTTCATTTCACTATACTCAATATATTTAAAACTGAGTAGACATGAAAATAGCTGTTTGAGCTTTGATGGTTTAAACGGTTTTCTTTTAAACATAAAAAACATTGATTATCGACGATATTTAACCCTTTCCGAGTAGCCACCAACCATATTTTGCTTCTATAGTCTCTTTAGCTATAAAAGCAGGTAAGCCTTTGACAAGGATATTTTTATTTCCAATCCACCCTACCGCATCGTTGGGTCCCAAACTCAAGAGGTATCCCCTATCTTGGTGCATATAAGGAAGGCAAAATTTCAACATACCTGCTTTCAATAAGATGTTTTTTGCAACAGCCATGCCCTTACGTATTGCAGATTGTGAAGTCATCAAATTTGATCCCATCCCATCAAAGTGCGAACAATCGCCTGCTGTAAAAATAGAGCTTAGAACGGTGTAATGGTTTATTACCTGACCGGAAAGATTAGCCTGCAGTGTGAGTTTGGATTGATTGCCAATTAACAATAAGGTTAAATCGGATGCTATTGTGTATTCTTCGCCTGTCCGACGATTCTCCAAACCTATTTGATTATTTTGAATGCCTTTGTAATATTGATTTCTTAGAACTGAAATCGATTTTTCAGCGATTCGTTGTTCAACATAATCAGCCAATTCTGTTGGGAAGGTACCCAATAATTTTTCATGACTATCAATCAAGTTAAGCTTGAATTTTCTTCGGCAATTCTTCAGCACATGGGCAATTTCAAAAGTAAATTGAATGCCAGTAGGTCCGGCACCAATGATATTAATAACGGGTTCTTCTAAGTCGGTGCAGGCAATTAGTTTTTGCAAAACGGTTGAAAAATTATGCTTTCCTAACGTATTTAAATCATAAACACCAGACGGCGTATTGGTATTAAACGGTATTGTTCCTGAAGCAATCACTAAATAATCAAAGGGAATGGTTTCATCATTCACTTGTAATTTTTTATGTTTATCCCAGACAGTTAATACGTCTTGATTGAATTCAATGAAAGATTGTTTGTAAATAAAATTGAATCGTTTGGCTAAAACAGGGAAAGGAATTTGAATAATATCTAAAGGCTGACGGACGGTTTCATGCAGACGAGTGATGAGTAAATGATAGGGGCGAGGATCGATCAGAGTTATATGAGCATGATGAGAGAGTTTTCTCAATGTTATCAATGCGGATAAGCCAGCGTATCCTCCTCCAATGATAACTAATCTTAGTGTCGATGATGAACTCATAAACGTTCCTAATTGACTGAACTTAAGATACTTTAGTGCCGTTTCTTTTAAATGAATGTTATTAGGGGGATTTTCATAAATTGAAACAGCACCAAATTCCCTACTATCTCCGTTGGTTATATTATCAGATTTAGAAGAATTGAAAAGCTAAGAGAAAATATTAAATTAATTTCCAATTGTAATGCATAATAAATTCAATCACTTAAATTATAATAACCAACTAAATTAGTTTGTAATTATTCAAAAAAATCGCATCCGGTGCGCATATATGGAAGGGGAGTGCTCTTTCATCATTTTAATGACTTGATACCTGAAATTATTTGCATTCGTTAAGACGGAATATTTTTATTGCATGATGTATCGAAATGTTAAGTTGACTCGTTCCCCTACAGAGTCACTTTGACGTACTTTTGGCAAACAATGTTTCCAGTGTTTTTGTGTGGTACCCCTCATTACTAAAAGACTCCCCGTTGTGAGTAAGAGTCTATAAATAGGCTGTTGTTTGTTAGTGCGATGTTTAAACTGAAATTGGCGTGTTGCACCAAAACTCAGTGAAGCAATGACAGGATTGTTTCCTAATTCGGGTTCATTATCACTGTGCCATCCCATGCTATCGGACCCATTTCGGTAACGATTGAGCAGAACACTGTTAAAAGAGGTTTGCGTGATCTTTTCCACGTACTGCTTTAATTCTAAAAGAACGGGTATCCAGGGCAATGGGTAATTCACTAGACCCGAATAGGTGTAAATAGCTTCTTCGTTACCATACCATGCGTTTAATCTGGGTTCTGGTATGATTCGATTAAATAGTTTTATACTTTTCTGTTGCCAATGAATCACATTGGAATCAAGTAACTGGGTTAAAAACGTATTGCTCTGCGTTAGGGAAAAGCAATCAGGATGATAGGTTAGGGTTGCATCAGGTAATTCAATACATTCAATAGGTGTAAAAATGTTGTGTGATAGTGAGGATGTCATAAATGCTTCAGTGTTTATCAAAATGAAAGTTTATCAAGCGACATTAAGTATGATGGATGCTACTGTCCTCATTTTACCTACCAAAATTATTATTGGAGTCGTTAAAACCAAAAATGCACACCTAGAACCAGCGTTGTATTGTCAGTGTTCATGTTTCTTTGTTTAGCATAAATGGCAGTGTTTCCAAATGTATTATCCCAATCAATACCAATATAAGGTGCGAATTCCGGTCTGAATTCGTAACGTAACCGTAAACCTGTTTCAAGTGTACTTAATCCATTGCCTAAATAATGAGATGTATCATTTCTGCCATAAGCATTTGCTTCAATACGAGGCTGAAGAATTAAGCGCTGGGTAATAAG
Source organism: uncultured Pseudomonadota bacterium (assembly GCA_903848905.1). Lineage (GTDB taxonomy): Bacteria > Pseudomonadota > Gammaproteobacteria > Methylococcales > Methylomonadaceae > UBA10906. The sequence goes on from CAINHP010000136.1 coordinate 2,606, forward strand.
TAAATCATATTCCAATTCAAGGCGAAAAGCCGTGCGGCCTTGTTCGTTGACATAAGAAGTTGCTTCTACATAAATCCAATAAGGCGCATAACCTTGAATACCTAAGGCCAGCCACTCTCGATTTATCCCTGAACCACTATCGTTACGAAGACCTAAGTGTGAATCCCAAAAGGGCGTAATAGCATGCGACCAAAGTAATTCACTACGTGCATTTTGTGATTGTCCATTTTTAACGTCACCCTCAGCTCGAAGTAAAACACGGTCATAGGTTTTACCAAACCACGCTTGTGCATCATAAGTCATGGTAGGATCAGTCGACATATTGGTAATTTCTAATCTATCTGCGATAAATCCTGCTCGATAAATATCACTATGTCCAGCATGAAAAGGTAAATCATGTAGTGAATATCCGTCTGAGTAGTCATTGGGATTACGCAACTCATCTAATGATTCGGCTGCATTGACGTTCATTGGTATAAGGATAAAAAGCAGAAATAAACAATTCATGAGACTATCACGACGCGAAACATACCAGTGTGCATGTGGTAAAACAGATGACAATGTAATGCCCAATAACCTAACGCATCAGCAGTAACAAGAAAACTAACTCGTTGCGCTGGTTGGACAGCTATTGTGTGTTTGCGAACTTGAAATTCGCCATTGGCATTTTCCAGTTCGCTCCACATACCATGCAAATGAATGGGATGTGTCATCATCGTATCGTTAACAAAAATAATACGCACACGTTCATGATGATGTAAATGAATTGGGGTCGATTCATCAAGTTCCAAGCCATCAAATGACCAACTGTACCGATTCATATTACCAGTTAAATGAAGCTCAATTTCACGCTGAGGAGGTCTGCTGTCTAATGCACCGCCAAGCGTATATAAATCTGCATACGTTAAAACACGTCGACCATTATTGCGCAGACCAATTCCTTCATCGTCTAAATTAGTGCGGGGGGTATCTACGCGCATATCGACTGAGGCACCAAATTCACTATTGGCATGATTCACGGCAACACTGCCTGCCATATCGCCCATCATATCCATCATGGAAAGTGGCTTTGCTTGATCCAAAGGGGGAATTTCCGCTTTCAATCCTTCATGAACAGTTAACATACCACACGCATACCCTGTTCTATCCATAGATTGCGCAAATAGCGTATAGCAATCTTCCATAGGCGTAATTAGCACATCGTAGTTTTCAGCTGAACCTAATCTAAATTCATCTACCTCGACAGGTTCAACTAATTGCCCATCTGCTTGAATGACAGTCATTTTTAAATTAGGAATACGCACGTCAAAAAAAGTTTGTGCTCCTGCATTGATAAAACGTAGACGAATTTTTTCCCCTTTTTTGAATATTCCAGTCCATGGATTTTGTGGCAACTTTCCGTTTAATAGATAGGAATAGGTATAAGCGGAAATGTCAGATAAATCGGTTGGATTCATGCGCATATCGCTCCACATATCGTGTTTGCTTATCGTTTTGTCCCATCCATTTTCCATGACATCATGAACAAAATCAGGAAGTGTTAATTTGTTAAAATTGTAATAGCCACTTTCTTTCTTTAAGTTATCAAGCACGGTCATCGGATTTTCATCAGTCCAATCGGATAATACAACCACATAATCTCGATCAACTTCAATTATTGGTGCATTTAATGGTTTGATAACAATTGCACCATATAAGCCAAGTTGCTCTTGCATCCCAGAATGTGAGTGATACCAATATGTTCCAGACTGAGCTACCTTAAAACTATAGGTGAAGGTGGTATTAGGTTCAATTCCTGAAAAACTTACACCATGCGCACCGTCCATGCCGTATGGCAAAATTAAACCATGCCAATGAATAGAGGTTGTTTCTTCAAGCAGATTTGTGACGTGGATTGTTACGGTATCGCCTTCTTGCCAATATAATGTCGGGGCAGGAATACTTCCGTTAACCGTAGTCGCTTTACCTGTTTTTCCAGTGAAATTAATTAGCGTGTTCGCAATGGTTAAATGAAACTCCGTGCCACTTAAGGTTTCTCCATTATTGGAATAAGCTTTTTTGAAATAGGGGATAGCTGTTAAAAGGGCTAATGATTGTAGAAACTTTCGACGCGAATAATGAGTGTCGGTAGGCATTTACTTTACGAAATTATGTGAGAGTATAAATTTACCTTTGAGGTAAATCGAAAAAAGCTTTGTAATTATAGATGAACAGCATAACAGAATTTGCCGCTCATTTTTTATCCTTATGGTTCCTTACTTTGTAATAGTACGCTAAAGGCTATCATGATGAAAGTTATCTCTATGTGAGCGATTCACGATGAATTTTTTCTAAATTTTTAAAATTCGCTAAACAACACTGTCCTGATGGGTTTCTAATTTCGCAGGCACATTCTCCGGTTTGTGTACGTTGAATGACAAACGCTTTGATCGATTCTGCCCGTTGATCTTTTAACGCAGATAAATACTGCTCGGCGTCTATATCAAAGCAGTAACAAAGCGCGTTGTTCTGAATTGATTGATAGTTTCGTAAGTACTGTTTGGGAATGGTGTTGCCTGTGTTGGAAAAGTAGGCGATCAAACAGATTTTTGTCGAACAAAAATAATAGTTATCTGAGACGATTGATTGATTCTCGGGTGACCGAACCTGATGGTAAAGTGTTGACATACTGACGCTTTTGCACGAGGAACCGCATTCATAACACAGTTGTCTGGTATTACTTGAACTGCAGCAATCTGACATGGATGCTATCCTCGACCTTATCGGCTATTAGGTGTAATTAAGGAGCTAGGATAACCAGCATCCGTTGTGGCTTTGATCAAAACCGCACTATTTGTTTTTTGATCGTCGAAAATAATAAACGCCGTTTTGGTATCGTAATTGACAATTACTTTTTGAACGCCTTCGACTTGCTGCAAGGCTTTTTTAATAGTCACTGTACACATGGCGCAGGTCATATTGTCTAATTTCAGTGTTACTGTTTGTTGGATTGACTGTACTTCTGTGATTTCAGCATAGACTTCTGGCATCCATAAAGTGGTCGTTAACAAGCTTATTAGTAATAATGTGTATTTAAGGATCATATAGGAATTATCTCAAGTCATAAAAAAAAGGTGCTGCCAAGGGAAAAGCTAGCAACATCAAAATGAATAAGGAACCCAGCCAAAATGTAAGGCGCTGTCGGCGTTGGTTATTGGTTATGAAGCAGACTTCATCTACAACATCCACCACACAGCGTTGCGGTGTTAAATAGAGTTTTCGGTAACCAAGTCCTATAAAAATTAAAGTCAAGACAATGAAAAATGGACGGATTGGTTCTATAGCTGTCAACGTGCTAATCCACGCACCCCCGATACCCAAAGACAACAGCAAAAAAGGCCCTACACAACAGGCCGAAGCACCTATAGCGGCCAATAAGGCACCGATACCTAACCCTAATTGGGTTTTTATGAGGGGGACAGACTCTTTATTCATGCGGATCTCCTAAATCAAACAGTTCTCAATGTTTGCGAAAAGTATAAACCCTGTTGTTTAGAACAGAGTAAAGTGCTTGACTAAAAATTAGGGCTGGGGTGATGCGTCTTCACTTCACTAAATGCATCGAGAATAGCACAATGGGTGGATGGGGATGTTTGCTGACAGTCGTTAATTAGAGTACCCAGTATTTGTTGAAGGGTGTTTAAATCCTTAATCTGTTGATCAATCTGCTGGCATTTTTGCTCGGCAAGTTTTCGTATATCAGCACAGTGCTCTCCATCAAGTGATAGCAAGATAGCAATTTCCTTCAAGATAAATCCGGCTTGTTGAGCGCGTTTGATAAAACGAATTCGAGCAATCGCATCAGCTGAATAACATCGATAACCGTCATCAGGTTTTGGAGGTTCCGTCAGTAAACCAATGCGTTGATAGTGTCGGATAGTCTCGATAGTGACTTCGGTTTGTTTGGCAAGTTTGCCAATGGTTAAAGTTGGCATTTTAAGTTTTTTCCTTTAAGTTTCCGATCGAGCAATACTTTATTTTGATGTCAGGAATCAAGATAGAATGTATTTTTAAATATTAGCAATATGAAAATGTCGTCGGTTTTTTATCGAGGTTTTATGGTGTAATTTTTACCGATCGAGGGAATTTTATGTCACAAGTTTTATGTTTTTGCTTAGTAGATTGCATGAAAAAAAATTTATGACTTTTTAATTAAGCAATTTAAATCTATAAGAAATTTTAGTTATAACTTCTAAAAAGCCTTGTAATGATTAGTTACAAGGCTCTATATCAATATGATTTGATTTATTATTTTAAATCAAATCTATCAAGCATCATGACTTTATTCCACGCATGAACAAATTCGTTTACAAATTTTTGATGTCCATCTGCTGATGCGTAAATTTCAGCTATGGCTCGAAGCTCAGAGTGTGATCCGAAAATCAGATCTACTGGAGTAGCTGTCCATTTCATAGCGCCTGTTTTTCGGTCAACCCCTTCATAGATAGCTTCAGAATAGGACGCTTTTTGCCACTTCGTTGACATATCAAGCAAATTAACAAAGAAATCATTACTCAATGTGCCCGGTGAATTGGTTAAAACACCTTGCGTTGTATTTCCCGTGTTAGTATTCAATACACGCATACCACCCACTAAAGCGGTCATTTCAGGCACAGTCAAATTTAAGCTATTTGCTTTATCTACGAGCATTTGGGTAGGTGACATTAAGCTATCAGCACTATAGTAATTGCGGAACGCATCGGCTTTGGGTTCAAGAACGGCAAATGTATTCACGTCGGTTTGGTTTTGCGAAGCGTCCATACGTCCAGGTGTAAATGGTACCTTAATATTAACGCCCGATAATTTAGCAGCTTGTTCAATGCCAGCATTTCCAGCTAATACAATGACATCAGCTAACGAAACGCTTTTTCCTTTTGACTGTGTTTGGTTAAAGTGAGTTTGAATATTTTCTAACTGTGCTAATGTTCTATTTAGCTCGGTCGGATCATTAACAAGCCAATCTTTTTGAGGCGCAAGACGAATACGAGCCCCATTAGCACCGCCTCGCTTATCCGTGCTACGGAATGAAGCTGCTGAAGCCCAAGCGGTTTTGACAAGATCGGGCACACTCAATCCTGATTTAAGAATCTGATGTTTAAGGTTTTCAGCATCGTTAGCTGTAATCAGTTTATGATCAACGTGCGGAATAGGGTCTTGCCAAATAAACACTTCTTGGGGAACATCTTTTCCAATGTAGCGTGTTCGAGGTCCCATATCTCTATGCGTCAGTTTGAACCATGCTTTAGCGAAAGCGAGTTCAAATTCTTTAGGGTCATCTAAGAATCGTTTTGCAATGATTTGATAACTTGGGTCGGCTTTAAGCGCGATATCTGTCGTAAACATGATGGGCGCGTGGCGTTCTGCCGGGTTATGTGCATCAGGCACTAAGTTAGCGGCCGCATCATCTTTGGGAATCCACTGCGTTGCACCTGCTGGGCTTTTTGTTTGTACCCACTCATAAGCAAACAAGTTAGTTAAATACTGCGTTGTCCACTGCGTTGGATTCGCACTCCAAGCACCTTCAAGTCCACTGGTAATCGTATCGCCACCATTGCCTTTGCCGCATTTATTTTTCCAGCCAAATCCTTGTTCTTCAATTCCCGCAGCAGCAGGTTCAGCCCCCACACATTTTGATGGATCAGCTTTACCATGCGCTTTACCAAACGTATGTCCACCTGCAATTAATGCAAGTGTTTCTTCATCGTTCATGGCCATACGCCCAAACGTTTCTCTTATATCTTTAGCTGCGGCAAGGGGATCCGGATTACCATTAGGCCCTTCTGGATTGACATAAATTAACCCCATTTGAACAGCAGCAAGGGGATTATCAAGTTTTCTGCCTTCCTTGTAGCGCTCATCTGCAAGAAATTTTTTCTCGGGTCCCCAATAAACTAAATCGGCTTCCCAGTCATCTACTCGACCACCA
>CAINHP010000137.1 GCA_903848905.1 uncultured Pseudomonadota bacterium
CTGAAATGGGTATTCGTTCAGTTGCAATTTATAGCGAAGCGGATCGCTTTGGTTTGCACGTTAAAAAAGCGGATGAATCTTATTTTATTGGTAGTGAACCGCTTGCAGGTTATTTGAATGTCCATGCGCTGGTGGATTTAGCAGCCGCAACAGGTTGTGATGCTATACATCCAGGTTATGGTTTTCTTTCTGAAAATGCGCAGTTTGCGAGAGTTTGTAAAGAAAGAGGTATTATTTTTATTGGCCCTGAAGCGGATGTTATCGAAAGCATGGGTGATAAAACCAAGGCAAGACAAGCCATGATTGCTGCGGGAATTCCAGTCACCCCTGGTACAGATGGAAATTTAGAAAATTTAGAACAAGCACTTGAGGCGGCTGAAAAAATTGGTTATCCCATTATGCTTAAGGCAACTTCAGGTGGTGGGGGGCGGGGAATTCGCCGTTGCGATTCATCTGCAGAATTAGTGAAAAATTATGATCGCGTAATATCTGAAGCCACTAAAGCTTTTGGTAGTGCGGATGTATTTTTAGAAAAATGCGTCGTGAATCCAAGGCACATAGAAGTTCAGATTCTAGCTGATTCGCATGGTAATACCATTCATCTCTATGAACGCGACTGCTCAATACAACGACGTAATCAAAAACTCATTGAAATAGCACCATCACCTCAACTTGAAGAAGCACAGCGTCAATATATTGGTGGTCTTGCGGTTTTAGCGGCTAAAGCGGTTGGTTATACAAATGCGGGAACCATCGAATTTTTATTAGACGAAAATAATCGTTTTTATTTCATGGAAATGAATACACGCGTGCAAGTTGAACATACGATTACCGAAACCATTACGGGTGTTGATATTGTAGAAGAGCAAATTCGCATCGCGGCAGGTTTAACGTTGCGCTTTAAACAACATGAAATTGTTCGTCGTGGTTACGCGATTCAATTTCGTATTAATGCTGAAGATCCGCAAAATGATTTTTTACCTAGTTTTGGCCGAATTTCTCGTTATTATGCACCCGGTGGACCAGGCGTGAGAACAGATACAGCAATTTATACGGGTTATGAAATTCCTCCTTTTTACGATTCCATGTTAGCGAAAGTGATTGTTAGCGCAATGACTTGGGAAGATGTAATTAAACGCGGTGAGCGAAGTTTGAAGGATATGGGATTGTTTGGAATTAAAACTACGATTCCTTATTATCTGGAAATTCTCAAACATCATGATTTTCAAGAAGCTAATTTTAATACGGGTTTTATCGAGAAATATCCAGAATTGGTTAATTACTCAAACAAACTCCAACCTGCGGAACTCGCAAAAGTGATTGCAGCAGCAATGGCTGCTCACACTGGTCTGTAATTTATTTAGGGAAACGACAATGCAAAAAGTTCATTTAACAGACGTTATTTTACGAGATGCACATCAATCTTTAATTGCAACACGTATGCAAACAAGCGATATGTTGCCAGCTTGTAAAATGCTTGATGAAATTGGTTATTGGTCGCTTGAATGTTGGGGAGGTGCGACATTTGATGCTTGCTTACGTTTTTTAAAAGAAGATCCTTGGGAGCGTTTACACAAATTAAAAGCCGCTTTACCCAACACGCGTTTGCAAATGTTGTTGCGTGGGCAAAATTTACTCGGTTATCGGCATTATAGTGATGATGTTATCCGCGCTTTCATTGCTAAAGCGGCTGAAAATGGTATGGATGTTTTTAGGATTTTTGACGCGCTAAATGACATTCGAAATTTAACCACGGCAATTGAGGCAACAAAATTAGCAGGTAAACATGCTCAAGGAACGATTTGCTATACCACGAGCCCTGTGCATAACATTGACGTGTTTGTGGAGTTGGGTAAATCATTGGCAAATTTAGGTTGTGATTCGATAGCAATTAAAGATATGGCAGGATTATTAACGCCATACGCCACTAGTGAGTTAGTGAAAGCGCTCAAAGATACGGTGGATTTGCCTTTGCATTTACATAGTCATTCTACATCTGGCCTTGCGGAAATGTGTCAGATTAAAGCCATTGAAGCAGGTTGTGAACACATTGACACAGCGCTTTCTTCATGGGCTGGTGGTACAAGTCATCCACCTACTGAAAGTTTAGTGACTGCCTTGAAAGGAACGGTGCATGACACAGGACTCGATTTAGAAAAATTGAAAGAAGTGAATGAATATTTTGCAAAAGTTCGAAAAAAATATCATCGCTATGAAAGTGAATTTACGGGCATTGATACCCAAGTACATGTGTTTCAAGTTCCTGGTGGCATGATTTCTAATTTAGCTAATCAACTCAAAGAGCGTAATGCTTTAGATCGTATCGGTGAAGTGTATAAAGAGATTCCTTTAGTTCGAAAAGACTTAGGTTATCCACCGCTAGTGACGCCAACCTCACAAATTGTTGGGACACAAGCTGTTTTAAATGTGTTAACGGGCAAACGTTATGAAACGATTACAAATGAAGTCAAACGGTATTTGCAAGGAGGATACGGTAAGGCACCTGCTGCCGTTGACAATGATTTAAAAAAACATGCAATTGGAAAAGAGGATGTTATCGATTGTCGTCCAGCCGATTTACTCAAACCTGAATTTGAAAATTTACGTCAAGAAATTGGAGCACTGGCGCTCAATGATGAAGATGTATTGAGTTTTGCCATGTTTCCTGAAGTAGGTAAACAATTTTTAGAACAGCGTCTGCAAGGCATACTCGTTCCTGAACCATTAGAAATGGAAGTAAAACTAACTGATAATTCAACGGCACCTACAGAATTTAATGTAGCGTTACATGGCGAATCTTATCACGTCAAAGTCACAGGAGCTGGCCCGAAAAATCAAACACTTCGTCATTTTTATTTTATGGTTGATGGTGTGCCTGAGGAAATTGTGGTTGAAACACTCGATGAAATGGTACTGGAAGGAGGGATACAGGGGGCAGTAAAAAATAAAATTTCGAGCAAAAGAGCGAAACCAAGAGGAAAGGGGGATGTCGTTGTGAGTATGCCCTGCAATGTAATTGATGTGTTAGTGAAAGTGGGTCAAGAAGTGGTTGAAGGTCAACCATTATTAATTACTGAGGCAATGAAAATGGAAACCGAAATCACCGCACAAATAAACGGGTTGGTAAAAGCTATTCATATTGTCAAAGGTGAGCCAGCTAACCCTGATGAAGTTTTGATTGAAATCGTTTAATGATGATTATGGTTTGTTGATGGTTTTGAATGCAGTAAAAAGTATTGAGCTTATGTGATAAGCATTGAATTATTTTTGATCTTTACAATAACGTCAAGGAGAACATAATGAAAACGTTAACCAAAGAATTACAAGCAGCTATTACGCCGAAAAAGGCGTTAGACTTATTGAAAGAAGGTAATCACCGGTTTATGAATAATTTGAAATCAAACCGTAACTTACTCGAACAAGCGAATGAAACCTCAGACGGGCAACATCCATTTGCCGTTATTTTGAGTTGTATTGATTCGCGCACATCGGCAGAACTGATATTTGACCAAGGTTTAGGGGATATTTTTAGTATTCGAATTGCAGGTAATATTCTAAATGAAGATATTCTCGGTAGCATGGAGTTTGCGTGTAAAGTGGCGGGTTCAAAAATTATTGCTGTTTTAGGGCATACGCGATGTGGAGCCATTAAAGGGGCGTGTGACCATGTCGAGATGGGAAATTTAACAGCGCTACTTTCAAAAATTCAGCCTGCCGTTTATGATGAAAAAACTGAAACACAAAATCGCAATTCGAGTAATGATACATTTGTGGAAAAAGTTTCTGTTATTAACGTGAAACGAACAGTAAACGGTATACTTGAACGTAGTCCGATTTTGAAAGAAATGATTCAAAAGGGTGAAATTAAGCTAGTGGGGGGAACTCATGAGATTTCAACAGGAGAGGTGACGTTTTACGACAATCTCTTTTAGCATCGATATACAGTATATTCCAGCGTTTTTCTGATTGTAATAATA
>CAINHP010000138.1 GCA_903848905.1 uncultured Pseudomonadota bacterium
GTGGCTGCAGAATTGATTGTGTCAACGGTGTTAGCTTCATTAATTAAATTCGGAAAACATTTAGAAAGCTTTTACGATTTATTAACGGCTGTAGATAAAATTGGGCATTTGCTCGATTTACCCCTTGAACAAGAAAAAGGCGCAGTGATGTCATTTTCAACGCCCATTTCAGTTGACGTTGAGCGGCTTTCGTTTCATTACCTGCCAACTAGAAACATTTTTTCAAATTTACATTTTAGAGTTAATTCAGGTGAAAAAGTGGCTATATGGGGGTCTGGGAGTTGCGGGAAAACGACCTTAGCAGAATTACTTTACGGGCTTCGAGAAGGCCAAAAAGGGACTATTTTTTTTGAGAAAACGCGTTTACAAAATTTGCATTTACCGACTTTGCGAGAACAAATTTCCTTGATCAATGATATTGAAATGATTGAAGGGTCATTACTGGAAAATATTGTATTAGGACGAGAACAGATTGAGCAACAGCAGGTTGCAAAAATACTCTCCGATTTGGGACTCTTAGATGAACTCGAGGCGCAATTTGGACAAACGCTTTCTCTCCCTATTTCTTCAACCGGTTCACCACTTTCAAAAACACAACAACGTTTAGTTATGCTAGCTAGAGGCGTAGTCAATCATCCTGTTTTGCTGCTAATTGATAGCCTATTAGACGAATTTGACGATGCTAGACAAATGAGGGTGATGAATTATTTTTTAGCTCAGAATACGCCTTGGACATTACTTGTTTTTACGCAAAACACAGCCGTTGCGTCGCAGTGTGAGCGTGTCATTTCACTTGATTGATTTTTTCATGAAAAATAGACTCTCAGGTCCACGACTTTCAGCATTCAACTCCACTAAAACACCAAGGATTGTGAGCGTTTTATGTCGGTGTTGTGTGTGGTTATTTGTATTAATTCCATCATTACTATTGATTGCACCTTGGCAACAAAATATTCGTGCATCAGGAAAAGTGATTGCTTTTGCACCAGTTGAACGTCAACAAAAAATTGAATCACCTGTCAGTGGGCGCATTACGCAATGGTTCGTTCGTGAAGGTGCAAAAGTTAAAGCAGGGGATACACTTGTTGAAATTGTGGATGTCGATCCTGATTTGCTACCTCGACTAACACAGCAACGCGATGCATCAAAATTAAAATTGACAGCAAAGCAAGATGAATTAAGTGCTTATCAATTACAAATCGATAACTTAAATTCAACACGTGATTTACAAATTGCAACTGCTCAATACCGTTTAGATGTAGCAAGACAAAGAGCAAATTCAGCTCAAGAATCCATTATTTCTTCGCAAGCCTCGCTCGATACGGCAAATTTACAACTGGAACGTTTAAGCCGACTTTTAGTAGACGGTTTAGTCTCTAAACGTGATGCTGAAGTGGCAGAGCGAGACAAAATTATCGCATTACGAAATTTGAACAGTCAGCAAGCAACCTTAAATGGCGCAGTTGCTGAGCAACATGCCGCCGCTACTGAAATTGAAAGAATTCGCAGTGATGCGCAAGCTCGAATTAATTCAGCTAACGCCTTGATGAGTAAAACGCAAAGTGAAGTTGAAGATGCAAAATCGAGCTTATTAAAAAATGATATCGATCTATCTCGTCAAACCGCACAAATTATAAAAGCACCTCGTGATGGCAGTGTGCTTCGCCTTCTCGAGAATCCACAAGGGGATTTAGTTCGGCAAGGGGATGCGTTGTTGATTTTAGTGCCTGATACGAATGTAAAAGCAGTTGAGTTATGGGTGAATGGTAATGATGTAACCTTAATTACGAAGGGGCGTCATACCAGATTGCAGTTTGAAGGTTGGCCAGCACTACAATTTGCTGGATGGCCTGAAATGGCAGTAGGGACATTTGGTGCGAATGTGGCCTTTGTGGATGCAACAGACGATGGGAAAGGTAAGTTTCGCGTAGTTCTGTCGCCCGATGAAGCAAGTCAAGAATGGCCATCAGAACGGTTTTTAAGACAAGGTGTTCGAGTTGAAGGATGGATTTTATTGAATCGCGTGACGATGATTTATGAACTTTGGCGACAATTGAATGCGTTTCCACCTGTTTATACCCCAGAAAAAAATGAAAAATAAAACACGTGATAGATTAATAAATAGTGTTTATTTAATAGCGTCTTTAATGATGACAGGTTGTAGTTATTATTTGAACGGTTCCTCA
>CAINHP010000139.1 GCA_903848905.1 uncultured Pseudomonadota bacterium
ACATACTCGTCAGATATTACAGCATACGTTTAATTTAACGGATGCTTCTCGTATTGTCATTGTGGGTGAAGGTATTACGGGAAAATCGATTGCACGTTTCCTTACTGATTTAGGCTATTTTTTTGTTTTAGTGGATAGTCGTGTTAAACCATTTGCCGCTGAAATATTTGAAGAAGTAACACACTTATTCGTAAGTCCAGGCGTGTCTTTAAGTGAACCGTTTATTGCTGGCGCATTAAATAATGACGCAAAATCCATTAGCGATATTGATTTGTTTGCATCACTGGCAAAAGCACCAATTGTGGCAATTAGTGGTGCTAACGGCAAAAGTACCGTCACCACCATGTTAGGTGAAATGGCACAGGCATGCAGTAAAAATGTAGGTATTGGAGGCAATTTAGGCACGCCAGCGCTTGATTTACTAGCAGATGACGCACAACTTTATGTTTTAGAGTTATCGAGTTTTCAGCTGGAGCGCGCGCATGTGCTCAATGCTGTGGCCTCCACAGTTTTGAATATTTCAGCGGATCACTTAGATCGTCATGGAGATTTGGTCGAATACGCAAAAGCAAAAGCGCGTGTATTTGCTGGTGATGGTGTGATGGTATTAAATCGTGATGATGATATGGTTTATAACATGCGTGATGTGCAGCGGAAAACGCTGACCTTCTCAATTAAGCAACAAGCTGATTTTTATTTAGATAATGATTGCTTGATGCATGGTGCGAGAGAAATTATGTTGCTTGCTGATTTGCCTTTAGAGGGAAAACATAATGCAGCTAATGCATTAGCTGCGTTCGCACTTGCAGATGCTGTTGGTCTTGATATAGAAGCGTGCGTGATTGCCTTAAAAAATTTTAAAGCGCTCGATCATCGTATGCAGATCGTTAGTCAAAAATTGGGTTGCTCTTGGGTTAACGATTCAAAGGCAACCAATATCGGGGCATGTATCGCTGCACTGGAAGGTTATGACGATAAAGTGATTTTAATTGCAGGTGGTGATGGTAAGGGAGCTGATATGAATGAATTAGCGCCTGTGATTTATGAAAAAGCAAAAGCGGTTATTTTAACGGGAAAAGATGCTAAGTTAATTGAAGCGGCGTTGAACTTACTTCCTATCATTGTTCCTGCCTATCACGCACAAGATATGCGTGAAGTGGTCGCAATTGCTTCACATATTGCAGTGATGGGCGACACCATTTTACTTTCCCCTGCATGTGCTAGTATTGATCAATATAAAAATTATCAAGATCGCGGCAATCAATTTGCACAAGCTATTGAGGCACTACCAGCGTGAGAAGACGTGAAAAAAAGCCTACATTAGGGTTGAAACTTCATACTGACAATATCTTAGTAATGGTGAGTTTTAGCTTGCTTTTGATTGGATTTGTGATGGTTTCATCAGCTTCTTTGCATTTAGGGGCAAAAATCAATAGCGACATTCTTTATTATCCACAGCGTCAATTTATACATATGATGCTCGGACTTTGCGCGGCGACTTTTGTGGCTTATCGGCCACTGCATTTTTGGCGTGAACATGGTAGTAAAATTTTTCTTGGTAGCGTCGTTTTACTTATTCTTGTTTTGATTCCAGGGGTTGGTGTAAAAGTAAACGGTAGTACGCGGTGGCTAAATATCCCCGGGTTTCGTATTCAAGTATCAGAAATTGTGAAGTTTTGCACAGTCATTTTTATGGCTAATTACGTTACAAGGCAACAAAAAAGGGTGCAAGATTCTGCAACAGGATTACTGCAACCACTGATTGTCTTTTTTGGTGTGAGTGTTTTACTACTTGCTGAACCGGATTTCGGATCGGCTGTGGTGACGCTAGTTATTGTGATGGGTGTCATGTTTCTAGCTGGTGCACGACTGCTTCAATTTATTGGCTTGCTTTCTGTTATTGGCGTCTTTGGTGGTTTTTTAGTTATTTTTTCACCTTATCGTTTGCAGCGTGTGACCAGCTTTATGGATCCGTGGGCAGATCCACTGAAAACAGGGTTTCAATTAGTACAGTCATTGATTTCATTTGGACGTGGTGAATGGTTAGGCGTGGGGCTAGGTAATGGATTGCAGAAAGTATTTTATTTACCTGAAGCACATACCGATTTTTTGTTCTCAGTTATTGCTGAAGAGCTAGGGTTAATGGGTGTGGTTACCGTTATTGCTCTTTTTTCAGCTTTTGTTTGGCGTGCATTTTCGATCGGCGCTGCTGCAGAGAAAACAGGTGAGCGATTTACG
>CAINHP010000140.1 GCA_903848905.1 uncultured Pseudomonadota bacterium
GAAGATGTTTTTAAACAAACATTTGAATCGACAAAAAGTGTCGCCTATTTGGCCTTATCTGCTCAAATTGATGCGCGAATGGCTTTAATTCCACTTTATCAATTACCTAAAACTAAGCATGATGAAAAGCACCATGACAAATAATACCATTTCCCTGCAGCACCCCATTTCCCCGATTATCAAAATCGCTTTATTTATGACTGTATTTATCAGCGGCTCAGTTGTTATGGTGATTGAATTACTCGGTACGCGATTAATTGCCCCTTTTTATGGCACAAGTTTATATGTTTGGTCATCGCTGATTTCTGTAACGATGATTGCATTAGCATTAGGGTATTTTATCGGGGGAAGATGGTCTGACTCAGCTAAACGTACTGGACTTTCTTTAATTATCGCAGTTGCGGCATTATTCACTCTGTTTATTCCTTGGTTAACTCGCCCTGTATTATTAGCAACAGATTCCCTTGGATTGCGAAGTGGTGCGTTTGTGAGCGCTTTCATTTTGTTTTTGCCTAGTTTAATGATGCTGGGAATGGTTGGGCCTTTTGCGATAAAACTATCTACTACAGCATTAGATAAAATCGGAAACTCTTCAGGGACTATTTATGCTGTTAGCACACTTGGAAGTGTCATTGGCACGTTGACGTTAGGATTATATTTATTTCCCTTGATTGGATCGAGAGAAATTTTAATTGGTGCAAGTGGACTGCTTTTTGTACTTGCCCTAGCAATAGGTATTATGGAGCGTAAATATTTACAGTCAGCGAGTGTCGTATGGCCTAGTATAGTCCTTGTGGTGATTGGTTTGGGTTTGCTACCTAGTGTCGTGAAAGCAGGGCAAATGCGTCCAAATGATAAATTTCAAGTCCATTTTGCCCAAGAGAGTTTATATGGTTGGGTGAGAGTCATTGATCAACCAGCCAAAGATTTACGTTTATTAACTTCTGATGGCTCAGCCATTGGTGCTTCGAGTATTAAACATGGCGATAGCCAATTGAGCTATCAAGATATTGTGGGTTTAATTCCAGCCCTTCGTCCCAAAATGACTCGTGCATTAATTATTGGTCTTGGTGCTGGACACATGGCAAAAGTGTTAAATGAACGCTACGGCATGATTGTCGATACACTCGAAATTGATCCACTTGTTGCGCAAGCAGCGGTTGATTATTTTGATTTTAAACCTACAGGTAAAGCGATTGTGGGCGATGCGCGATATGAGATTCGGCATTTAACGGGTAATTACGACTTGATTATTCATGATTGCTTTACCGGCGGATCAGAGCCAGCACATTTGCTCACCGTTGAAACGCTTAATCAGTTGCGCGGACTATTATCGCAACAAGGGATTTTAGCGGTAAATTTTGTTGCGTTTGCCAGTGGTAAACAAAGTGCATTAAATACGGTTGGAAAAACCTTAGCACAAGTTTTTGAGCAGCAAACCACATTTATTTCTGAGCCTAATAAAGATTTTAACGACTTTATTTTTCTTGCGTCCGCCGAGCCGGTTGATATTCACAATGAACAATTAAATAGAGGTCAACAAGCGTGGTTGCAGAATCGATTGTTCCCCATTAACACGAAAGATGGCCTTATTCTGACGGATAACTTTAATCCGCTCGAACATTTACAAATCGCAAAAGCTGAAAAATACCGGCATTTTCTATTGGATTTGTTTGGTGAAGAGCTTTTTATTCGTTAGAAACTTATTCGTGATGATGTGCTTCTTCAGGTGAAACGCTAACGGCTTGCACTGCAACGCCGTATTTATAAACCATTAAACCGCCTAAATCGGCGCCAAAAATTATGACACCTAACAAAACCA
>CAINHP010000141.1 GCA_903848905.1 uncultured Pseudomonadota bacterium
TGAACTCCTGCCTCTTTCCCCCGACGCTCTACAGAAATTGAATCACTAAATTCATTTGTCTTGGAATGGGGGCATGTCGGGCGCTTACGAAGAATCGACCGTTTTGAACTCTATGACTAGATGGATTTATCGGAGGCTTACTCTCATTGTAGGGGTTGAGAATTTCAACCCGTGTAATGGGTGCGACCAGCTCTGAAGCTAGCGTGGCATTGATGAAATGTACAAGCAAATTGCGATTGCTTTCGTTACCCAGTAGGGATTTAAAGACGCAGTCAATTCGCGGGTCAATCGAGTGTTTTATTAAGTATTTATTGTGTTAATTTAGATACTTACATCATATCACAGCAATGCGCAAATTTAATCATCTTATATAAAATGAACCAATCCCGTTTTCATATTAATTTGATGGTGTTGTAAACATACCATTTTATTGATAATAGCCGTCCTTGTGGCAACGCAGGGGCGTTTTTTGCTCAGCGTTTGGTGGCCCGATGGGGTGCGATATAAATGAAAAAGCCCCTATTAAGGGGGCTTCTTTTATTTTCTGAACCAAAAACAGCATCACGTTCGAGCTATTATCCCGCTACACTAAACAGGACACAAATTTTGTAAAATAGTCTTAACAAAATGAGAAACTTTATTGAAACACCGTTACACCTTGAGTTTTTTGCGGTGGCGGTTCAATTCCATTATTTTGCCGAGATTCCCCATTTAAATTTCGCACCGATTCACCAGACGCTCGATCAAACACCTGCTCGTCGATTTGTCTAAATACATCTTGACCTAATGTTTTAGATACTTGCGAGACTACCGCTGAACGATTAGGCGTCGCATAAGTACCTGGTGTTAATATTTTAGTATCTTGACCTTCGCCTGTCGCCGTAAAACTGGCTATAACCTCATAATTTTTCGTATTAATTAAACTAAATTCAGCCGTCAATGCCAGATTTAACATAAAATTAGTCATACTGTCATTCACTTGATAAGTACTGTTATTAAAGCTTATATCACTTAATCTGCCAAACAACACATAATCCGCGTGGGGAAAGTCACCCTTTTTTATTCGCGCAATAATGTCGTAAACACCTTCATGCCTTGCCATCGGAGATGGTTTTGCTTGAACCACTGTAAATTGACGAGAGTTAATCAATGCACCCCGAATATCGCCAGTAAACTTTTTCAATTCCCCGTATTCCACATATGAAAAATTATGTTCGTATTCGTGGTAATCGGTTTTGCTACTCGCACTCTCCGTGCTAAATCTGAGCGATTCAGATCCTGAGAGCTTACTCGTGTTGTGGTAATCTACTTCATGAATGTACTCTTGAAGCGTTTGTGAATAAGCTAAATCAGTAACAGCAATTGATTTTGCCATGACTGGACTCACAAAAATTAATCCCGTCAAAAAAGCGATGATAACGTTCATTTTAGACGCCTAAAATGTAGAACGTTCAGAGGTTTTACGAATTTCTTTTTCTTCAGTCCATACAATTTCACTAGAATCTAAATCCTCAAGGGTTAGATTCAGAATATAATCAATATTTTTAACATCTTCGGCACGTTTCACAATCGATGTAATTTCACCATAAAGTGAGTATTTAGCCCCTTCAGCATGACCCATTTTGACGCTTTTTGAAGCACTATATCGTCCAGATTGCCCTTGTCTTTGCAATTCAGTTAATGCGTGTTTTTCATCCGCCTTATCTCCCATAAATCTGACAACTTGTGATTTTGACAGTTGGGTTCTAATTTTTAATGCAATGGCTCTGGTATCAATATGCTCACTTGTTTTATTTTTAATATCCGCAATAGTGATGGTTGGTTTTTGCTTGCTACTAGCTATTAATGGACTGGTCAGTAGTGATGTAGTCATGGTTTCAGCCAACATTTGAAAGTCTGTTAAACCAATTTCATTGGTCAACGTCTCAGCCGCTTTTGTATCGCCATACGCTACATTCCCTGCCGAAAATGCGGGTCTATTTGAAGCACATCCTGTAACGCCAAGCATTGCCGTTAAGACAATCGACAAGCTTAAAATGTTTATGTGATTTGTCATCATGGGATTCATCCTTAGTAGTTGCTTTTAAGTTCAATTTTGAAATCTACAGCATATTGGGAAGTTGCAATGCCTTTAATATGTTGCGCTTGTGACGGACTAAAATTTAAAACTTTCCAATTTTCTTCGCTTCCAACACTCATTCCATTTCGATCTCGCCACTGAAAACGGTATTGAATTGAATTACTGGGGGCTTTTGTTGAAAACAAAGGCTGAACAGCAGAACCAACCACTAAAACGGGAAGTGTTGTAAACCAAGGCGCCACTTTCAAAATTGAATCTACATCATCGTTGTGAATAATATCCGCTTCCACAACTAAAAAATTATTCACTGGAACCATACGTAAATCATAAATGTTCATCGTTGGTAATTCATCTAAAAAAATTATTTTAGATGCCATTGAATTAGGTGCAGGAGGTGTTAGCCCTTGCGAAGCACACCCCACTAGCAAAAAAGGCATTATCGCAATATAACACGTTTTTATAAAAATACTTTTATTCATATTTTAGCTCCTTCAAAATTTTAAAAAAATCATATTATAAACCTGCTTGCAAGTTATAAATGGAATTTCCAATTAAACGAATTGGAATCACAACGTATTTTCCCGAAATAGTTACCATCACTTCTTTGACGCCTTGGGAAGTTTGAATTTGAATGGTCGATTGGCCTTCAGGCAATTTCACTCGCGCCACTGTGATTTCAGCGGGCAATAGTCCCCATATACGCTCATCGGCTTGCTCTGTGGCAACATTCACCGCATTCACCACTAAACCAGCCAGTAAATTTTGTCTATAGGCTTCTGCTTGTGATGCACCTTTAACCGCCGCGCGAATGGCTCCACGAACCATAAGTGAGGGCATATTATCTTTTAACGCACGACGAGATAAATTTTCAATACTTGTAATAGTGGTTAATTGCTCAATTGAATTATTTGGTAAAGTAAGCGATACCGCTTTGTTTTCTGAAATTGGATTGGACTCTATTATAGGGAATGAAATCGGCACAATTCCAGCATAAGGAATCGGTAACGGGATCATGATTGATTTTTTAAATGGCGCAACGCCTGTTTCAACGACAAACAACACATCACTTTCGTTTGGTTTTGTAATCAATGGCGCTACTGCAACAGGAGCAACAATAGGCGTCTCAACAATTTGCTTTGCGAGTTTACCATTTTTACCTTTCTTTTTAGATTTTTTGGTTACTGTTTTAACTGCCTCGAACTTCACAGGCGTTTCTTGTTGAACAACAACTGGATTTGTTATGGTAGCAACTTCTAATCGCTTATCTATTCCTAACAAGCCTTCTTTTAAAATATTTAAATTTGGTTGTAGCTCTATTGCTGTGCGATAACTTGCCGTTGCTAAGGCTAATTCCCCCGTTGCCTCATACAAAAAGCCTGATAAATAATGACTAAAAGCATTTTGATATCCATTTTTTAAATTGATGACTTCATCACTATCAAGCGTAGACACTGGATAACCTTTTAAATCTTCCACTCGAGTTGAATAACCTTTTTGTGATGCCGCACGTTCAGCCTCACCAATTTCTTTTTCATGAAGTGATTTAATGAAATCTTCTCGTTCCCATGTTTTTTTTATTTCAACCAATGCGTCTTCTGTTTTACCTGCAGCCAAATATGCCAATGCAAGGCGAGTTGAAAGCATCACTTTTTCATAATCCTCACCATCGTAACGACGCACTTTATCATTAACAACTGCGGAGCCAAAAGCTTGACCCACTCTTGAACCCGTTATTTTAGCTTCACTTTCCCATTGAGCTATCATGTGATCGGCTTCTGTCCAAGTGGCAATGGTATCTGGGTATTGTTTTTTCAATCGCTGTAATTCACCTTTTTCCATGAAATAAAGTAAATCTTTATCTGAACCATTCTTTGCTTCGTGCTGAGTAAGTGCCTGATCGATTTGACCCGTCGCAACGCTAGATAGTAGCGTTTGCGTTTCAGATTTGTATGATCGAAATGTCGAGCAACCATTTAAAAATAACAATGCTGTAATGACAAGATAGATTTTGGGGTTCATAGATGATTCCTCTGATTGCCATTGAATAAAATCAAGACAATTTTATGATAATTTTATAGTTTTTATTGTTTATGACATAAATAACAATCTCATTATTACTCATGCATCAAAAGACAATGCAATTGATGAAGCAGTTCATGTTCTACAACGTTAATTATGATATTGAACCTTAATTAGAATTTATGAATCCCTCAAATGAGGGACCACTTTGATAAATAAACCATAAAATTTACACGAATTTTAGATTAAATTAAACATTTTTAAACTAAAACCAACTATATGACAGCCAAAATTCAATCCGTATAATAATACGTTTGGCAACTATAGAATCAATACCCGAAACGTTATCAGAAACACTAATTTCAACAAACTTGTCATGAAAATTCTTCATGTAGCAGCTACACACGCTATTAAATTGTGCCTGCACTGTATAAAACGTAATCGTTCCTTTGGCAGGCATTATGGGGAAGTTAACATTGACGGCCAATTAAATTTCACTGCAAAGAGATGCAATCCTAGCGCAAAAATCGCCCACCACTAATATCAATCATGGCACCATTAATATGAGAAGACATATCGCTGACTAAAAAATGCACACTGCTGGCAACTTCTTCAGCGTAGGTGTTACGGCCTAACGGAGTTTGCTTACGGTAGTTTTCCATCATTTCTGGCGTGGAATGAATCTCATGATGCTGGGTTTCTACCGTACCTGGCATCACAGAATTGGTACGAACATAGGGTGCAAGTTCTTTGGCTAAGGTATGAGTAAACACCATTAACCCCCCTTTTGCGGCGGCATACGAACCACCACCATTTGCGCCGCCAGTTTGCACAGAAAGAGAAAGTATATTAACGATGCGTCCGCTACCGGTGTCACGTAAATGCGGTATCGCACGCTTAGTCACTAGAAAAGCACTGGTCAGATTAATATCTAAAGATTGATTCCAGTTTTCTAAGGTGCAATCTTCGATCTTAGCTCGTTTAACTAAGCCGCCACTGTTATTAACGACGATATCCAAACGACCTGTATCCTCAACTAACTTATCAACCATAGCGTTGGCCTCGCTTTCTTTAGTTAAGTCAGCAGGTAAAAGTACGGCCTGAATACCTAAGGCCGTTAATTCATCGAAGAGTTGATATGCGCTGTCTGCACTAGAATAATAATGTAGACCTATGGTTGCACCCGCTTTGCCTAAAGCCAATGCCACAGCACGACCTATGCCAACGCCTGCACCACTAATCAGAGCAACTTTTCCGCTTAAATTTAATGATTGTTCGGGTATCATGTCAAATTCCTCATAGCTGTTTAACTTTATCTAAAATTTCTTCTGTATAGCCTTCATGATTAAATCTATAGGCCATTTTTCAATTCATTCTCTACCTAGCATTATACCTCGTCAAATTTTAAGCGTTTGATGATCGAAAACCAAACGGTAAATAAACAGTATGTCGTAACAACAGACTTGAACCGGATAATAGATATAAATTTAGTGTACCTTTGCGATAGGGGTAATACATAAAGGGAATTACACTGGCGGAGACATTCCAGTCGTATCATGAATTCCAACCACCGCAATAGGATCATTTACAACTACCGCGGGTACCACTGGAATGTCTGGAGCAGAACTTGAATCTGTTGGATTGTTTGTAGCTGGATTGTTGATCGCAGGAGGATTAACAGCATTACATATCCGCAAGGCTTAGAGTGAGTAATTGACCTGTAATAGTGAATTGTTTAGATGAACCTTGAATTAGGTGTTAATGAGATTGTTTTTGTATCAAATCCATTGCTTAAAACAATATTTCTTGAGCCAGCTTGAATATATTCATTAAACATTAAAATGAGCGGCTCATTTAAGCTCAGACTAAAACTGCCTTTTAGGATTCACTGACATAAGCTTAGGGGCGATTTTGACATTTTTTGCCATAGCATGTGCTCAAGAAAATAATTAATTTAATCTGTTAGGCTTTGATGCTACCAAAATAAATTAAAAACTCAAAACACTTAGCAGTGTCACGCAGTCAAATTTAGTTTTGTAATGTGACCAGAACTCTACCGGCAAAATAACCCCTGCATTTAAATAAAATGACGTAATAAGAGAATTACCAGAATTGAACCAGACGGGAAATAACTGTGGTGCCCGGGGGCGGAATCGAACCGTCGACACAAGGATTTTCAATCCTTTGCTCTACCAACTGAGCTACCCGGGCGTTTAATGCGAAGAAAAAATGACTTAACACAATAAAAATGGTGCCCGGGGGCGGAATCGAACCGTCGACACAAGGATTTTCAATCCTTTGCTCTACCAACTGAGCTACCCGGGCATTTTTTGATGTACTAAAAACGGTTATTAGACTTGATTTTATCCCTTTCGTCAATCACTAATATCATATTTACCTGCACCCATAATGTAAATAAAGTAAAATTAGATGTTTTACATTGCTGAATTTCATTTATAACTTATGGTTTGGAAACCCCACGTCACTGTTGCTGCAATTATCGAGCGTGAGCAACGTTTTTTAATGGTTGAAGAATTTACACCGCATGGTTTGCAATTCAACCAACCAGCTGGCCATTTAGAAGAGCATGAAGACCTCATTCATGCCGTTAAACGCGAAGTGTGCGAGGAGACCGCATGGAAGTTTACGCCTGAATATATTACATCAGTGCAGTTATGGCGCCGTAATCCACAAAGCTTGACGTTTGTACGTTTTTGTTTTTCGGGGAAATGCTTCGATTACGATCCAACGCAAACCTTAGACGATGGCATCGTGGCATCGCATTGGCTAACACGTGAAGAGATTGCAGCAAAACCATTGCGCAGTCCCCTAGTATTAAGTTCAGTGGATGAATATTTAAGTGGTCAACGCTACCCTCTTACGCTACTAAAATCATTTCTTGATTATGCCTAAAAATATTATTGTTGGAATGTCTGGGGGCGTTGATTCGTCAGTCACTGCGCTTATGTTGCTTGAGCAAGGTCATCACGTCACCGGTTTATTTATGAAAAACTGGGAAGAAGATGACGGCACCGAGTATTGCACCGCCATGCAAGACTTAGCTGATGCACAGCAAGTGTGTGACACACTCGGCATTGAACTAAAAACCGCAAACTTTGCGGCCGAATATTGGGACGAGGTGTTTGAAGTCTTTTTGTCCGAATTTAAAGCCGCTCGCACACCTAATCCCGATATTTTGTGCAATAAACACGTCAAGTTTAAAGCGTTTTTACATCATGCCATTGATGATTTAGGCGCAGATTTTATCGCAACAGGACATTATGCTCGAATACATGAGAAAAATGGTGAATTTCAACTTTTAAAAGGTTTAGACCCCAATAAAGAGCAAAGCTATTTTTTATATACGCTAGGACAAAAACCGCTTTCACGCACCCTATTTCCGATTGGCCATTTGCATAAACCCGAAATTCGCGCAATGGCTGAGCGTTCTGGTTTTTCTAATGCGAAGAAAAAAGACAGTACCGGCATTTGCTTTATTGGTGAGCGTAAATTTACCGAATTTCTTAAACGCTATTTACCTACGCAAGCGGGTGAAATGCGTACACCAGATGGGAAATATATTGCCAAGCATAATGGCCTCATGTATTACACCTTAGGCCAACGCCAAGGCCTTGGAATTGGTGGCGTCAAAGATGCCCCTGATGAGCCTTGGTATGTTCTCGATAAAGATGTTGTGAATAATATTTTAATTGTGGGGCAAGGTCATGATCACCCGTTGATGCTTCATAATTCTTTAATTGCAGAGCAACTCGATTGGTGCAGCAATCAGCCACTCACGCAAACATTGCAGTGCAAAGCCAAAACACGCTATCGCCAAGAAGATCAAGACTGTATTGTAAAACCATTAGATAATGAACGCTGTGAAGTGTATTTCTCGCAACCCCAACGCGCAATTACCGAGGGGCAATCGGTAGTCTTTTATCAAGATGATGTCTGTTTAGGTGGTGGTATTATTGATTCTAAAGCGAATGTTTAAATGAAAAACGAGTCCCGCACAAAAAAATCCAAAACCTGTTTAGTCAATTGGCGCTCTATAAATATGATGGCGTACTAATTCATCAAGAACATGACAACGAAGGCGCCATTGAAGTCGTGGAAGTTGACGGCGTTCGCTCTCTACATTTTGGTACCGTCCCGCGCCAAAGCAGTATGCTTATTAGCGACCCTAATCGACTGTATTTAGAATATGCCCGCACGATGAGCAGCTGGCTTCTATTTAAAGAAACCCTTAATCATCAAGAAGCTCTATTAATTGGTTTAGGCGGAGGCTCCATTGCAAAGCATTTGCTTTATCAATTTCCCGATTGCAAAGTCAATGTCGTGGAATACCGCAAAAGTGTCTTAAAAGTCGCGCGGACGCACTTTGGGCTACCTATCGATTCACGTTTAAATGTTGTAATTGACGACGGTGCGAACTATGTCAAAAAACATAGAGAAAAAGAGGCTAAACGCTACAGCATCATTGCTATTGACGCGTTTGATCATGAAGGTATGGCTGAAGCGATTTGCAATATCGATTTTTTTACGCATTGCCAAACGCTACTCAAACCCGATGGTATTTTAACTATTAATTTATGGGGCGGAGTGCATCGCCCGCAATTTCAGCAAATTGCACTCTGGCTTGGAAAATTATTTAATTGGAAATTATTATTTGTCCCCGTCAAAGGACGAGGCAATATTATCGGTTTAGCATTTAACCCGAAAACACCGGTTTATTCCATCAAAGATTTGCGTACTCGCGCGATTGTTTTGGAGCATTTACATCAAATTGACTACACTTATTATTTAAAAGACCTCGTTAAACACAACGCGAGCGTGCTTAAAAATGTTATTTATTAGGAAATAATATGACTCTAAAAATGATTTACCAGACCAAAGACCAAGATGGCGACATAGAGGTTAGTGAATTGGATGGCGTTCGTTCACTGCATTTTGGATCGTTTGCCCAACAAAGTGCTATGTCATTAAAAAATCCCGATCAACTAGAGCTTGAATACGCCAAGGCAATGATGAGTTGGTTGTTATTTCACGAAATAGGTAATGATGATATTTTATTAATGGGGCTAGGTGGAGGTTCATTAGCAAAATACATTTTAAATCATTTTCCTGAGTGTCGGTTGGAAGCAGTAGAATACCGTTCTGCTGTAGCAGAAGTCGCGCATGATTATTTTGAGTTACCGCGTGATTCACGATTGAATATAGTCATTGATGATGGTGCACATTATGCGCGAGAACGATTAAATATGCAGCGTGAATTTTATCAGATCATTATGCTTGATGCTTTTGATTCACAAGGCATTGCAGAATCATTGTGTAATGTTGAATTTTTTGCGATGTGTAAAACTTTGCTTAAAAAAGAGGGCATTTTGGTGGTCGATTTATGGAATAACAAGATGCAATTTAAACAACTTTTTTCGTGGCTAGGCGGACTATTTGAAGCAAAACTTCTCTTGTTACCCGTTCACGGCACGGTAAATGTCATTGCTATCTTTTTCCACGAAGACACACCGGTTTATTCGCGCAACGCATTGAAAAAACGCGCTATTCAATTAGAGAAAAAATATCAATTGCCGTTTAAACGCTACTTAAAAGAGTTTATTGCGTACAATCCTAACTTTATCGACAATGTCACGAGCGCATAAAATGTCAACTTCTTCAAATACCCCTCCCAATCTAAATAGTTATCGCAAATATTGGGCAGAACGATTTGGTGTCGCACCACAACTGCCAATGAGTCGCGCTGAGATGGACGAGCTTGGTTGGGATAGCTGCGATATTATTATTGTTAGTGGTGATGCGTATGTAGATCACCCGAGTTTTGGTATGGCGTTAATTGGTCGTGTACTTGAAGCACAAGGCTTTCGCGTCGGTATGATTGCACAACCTGATTGGATGAGTGCAAAAGATTTTCAACAACTTGGTCGCCCTAATTTGTTTTTTGGGATTACTGGCGGCAATATGGATTCGATGGTCAATCGCTATACCTCGGATAAAAAAATTCGCTCAAACGATGCCTACACACCCAATGGTGAAGGTGGAAAACGCCCTGATCGCACAGTTTCTGTTTATTCACACCGTTGCCGCGAAGCCTTCAAAGACGTACCCATTATCATTGGTGGAATTGAAGCAAGTCTGCGCCGTATTGCGCATTATGATTATTGGTCTGATATGGTCAAAAAATCCGTATTAATGGATGCAAAAGCCGATTTACTCTTATACGGTAACGCTGAACGCGCGATTATTGAAGTCGCTCATCGCCTTGCTAAAGGCGAAAAAATTCAAGATATTCAATTTATGCGTGGCACTGCCCATTTTGTCAAAACCGTTCCCGCTGATTTTGCGGTGAAAGATTCGACTGAATTTGACAAACCCGGTGCCACCGCGCCACCGGCCAATCCGTATCAAGAAGAGCCTCCTTGTGATACCTCACAAAAGACCGAAACGTCAGATGAAACACCTGTCGCACCTTTGATTCAAAATATCAAAACGCTACGCGAAAAAACCGCAATTCGCTTGCCTGCATATGACGTAGTAAAAAATGATCCCATTTTTTACGCGCATGCTTCACGTGTCATGCATGGTGAGACTAATCCTTATAATGCAAGACCGCTAATTCAAAAACACGGCGATCGTGAAATATGGATAAACCCACCGCCACTGCCCCTGGCAATGAATGAAATGGACAGCGTGTTTGACTTGCCTTATTCACGTCTGCCACACAAAAGCTACGGCACTGCTAATATTCCCGCTTTTGAGATGATTCAACATTCTGTGAATATCATGCGCGGCTGTTTTGGTGGATGCAGTTTCTGCTCTATTACCGAGCATGAAGGCCGCATTATTCAAAGCCGCTCTGAAGATTCTATTATTCAAGAAATTGAAGCTATTCGCGACACCTCCCCCACTTTTACGGGACATATTTCAGATTTAGGTGGTCCAACGGCGAATATGTATCGCCTTGCCTGCAAAGATAAAGCCATTGAAACTGCCTGTCGAAAACTTTCTTGTGTCTATCCCATTATCTGCCCAAATTTGAATACCGATCATTCGTCGCTCATTAAACTTTATCGTCGTGCGCGAGGATTGAAAGGCATTAAAAAAATCTTTATCGCCTCGGGTTTACGCTATGACCTAGCAGTTGAATCCCCCGAATATGTGAAAGAATTGGTCACACATCACGTTGGCGGTTATTTGAAAATTGCACCCGAACATACTGAAAAAAATGTTCTCGGCCGGATGATGAAACCGGGCATGGGATCGTATGATCGCTTTAAAGCCATGTTTGATCAATACTCTAAAGAAGCAGGCAAGGAGCAATATTTAATTCCCTATTTCATTGCCGCACATCCCGGAACAACTGATTACGATATGCTCGAATTGGCACTTTGGCTCAAACGCAATAATTTCCGCGCAGATCAAGTACAGGCCTTTCTGCCCTCCCCCATGTCCATTGCCACCGCCATGTACCACTCGGGTAAAGACACACTCAAAAAAGTAAACAATCAGGCAGAAAACATTAGCATCCCAAAAAGTGTGAAACAACGTCGTTTGCAAAAAGCATTTTTGCGTTATCATGACCCTAAAAATTGGCCTCTGCTGCGTGATGCACTAAAGGCAATGGGACGTGCAGATCTTATCGGCAACGGTAAAGCGCATTTAATTCCTAGCTTTCAGCCCAAAGGGACCTTTGATACACCGGAAAAAACCCAAACGTTCAAAACGAAATATACCGGATTTGGAAACAATAAATTAGGAAGTCAGACATCGCGCCCGTCTAAAGCAAAAAATCGAGCACGTTAATTTTTTAATTCGATTTCACAGTTATTCATATTGATAATGCAACTTTCACGATTAAAAATCAGTTTATTTATTTATAGCGCTCTCTTTTCGTCAAGCGCGTGGGCAAATGACTCAGTGAATTTGCAACTGCGTTGGCATCATCAATTTCAGTTCGCAGGATACTATGCTGCACTTGAAAAAGGCTATTATGCGAACGCAGGGCTGGATGTATCCATTACTGAAGGCTCCCCTGAACATGAAGTAATCAATGAAGTCCTCGAGCAACATGCACAATATGGCGTCACGAATAGTGATTTACTCTATCGTCGCTTGCAGGGCTCACCATTAGTTGCACTTGCGGCTATGTTTCAACATTCACCTTCGGTTTTACTCACTCGCAAAGATATTTCATCGCCCAGTGATTTAATTGGCAAACACGTCATGATGGTTGAAAAAAAGGGAGATGCGGATTTTCTAGCGATGTTTTTAAATGCAGGCATCAATAAAGAATTAATGATTTTGCAACCGATGAGTTTTGATTTGCACGATTTTATCAGTGGTAAAACCGATGCGTTTCATTCTTATTTAACGGATCAACCTTATTATTTAAAACAACGTGCGATCCCCTTCAACATCATCAATCCGCGTAATTATGGTGTGGATTTTTACGGGGATATTTTATTTACTTCCGAGGATGAAATTAAGCATCACCCTGATCGCGTAAAAGCTTTTCGGCAAGCGAGTATTGATGGCTGGAATTATGCACTTGCGCACCCAAATGAAATCATTGATTTGCTAATAAATAAGTATCATGTGGAGAAATCACGCAGTCATTTAGAATTTGAAGCAGAGACAATGCGACCATTAATTATCTCTGAGTTAATTGAAATTGGCCACATGAATTCAGCTCGTTGGGAAGCGATGGCGGAAACCTTTGCAAAAGTAGGCATGATTGACAGAGCAACAATACATGAGCGCTTAAATGACTTTATGTATGACTCGGATATTAAATTTGATAAAGGAAAACTTCGAGATTATCTTGGTATAGCGTTTATTGCGGCTTGTTTTTTAAGCTTTGTATTTTTACTCCTTATTGTTGCCTACAAATCAGTACGTCTTGAGAATCTGCGTAGACGAAAAATCGCTCGTGTTTTACTGCGCCAAAGTAATGATTTAGCGTTACATAACCAGATTTTAAAAGCCATGGGCAGCAATACAATGAGCCTTCAGAAGTTGCAGAGTTTGCTCACTGAATTGGCCATAGGTATTGAAGTGCAATATTCTTCCATGATTTGCTCGATTTTATTGCTCGATAATGCCACTGGAAAGCTCTTATTAGGGTCAGCGCCCAGTTTACCCGAATATTACACTCAAGTGATTGAAAGTATCGTGATTGGCGATGAAGTGGGGTCGTGTGGCAGCGCAGCTTTTCGCGGAGAACGTGTTATTGTAGAGGATATACTCAATCACCCTAATTGGCAGAAATTTAGTGAACTCGCTCAACTAGCCAATTTGCGCTCTTGTTGGTCACAGCCTATTAAAAACAGTCATGATCAAGTGCTTGGAATAATTGCAATTTATCGACGTTATGTAACTACACCACTGCCAACTGAATTAGTGTTAATTGAACAATACGCCAATTTAGTGATGCTCATGATTGAACGTTATCACTCAGATACCAAAATTCAAAAATTAGCATTTTATGATCCGCTAACCGACCTGCCTAATCGTCGATTACTCTACGATAGACTCTGCCAAGGTATTGAGCAAGGGCGTCGGGAAAATAAACGAATGGCTCTGCTGATGATGGATTTGGATAGATTCAAAGCCGTCAATGATCATTTAGGGCACGCTGCAGGCGATGAACTACTTGTCCAAGTAGCAAGACGAATTCAGAACCGATTGCGAGAAGTGGATACCGTTGCAAGACTCGGTGGCGATGAATTTATTGTTTTACTTCGAGATATTAGCCAAATTGATGATGCAGCGCGGGTCGCTGACACGATAGTGGCTGATTTGAGTTTACCTTTTATATTGACACAAAGCGATAATGTTCAAATTGGCGCAAGTATAGGCATTAGTCTCTACCCAGAACATGGTGAAAATCCTGAATTGTTAATTGACCATGCCGACACAGCACTTTATCATGCAAAAGATGCAGGGCGAGGCTGTTTTGCCTATTTTTCTCAAGACTTAACTCGCGCAGTACGTGAGCGCATTGAACTGGAAAATCGCCTACGTCGCGCCATTGAAAATCACGAATTATGTTTATACTATCAAGCGCAGGTTGACATATTATCCGGCGAAATCATCGGCGCTGAAGCCCTTGTTCGTTGGCTAGATCCCGACAAAGGCTTGATTATGCCCGATGAGTTTATTCCTTTAGCCGAAGAAACAGGGTTAATTGAAAAAATGGGTGAATGGGGAGTTTATGAAGCATGTTATCAAGGTAAAAAATGGCTCGATAAAGGCATCACCAATCTAACCATAGCGGTTAATGTCTCGCCCGTCCAATTTCGACGCACCGATTTAAACAAGTTAGTGACAAGCGCACTGCAACGCACAGGTTTTCCAGCAAATTGTTTAGAGCTTGAGTTATCCGAAAGTGGACTCATGGAAAACCAAGAAAAAGTGATTACTATTCTCAATAATTTGCGCGAACAAGGTGTTAAACTCGCCATTGACGATTTTGGAACAGGGTATTCATCACTTGCTTATTTAAAATGTTTCCCCGTGAATACACTTAAAATTGATAAAAGTTTTATCGACGACATTCCTGAGCTTAAATATGATAGAGAAATTACGGCTACCATTATTGCAATGGGTAAAATTTTAGGATTTAAAGTATTAGCCGAAGGGGTTGAAACAAAAGCACAGCTCGACTTTTTGAAAGAAAAAGGCTGTGATATTTACCAAGGATATATAAAAAGCAAACCATTGCCAGCGGATGAATTTTTAAAACTATTACGCGAAAATAACAAAAACGATTAAAAATATTTCTTTTATTTGGATTACATATAATGACTGTAGATTATAAAAAAACGCTCAATTTACCTAGCACCGGTTTTGCGATGAAAGGCAATTTAGCACAACGTGAACCTGAACAATTAAAAAAATGGCAATCTGCAGAGCTCTACCACACGATTCGAAAAGAAAAGAAAGGTCGCCCTGTCTTTGTGCTTCATGACGGCCCGCCGTACGCGAATGGTGAAATTCATATTGGCCATGCAGTAAATAAAGTATTAAAAGATTTTATTGTCAAATCCAAATCGCTGAGCGGATTTGATGCGCCTTACGTTCCAGGTTGGGACTGCCATGGTTTACCCATTGAATTGCAAGTTGAGAAAAAAATTGGTAAAGCGGGCGTTAAAGTGTCACCGGCTGAATTTCGTAATGCTTGCCGCGAATATGCCGCAAAGCAAGTTGAGATTCAAAAAGAAGCTTTTATGCGTCTTGGTATTTTAGGTGATTGGGAAAATCCTTATCTCACGATGGATTTTAAATTTGAAGCGGATATCGTTCGCTCACTCGGTAAAATTGCGCACAATGCACACATTACTAAGGGCGCAAAACCTGTTCATTGGTGTATTGATTGTGGCTCTGCGCTGGCTGAAGCGGAAGTTGAATACGAAGATAAACATTCGTTCGCCATTGATGTGCGTTTTGCCGCGGTCGATAGTGCAGATTTTTTATTATGTTTCGGCTCTTCTACTGGTGGACATGGACGCATTTCAGTCGTTATTTGGACAACAACGCCTTGGACACTACCCGCTAATCAAGCCGTAGCACTTCATCCAGAATTGGAATATGTTTTAATTCAATATCATGACGAGCGGCTTGTGATTGCAAAAGATTTATTAGAATCAGCCCTGCATCGCTATGGCAATCCTGAATACACCATTTTAGCAAGTTGCCCAGGATCGGCACTGGAACTTCAACAACTGCAACATCCGTTCTATCATCGCCATGTGCCCATTGTACTCGGTGATCATGTCACCACGGATGCAGGTACAGGCGCGGTTCATACTGCCCCTGCGCATGGACAAGAAGATTATGTAGTGGGTCGCGTTTATGACTTACCTGTCGATTGCCCTGTCGGCAGTGATGGCGTGTTTTTACCTAATGTGGAACTTTTTGCAGGTCAACACGTTTCAAAAGCCAATGAGCATGTTTTAGAAGTACTTCATACTCGCGGCAGTTTAGTACATCAACAAACGCTACTCCATAGCTACCCGCATTGCTGGCGCCATCATACACCCATTATTTTCCGCGCAACGCCACAATGGTTTATTTCAATGAATCAGAATCATTTGCGTGAACAAGCATTAGCCGAAGTCAAAAAAGTGACGTGGCTACCTGAATGGGGTCAAGCACGCATTGAAAGCATGATGGAAAATCGTCCAGATTGGTGTATTTCACGTCAGCGAACATGGGGTGTGCCGATTGCTTTCTTTGTACATAAAGAAACCGGTGAGCTACATCCACGCACAGAAGAATTGATTGAAGAAGTCGCGCAACGGATTGAAAAAGCGGGGGTTGACGCATGGTTTGAACTTGAAGCTGATGAATTAATAGGTAGCGATGCAGACCATTACGACAAAATGAGCGATACGCTTGATGTCTGGTTTGATTCAGGTGTGACGCACGCAGGCGTTCTAGCACGACGTGAACAACTCCATTTCCCCGCTGATTTATATTTAGAAGGTTCTGATCAACATCGTGGCTGGTTCCAATCGTCCCTCCTCGCATCTGTGGCGATGAACGGCGTAGCACCATATAAAACTGTTTTAACACATGGTTTTACGGTTGATTCGAAAGGCGAGAAAATGTCGAAATCCAAAGGCAACGTCATTCCTCCTCAATCGGTGATGAAAAACTTAGGGGCCGACGTGCTACGATTATGGATTGCCTCAACAGATTATCGTGGTGAAATGCGCGTGTCAGATGAAATTTTAGAACGCACATCGGATGGTTATCGTCGTCTACGTAATACAGCGCGTTTCTTATTATCAAACTTAAACGATTTTACGCCAGCCGAAAATTTAGTGCCGGTTGAACACTTATTGCCGCTTGATCGCTGGGTGCTTGATCGCGCCTTCACGCTACAAGAAGAAGTTAAATCCGCGTATGAAAACTATCAATTCCAAACTATTTTCCAAAAAGTGCATCATTTCTGCGCGATTGATTTAGGTAGTTTCTATTTAGATATTATTAAAGATCGTCAATATACCGCGAAAACAGATGGACTCGCACGGCGTTCAACACAATCGGCAATGTTCCACGTTCTCGAAGCTTTAGTACGCTGGTTAGCCCCCATTTTAAGCTATACCGCTGACGAAATTTGGCAACATTTACCGAGTCTTGAAAAACGTGAAGCATCGGTATTTTTAAGCACATGGTACGAGCATTTAGCGCCCTTAGAAGCTAACACCTCATTCAATCACGATTTCTGGCAAACAGTCATGACTGTTCGCTCTGATGTAAGTCAATCACTCGAACATAGCCGAACTCAAAAAGAAATTGGCTCCTCTTTAGCGGCTGATGTGGAAATTAATTGCGATAAAAACACCTTTGCTACTTTAGATAAATTAGGAGATGAACTGCGTTTTGTCTTTATTACGTCGGATGCCACACTCACTAAAAATGACGCAAATGTTTACAACATCGCCATTACAGTCACGCCCTCCTCTGCACCAAAATGTGTACGTTGCTGGCATCAACGCGCAGAAGTAGGCGCAAATCCTGAGCATCCGGAATTGTGTGGGCGCTGCGTTGAAAACATTGCAGGCGAAGGAGAAAAAAGACTTTATGCCTAAATTTCCCATGTTGAAATGGCTTTGGCTTGCCGTCTTGTCATTAGGTCTTGATCAAGCCAGTAAATTAATTATCAACAACGTGATGCAACTCTATGAATCGCGTGCTGTCTTTGCATTTTTTAATTTAACTTATGTGCATAATACTGGTGCTGCCTTTAGTTTTCTCAGTGATGCAGGAGGCTGGCAACGCTGGCTTTTTGCTGGACTTGCTGTAGGGATGAGTGTTGTGATTAGCGTCTGGTTGACACGATTAAAACCCAATGAAACATTCATCGCTATCGCGCTCTCGTTAATATTAGGCGGCGCTATTGGCAATTTAGTGGATCGATTAGCCTATGGATATGTTATTGATTTCCTAGATATATACTATGGAAATTGGCATTGGCCAGCATTTAATATCGCAGATTCTGCTATAACAGTGGGCGTTGTGTTAATGTTGATAGACTCATTCACATCAAAAACCGAAGAAACAGCATGAAAACACGTGAGCGTCGTCATGGTTTAACCGTTGTAAACACCGGCGAAGGAAAAGGAAAATCCTCTAGCGCCTTTGGCATGGTTTTTCGCGCCGCGGGTTGGGATATGAATGTGTGTGTCATTCAATTTATAAAAGGTCAATGGCAAACTGGTGAGCAAAAAGCAGCCCAACGACTTGAAAATATTGAGTGGCATGCGTTAGGTGATGGATTTACTTGGGACACGAAAAACCCTGAGCAAGACATTCAAACGAGTCGTGAAATTTGGGAATTTGCCAAGCAACAAATTTTGTCAGAAAAATTTGATGTTGTATTGCTTGATGAAATTAACTATTGTTGCGGATATGGTTGGATTAGCGGACAAGAAGTAGCCGATTTTATTACACAAGAAAAACCCGCATGGCTGCATTTAATTCTCACTGGACGCAATGCACCTGAAGAACTGATTAGTGTTGCGTCAACAGTGACGGAAATGACAAAAATAAAACACGTTTTTGACTCTGGCATAAAAGCCGAGCAAGGCATCGATTTTTAATACAAAAACACCAAAAGGTATTATTTATGAGCGAAGAAAAAGAACCAATGAGCAATACCACCAAATTAATTATTGCCATAGCATGCGTGTTTGGTGCTGGTTTTTTAATGGTCGGCCAAAATAAACAAAAATCCACAGCAGAAATTGAAGCTGCCTCAATGATTCGCAATTATGCAGCAATTCAAGGCATGGCAAATCTAAAGTGTCCAGCTGCTATTCAAAATGAAACTAATGAGCAAGTCTTTTTTCCTAGTCACGTAGATACCGATAAAGACACCTATATTACGCTCATCTGGGACGGTGAAAATTCAGGCAATGGCGGTTTCAAAAAAGCAAGCTGCACACTAAAAGGCTCTTTAGGTGGCATTTCAGAATTAATTATTGACGATAAAATCATTATCAAAAAATAATTTTTCGCAAAGAGCAAAAATTATGTGTCTCGTATTTTTGCTCTTTTTCATTTTTTTATGTTGCATAGACCCTAATTTATCTCAACGGCCAATTTCACACTCACTTTCATGACGAACACCGCTGCCCCACTTTCATGGCTTATTTTAAGTATCACCCTCACGCTTAGTGCATGTGGTTTTCATACACGCGGTGCGTATCAGCTGCCTCATGAGCTCACACAAGTTTATCTCGAAGGTGGATCACCCGCCATGCGAGAACAACTGCGTCAACAAATAGCAAAATCTGGCGGAAAACTCACCGAATCACGCAGTGGCGCCATGATGGTCATCAAGCTTTTTGATGAACAATTTCAACGTCGAACACTGTCACTTAGTGCACGGGGAAAAGCCAATGAATACGAACTACATTACCGTGTTGAATATGAATTAGCCACGCCACAAGATGCTATATTATTGCCGCG
Organism: uncultured Pseudomonadota bacterium; assembly: GCA_903848905.1. Lineage (GTDB taxonomy): Bacteria > Pseudomonadota > Gammaproteobacteria > Methylococcales > Methylomonadaceae > UBA10906. Next base: position 19,598 of record CAINHP010000141.1, read on the forward strand.
CCAACCCCTCGAAGTCAGACGCGACTATTACAATGATCAACAAGCGATTCTCGCCCGCGATAATGAAGAAGCTACCCTACGAGGTGAAATGACGCAACAAATGGTGCGAACATTGCTTAACCAAGCACGCTCCACACTTGAAAAAAGTAAAAAGTAATGCGCATCAAGCCCGAACAACTTGCTAATGCTTTGCAAAAAAATCTAGCGTCTGTTTATTTATTAAGTGGCGATGAACCACTGCAAATCCTTGAACTCAGCGATGCTATTCGACAAGCGGCAAAACGTGCCGGATTTTCAGAGCGCGATATTTTTTCAACCGATTCCGGTTTTAATTGGTCGGATATTAGCCATGCCGCGTCATCGCTTTCTATTTTTGGTGATAAAAAAGTACTGGATTTGCGCGTACCTAGTACAAACTTTGGAACGGAAGGTGCAAAAACGCTCACGACATATTGTGAGTATTTACCTGCTGACACCATTTTGTTAATTACTTGTGGCAAACTTAACAGCGCCAGTTTGAAAACGCGCTGGTTTGAAGCTATTGATAAAGTCGGCATCACCATTCAAATTCGTCCACTTGAAGGTGAAGAGTTGCTTCAATGGCTCAAAAATAGACTGCAACAGCGAGGATTAAGTGCGGATAAAGACGGCATGCAATTACTTTCTTCTCGAATTGAAGGCAACTTACTGGCTGCAGCACAAGAAATTGAAAAGCTCTACGTACTTTATGGCAGTGGTATTCTAACTGCTGAGCAAATTTTTGATGCCGTAGCTGATAATTCGCGCTACGACGTATTTAAATTGATAGATACATTACTTGCCGCCAATATCAATCGCCTTTTTAAAGTATTAGCTGGTCTGCAAGCTGAAGGCATCGCAGCCCCCGTTGTTTTGTGGGCACTTATGCGCGAAGCACGAACGATAAGCAAAATAAAACTCGCACTATCAAGCGGTCAAAGCAAAGACACCGTTTTTCGCCAACATCAAATTTGGGATAAACGCGCCTCACTTATGGAAAAAGCGCTTAAACGTTTATCACATAATCACTTATTCGAGATTTTAAGCTTGAGTGCAAAAGCAGATCGCCAAGCAAAAGGACAAGAATTTGGTGATGCGTGGGAAACCATTTTAGGTATATGCTTGTTATTTACAGCCCAAAATACACGCATCAAAAATTGATTATTTCGGATTTTGACCTATTATTCAACGCTTACATTGCCTTAAGAAAATCAAGCATCGAAACAACATGATTTGGCACTTTCACTTTGCGCCATTCCTGAACTAAAACGCCTTTATCGTTAATTAAAAACGTACTCCGCTCAATACCTCGAACTTGTTTTCCATACATATTTTTTTGCTTTATCACGTCAAATAATTGGCACAAAACTTCATCACTGTCAGAAATTAAATCAAACGGCAAGCCCTGTTTCTCTTTAAAATTGTGATGTGAACGCAAACTATCGCGAGATACCCCTAAAATAACAGTATTTAAAGCATTGAATTGCGCGTTATAATCTCTATAGTCTTGCGCTTGTTTGGTGCAACCAGATGTATTATCTTTAGGATAGAAGTACAGCAATACATTTTGACCTAGATAATCCTGTAGTTGCAGTACCGCGCTATTCGTAGCAACTGCAGTAAAATTAGGGACAACAGTTTGTAATGTTACGTGGTTCATGGTTTAGTTCCGAAAAGGTTCAAAAATAACATCGGCATTAATTTGATCGCAAACATACATCAATTCATCTCGAAAGAGAAATAAAGATAAATTTTGTGGAATGGAGATAACAAAACGCGCTGCACATAACTGTGCCTCTAAATACGGAGCAGGATAGCGTCGAGCACTCACTTCTTCAACATCAATACTGCGCTCATTTAGAAATGTCACCACTTTATTTAAAATATCGCTACTTTCAAGCCCAACAACTTCTATAATATAAGGCATGTTTTCTTCAAGTACGCGTTTTTTCTCAATACGACAACTGTGAATTTTAATTTGCATTTTCTTTTCGATGGCATGCAACGTGCTTTCATATTTAGAAAGTTGATTCCAATTACCTTCGACAAGAAAATAGGCGCAATGTAGATCACCAAACCGCGAGGATTTGATATCAACAATGCGACACCCGCAGCTTAATGTTGAGAGTATTAATTCGGAAATAGTATCAAATGAGTGGTTACTTAAAATAGTGACAGCAAGTTGCATAACAGTAATTTCTCTAAGATTTTTTTGGAATTTAGCGTTAAATAAAACGAAATTTCACGCCTGTTCATTTCAACAGGCATTAGCATAACAAAAAACGACCGACTATAGCGCAACATCTTTTTAAATAACGGTCTTATACTTTATTTTTCAGCCTATATAAACCATGACAAATTCATCAAAAAAAGACTCAGAAAAAAAAGCCGCACGCGAAATTTTAGATTCGAATTTAGATGCGCGTCTTGATCAAGCAACGTCTACCCTATCCTTGGATGACGAACCGCCATCAGGTGATGCCATTGATGTCATGTTAAAACGCGCCAAGAAAGTACTTGATGCACAACTTCCAACTAATGAACCGCAAGAAACACCTGCAAAATCCGAAAGCAAAAGCGAGGAATCATCAGGTGATGAAACGCCTGTAACTGTTCCAGAAGAAACAAATAAGCTGGTTAGCTTTAACGAAACCTTAGCCAAGATTGAAGAAGATATTGCGGCACTTCACACAGAAAAGACCACAGAAGACGTTGAATTATTAGATACCCCCGAAGAAACCGCTGCAATGGATGCATTATTGGACTCTGTTGCAGGAGATATACCAACGTTCACTGTCGATAATATTCTTGATGAGGTTGTCGAATTAGATAATCCACTTGAAAGTAATGACATCGACGATTTATTAGAGGGTGCTAACGAAGCAGAAATTCCCCCTATTTTAGAAGATGAGGTGATCGAAGACCTTGTAGGTTTCAAATCACAAGTAGAAAGAAATGAAATTTTCGATTTATTAAACAGCACAACTGAAGGTGATTTTTCTACTTTAGACGATGATGAACTTTTCGAAGACATCGATGAACTAGAGGCACCAATAGATCACAATGAGTTTGATACTTTGTTAGATGATGTAAACGAAGATGAAATCACTGCGATAGAAAACGATGACAGCTTAGAAGAGATCGCTGATTTAGATGCAACTGTAGAACATGACGAATTTGATGCGTTGTTAAATGAAGTCATTGAAGAAGAAGTCGCTGCGGCAGACACCAATGACAGCGTAGAAGAGATCGCTGATTTAGATGCACCTGTAGAACATGATGAATTTGATGCGTTATTAGATGGTGTAAACGAAGAAGAAGTCGCTGCGGCAGACACCAATGACAGCGTAGAAGACATCGCTGATTTAGATGCACCTGTAGAACATGACGAATTTGATGCGTTGTTAGATGGTGTAAACGAAGAAGCAGTCGCTACGGCAGAGTCCGATGACAGCGTAAAAGATATCACTGATTTAGATACGTCTATAGAACACGATGAATTTGATGCGTTGTTAGATGGTGTAAACGAAGAAGAAGTCGCTACGGCAGACTCCAATGACAGCGTAGAAGACATCGCTGATTTAGATGCACCTGTAGAACATGATGAATTTGATGCGTTATTAGATAGTGTAAACGAAGAAGAAGTCGCTACGGTAGAGTCCGATGACAGCGTAGAAGACATCGTTGATTTAGATGCACCTAGAGAACATGACGAATTTGATGCGTTGTTAAATGAAGTCATTGAAGAAGAAGTCGTGGCGGTAGAAATCGATGACAGCATAACCAATATTACTGAATTTGATACACCATTAGAAAACGTAGTAATAGACGATGAAGCGGTCGAATCATCTGAAAACAACAATAATTTAGACGGTTTACTCGACAGCACAGGCTTTGATTTTGACTTTGATTTGCTACTCGATGAAATTAGTGATGAATTAAAAGCCGAGATTAGTGAAGAATCCTCAATTATTGACGCCGAAATAAACCCTGATTCACTAGATGACGCCTTAGATAAAGACGTTATTTTAGAAAACCAAGAGCACGAAGATCTGGAAACGGTTAAAACAGTTGAATCAATCGAACAAACCGAGGAAGATGATCAACAATTAAACGTTGATATCAATGCGGCATTAGATGACTTAATGGATTCAGTCCCTTTTGAGGATGTATTAAACATTCATTCTCAAGATGAAATCAATACAGATCAAGAAGAATTTAATAACTTTGACGATGTTGCCGATACAGAGGCAACACCTCTTTTCGAAATGTCTGCGTCTGAAGAATCTCTCGATGACAATTTTGATGAGATTCCCCAATTAGAAGGTTTAAATGACACTATGGAAAATAAAAAAGAAACAGCCGCCTCTGGTTTTGACTTACTAGACGACAACGCAACCGATAATGCTTATGCGATGCCTGTAAATGAAGCTGATGATTTAGATTGGCTAGATGAAATGGGCAAAGAAGAAACGCAAGACGATGCAACTTCACCAGAAACTGATAAAACTGAAGAGTCGACTGCAGAAGATGATGACGGCTGGATTACTGGCGATGACGATGATGCGAGTGTTGATTTAGCAAAAACTGACGAGACTACTGCAGAAGACGATGGTGATGATGGCTGGATTACTGGCGATGAAGATGATGCGAGTGTTGATTTAGCAAAAACTAACGAGACTACTGCAGAAGACGATGGTGATGATGATGGCTGGATTACGGATTCAGAAGACAGTCCTGAAGAACTTGATGAACATGAAGAAGAGCCAGTAAAAACATCTAAAGAATCAACATCTACTGCAAATGTTGCTCCTGCTGTAGCAGCAGTAGCGGCCGTGGCTGCAGTAGCAGCTTTTGACGAAGGCGCGCTTATTGCCAAAGTAAAAGAAGAGATCAAAGGCGAAAAAGATCATGATTTAGCACGTTTACGCGCTGATACAGATAAAGTTGAAGCACATGCGAAAAAACAATTTGCCGGTCTTGAAGACGCGAAAAAGAAAAATACAAAACTTAGTTATATTGCTTTAAGTGTTGGCATTATTGGATTAATCGGTAGTGGTGGCGTTGGTTATATGGCTTTTAATTCAAAAAATGAAGAAGCTGCCATTAACGAGCATGTCACGCATTTGGATGAAAAAATCAATAACTTTTTGGCCAAAAATCCAGAAAAAGAAATTGAAAATATCAAAAATTCTGTTGAACAATTGAACCAAAAAATAGATAAATTAGCTGCTACGCAAATCACACCGCCTGTGTCTAACGTTATTATGCCCAGTATTGCTCCTGAAATTGCACCAACGGAATCCGCACAGGAACCTGTTATCAAAGAAGAAGTAAAACCTGAGCCCAAAAAAGAAGCCTCTAAACATGCTTCTTCAAAAGGAAAATCAAAAGAAAAAGAGGAAATTAAACCTTTAGCAGATCCCAAACCCTCAACAGAAAAATCGGATTCGCCTGTCAATTTACTCAACAGTAAACCTTCAAGCGAAAAACCAAAAGTTGAAACGCCTGTTGCCATTCCTGAACTTAATCCTGTTACGCCTGAAGCGGCTAAACCAGAAGCAAAATTGGCGGAACCGGTAAAAAAAGCACCTGAAAAAGCAGTAGAATCACCTAAAGCGCAAGAACCAAGTCAAAAAGTTGACAATGCAGAACCTGTTAAAATTGAAACATTTGATTCAATTTTAAAAGAAACACCCTACACAGGTCGCATGACGCGAGGCATGGCATTTGGTCACACGAAAGAAAATGGTGAAAAACATCATACGCATGCACACAAGGATGGTCTAAATGCAGATATTACTGAACCAAAACCTGTTCCTGCAGGTAAGTATTCTGTCAACGTTGTGTCTTATCAACAAGAATGGTTTGCTGAAAGCAAAGCGGCTGAATTAAGACAACAAGGCATTCCTGTTGAAATTGCGCCAGTAGATATTACCGACAGCGGTACACGTTATAGATTAAAAGTCAGCGGTTTCAAAACCAAAGGCGAAGCAAATACTTATGCCAATAAAGTTAAGAAAACTTCTGGGTTTGCTGATACATGGGTAGGTGTAAACGAATAGTTTACAACACACTTTATCTGCGCCGCTCTTGCTCATCAGTTGCTAATAAGAATGCCAATTTTTCATGTAAAATGGCGACTAATTGGGGGCTGATGTTGCGCATTTGCTGTGCTAAGCGAATTTGCAAAATAGCTTGTTGCGTTTCACCCATAGCAAAATAATAATCTGCTAGATAACGGTGCGATTCAGCAGGCTGATTCAAATCACCATAAACCTGTGCTAATAATTGCGTAAAAATAGGTAAACTTTGCATTTTTTGTGAAAGTTGAACCAATACAATTTTTGCATTACTCGGCTCACCTGCTTTCAATAACGCGCCCACATATTCAATTTTAATTGCATCGTTTTCAGGAAATTTATTCGTTAATTTTTGATAACGATCAAGCGCTATTTTGTAATTACTTGACTCCAGTGCAACTCGCGCTAAAGCGGATGAATACTGCGGTTGCTGAGGGAATTGCTGCGCTAAGCCTTGAAAAATGCTTTCTGCTTGTGTGAAATTTTGTGTTTTCAGTGCAACAAGCCCCAAACCGTAATTCGCAACTGTACGTTGCTCGGGCAGACCTTGATTTAA
>CAINHP010000142.1 GCA_903848905.1 uncultured Pseudomonadota bacterium
ATTTCATGCACTTATTGGAGGTGCTACAGGTTTAGCTAAGACATTAACTTCGCCACCAGCGCCATCATATCAACCAAGCAGAATAAATTGTAATACAAATCCGGGAATTGGAGGTTCTACATCTTCTTACTCTACAACATGCACTGCATACTAAAATTTCATATTAATAAGTTGTTATATACAATCATATAAATTAGCCCACTATGGAACTAAACAAATTAAACAGTATTTTTTGATTGTTTAAAGTATTCATGGCTAAATATTATTGTCCAACAAAAAACGCTATGCAGGAATGGCTTGAATTGAAATCACGCGATTTACAATTGAATAAAATGTTTATTGTAAACATCATGACATCCAATATTCAAGAAATTAGGTTTTTATAAAAGACAATTTGTTAAAAATTAGCTTTTTGTCAATCAAAATTGATGATATCAACAAAAAAGGACGCCAAAGCGTCCTCTTTTATATCAAACACGCTAGAGCGATTTAATAATTCAAAAACAAATTCACTGATAAAATGTGATCTTGACGATCGGGCGCGGAGGCTTTGCGAATATATTGATTCATATAGCCCACTTCCGTTTTGATATTTTGGTTGAAATTGTAACCAACACCAGCAAATGCACGGTTTTGATCAAAACCATCATCCGCACCATAATTGGTTTTATTGATGTTAGCGAAATATTCGTCAGAGGCCACTAAACTAAAATCATAAGCAACCGGCACAGAGGCTTTAAATAGTTGTCTAAAACGCCAACCCACATCGCTACCTGTTTGCATAAAACGCTGCTCAAAACGACTGCGACTTGTCAGCGTCACGCCTGCAAATTTATCGCTCCAAAGCACTTGTTGCCAAATGCGATGTTCATCAAAAGCTTTTTTAGCAAAAGGCTCATCGGTTGGAACAAATGCGTAACCCAGCCACACACTGACTTTTTCAGCCACAGCGTAACCCAAACCGGCACGAAGCATACCTTGAGAAAATTGTGACGTATCATTACCAAAACGCCCCTGCCCTTCAAGCCAATATTTCATTTTTTGCAAATCGGGACTGATGACGCCTAAACTACCCGTTGCGGTCACATTTCCCCAAGTTTGAAAATCTTCCACTGTTTTGGCATGCCCGACGCAAGGAACAAGCAAACTCGCCAATAAAACAGCATTGATAACTGTCTTTTTCATTTTTATTTTTCCATCAACGATAATAAACTCTTGAGTAAAACAAGAGGTGTTGGTGGGCAACCACTAATTGTCATATCAACAGGAATGACATTGCTCACTGCCCCACATGAAGCATAAGACGTGCCAAATTCACCGCCACAACTCGCACAATCGCCCATTGCAATGACCCATTTAGGATCAGGCGTGGCATCGTAAGTGCGAAGTAGCGCGGTTTGCATGTGGCGCGTCACCACGCCCGTCACAAGTAAAATATCCGCATGACGCGGTGACGCAACGAAATGAATCCCAAAACGCTCCACGTCATAAAAGGGATTATTGAGCGCATGAATTTCAAGCTCACAGCCATTGCACGACCCCGCATCCACTTGCCGAATGGCTAAACTTCCCGAAAATTGTTTATCAATACGCCGCTTGATTTCAATGCCAAGTGTGGCTAATTCTTCATCATAAGCGGCTTTGTATTTTTCTGTGACAATGCCGGTGGTTACAATCTTTTTAAATATATCAAACATTCATGCCACCCTACAGGTCACTACCGGAATATGAACAATTAAAGGATTTATTGCACACAGGAAAATCGGGCACAATGTTATTTAATACGGCTTTTTCAAGCGGTTCCCAATTGAATTGACTTGGATCACGTGGATAAAAACGCGAAATGACATTGTTTCTGCCAAACGCTACATACGTGATAATTTCACCGCGCCACCCTTCAACAATGCCCAAACCAAAACTGCCATTGTCAGGAATTGTCCAAGGTGCTATTAAATCGCCTTCAGGCAATAAATCTAATTGAGCGATAAATTGCTCCATTAATTTGAGTGACACATTGATTTCTTTATAACGCACCCAAAAACGTGAAGCAATATCACCTTGTGTTTCAAGAGGTACTTTCACTTTGACATTTTCATACGGGGCATAAGGCGCATCACGACGCACATCAAAATCTTGCCCACTCGCTCGCCCGACAAAACCGAGCGTACCGAATAATTCAGCCGTCTGCGGTGATAAATAACCGGCAGTATAAATACGATCTTCGAGTGAAGAACTTAAATCAATAGCAGGAATAATTTGCGCTAATTCCACACGCAACTCGTTAATTTCGATAAGCATGAACTTACCGGCCGCGTCATTGATATCAATATTGACACCACCCGCAACGATTTTATCCATTAAAAAACGGTGTCCAAATAGTTCATAATTCGTGCGACACAAAAGCTCTTTAAGTCGCATCATTTGCATAAAGGCAAACGTAAATGCGACGTCATTGCCAATTGCGCCAATATCACCCATGTGATTTGCAATGCGCTCACGCTCTGCAAAAATGCCGCGAATCAACGCCGCCCGTATTGGAATTTCAACACTAGCAGCCTGCTCCATTGCCGTGCAAGCCGCCCAAGTATGTGCCACCGACGTATCGCCGGACACGCGACCTGCTAATTTTGCAAGACCTTCAGGTGTGCGACCTTCCGCAATTTTCTCGATGCCTTTATGCACATAACCGAGTCGCTCTTCTAGGTTTAAAATTAACTCGCCAACGGCTTGAAAACGAAAATGCCCTGGTTCAATAATGCCTGCATGAACAGGCCCAACCGGAATTTCATAAACTCCTACCCCATGTGCCTCTACAAAATGGTAGTCCGTATCGGGTGGCGTAATCTCAGCCGGCTGTCCATTGACAGGAAAATTATGGCGGAGTGGATAGTCGTGTCGCCCCCACGCTTTATG